>NZ_JAMPNZ010000014.1:0-245251 GCF_028479625.1 Providencia sp. PROV197
CGGTGTTGGCTAAAATTTACATTGCTTAGGGTAATGGCATACTGATTCTAATAATAAGGTGGGGGACCACCTTATTTATTTTAAAAAATTTTATTGTTTAAAGGGAAATAATCATGGCAACTCCACATATTAATGCAGAAATGGGTGATTTCGCTGATGTCGTTCTGATGCCAGGTGATCCATTACGTGCAAAATACATCGCAGAAACTTTCCTGCAAGATGTCCGTCAAGTGAACAATGTTCGTGGCATGTTAGGTTTTACAGGGACTTATAAAGGTCGTAAGATTTCTGTTATGGGTCACGGCATGGGTATCCCTTCTTGTTCAATCTATGCAAAAGAATTGATCACCGATTTCGGTGTGAAAGTGATTATCCGTGTAGGTTCATGTGGTGCAGTGATGGATGATGTGAAACTGCGTGATGTTGTTATCGGTATGGGTGCTTGCACAGACTCTAAAGTTAACCGCCTGCGTTTCAAAGACCAAGATTTCGCGGCAATCGCAGATTATGATTTAGTTCACAACGCGGTTGAAGCGGCAAAAGCCAGAAAAGTTAACGTCCGTGTGGGTAACCTGTTCTCTGCTGACCTGTTCTATACGCCAGATCCAGACATGTTCAAAGTGATGGAAAAATATGGCATCTTAGGTGTTGAAATGGAAGCTGCGGGTATCTATGGTGTTGCGGCAGAATACGGTGCGCGCGCACTGGCTATCTGTACTGTATCTGATCACATCAAAACAGGCGAGCAAACCACTTCTGACGAACGCCAAACAACATTCAACGAAATGATTGAAATTGCGCTGGATTCGGTGCTGTTAGGCGACAAATAGTCGTTAGCAAAATACCGAGATGATTTCTTTAAAATGCCACGTATAGCGTGGCATTTTTTTAATTATTAGTTTTTATCCTGCTCATCATCACGGCATCAACGTATTGCCCATCACGGAATGCATAATCACGCATTCTACCTTCTTGCTCGAAGCCAAATTTCTTATATAAGCTAATGCCATTATCGTTGGCGGCAAATACTTCCAATTCAATACGACGCACATTCAACCAGTTATCGCAGTAATCCACCATCACTTGCATTAGTTGTGAACCAATTCCTTTGCCTTGGTGAGCTTCACTGACGGTAATACCGAAAGTGGCCACATGGCGACGGCGAACTTGACCCAGCTGGCTGATGGTCAGCAAACCCACAACTTCTTCATTAATGGTGGCGACAAACTGGGTGACGAGTGGGTCATTCGTCCCAAGGCGTGCTTCCCATGTTTTTTCTGTTGGGTATGGTAGTTGTAAGGTGTTGGCATACGCCGAATAGTCCGCGTGCATTTTGGTGATTGCAGGCACATCGTTCAGTGTTGCTCTGCGGATGGTTACGTTGTTCATTACTTTACTCATTATTGTCGTTTCTAGAATATATTAATCACATCAAAATTATTTTATGTCAATGAGATATAAGACTTATTACATAAAAAACGATGAAATAAAGTAAACGTTTTATAATCGTTATTTGATATAAAAGACTAATCTATCACTATACTATTTTTATGATATATAAATTTTTATTTAAAAATAAAACGAATGTTAGAGGGGGATTGATATGCCAATTTTTGGAAAACAAAAATTTGATGAACAAAAATATCTAACTATGTCATTGAATGAGATGGTAATAGCAATAACCAGAAACCCAAGGGTTTTCGAAGGGAAAAGCGATATCATTATCAATAAAATAAAAACAGCCAAAAACAATGGCGAGAATGGCTGGGCAGAAATAAATAAATCATGGGGTATTGTTGCGAGCGGGAAAGCGAAAGAAAAAATTGATAAGTATTTTAATCAAGGGTTGAAAGTTGATAGTGATCCTTCAATAAATAAAAATATAAAGATAAACTTTAGTGATAAAGGGGCAACGCTCCAACTTATAGGTGTTAAAGATAAAGAAATATCTAATTCTGAAAATGAATGTGAGAGGTGCGATTTTAGTAGTAAGATAGAAAAGAAATTTAAACAGGCTGTAAATAAAATGGCAGGTAATATTGAAAGTAAAATGGAGTCAACAAAAAAAAAGAGAGCTGAAGAGAGTGAGGAAATAAAGAAAGTTGAATATGATAGCTTTGATGATTTAATTAATGATTTAAAAAAAGGAGAGGCTTTAGCTGAGAATGGATTGAGTCATATAAAACTTTTGATGAACTACATTATAACAAAAAATACAATCGGTAGAAATGAAAGTGTAAGGGAGGAACTTGAAGGTTTATTTAAGAAAATTCACGATTCATTGAATAATGATGTAGATAAAAGAAAAATTCTTCTTATATATCAAAATGCACGCTTCTTATCTCTATATAACGCATCCTGTCGAGTTGAAACCTACGCGATAGAAAGTTTACTTGAAAAACAAAAGTTCCCTAAGGAAATAATCACTCAGGTTAAAGAATGCCTTATTGGTTATTCGAATGAATATTTATCTAAGATTAAATTAAACGAATCTGAGTATAAAAAATATATTAAAAACATAAAAAAACATTCGGATTTTTCAGTTTTTAAGGGGGTTGAAAGTATTGATAAAATTAATTTAATTAAAAATGTTCTCTCTGAAAATGAATTTACAAGTGAGAACAGAAAGTTTTTAACGGAACTGAGTCATAATTTAACGGATGAAAGAATTATTGACTTTATAAAAGATAAAATAAATTTAGATATTAAATTGTTACAATCTGAATATAATGAGAAATATTTGGAAGAAAAAAATGCATATAACCAGTATATTAAAAAGAAAAATGAAGTTATAGATGCTGCTATTAATAGAATTGAATCAATGTTAATAGCAAAAAAAATACCTAAAAGTATTGTAGACTCTGTGATTCAAGTCATTAATAAAGAAAGAAGTGACACAAAGATAGAGCTGCTTTCCTCTAAAATTGATTTAATTATCAACATTCTCCAGTGTAAAAGAATTAAAGGTAATGAAATTACTAACGATATTGAACACTATCTGAATATTTCAATGGAACAATTAAAACTAGAGGTTGAAATAGCGAAATCTAAAAGAATGTCATTTCAAGAGCGCATATCTTCATTCTTTAATAACTTAAATAATCGAGTGTTAAATTTTATCTATAACGTAAGGCATTCATTTAAATAATAGTACGATTAATGTACCTATGGAAACCAACAGCTTGATAAATAAAGCTGTTGGTTTTTCTGATATTAAGGCGTCATCATAAACACTTTGCTATTTTGCCCTAAATATTGACCAGCCAAACGGTTTATATCTTCAACCGTGAGTTGGCGTACAATAGCTTGCTCTTGGTTTAAACGTTGATATTGCCCATCATCAGCAGCGATTTGTGCCAGTGCTTCAGTCCAATAGCTCGCACTATCAGTGACTTGCGAATTCTCTGTTAACCAAATATTTTTGGCTTCGGTTAACTCTTTTTCACTCACACCCGATTGGCGAATTTGCGCAATGGTTTTTTGCGCGATTGCCGTCATTTCCTGCGCACGCTCAGGGGAAGTGGTGAAGTTCAAGCGAGCAAGGTAATAAGGCTGTGGTTTTTTCGCTAACATCTGCGAAAAACCGAGCGCATAAATTCCGCTGGCTTTTTCACGTAGTTCCCCGCGTAAGCGTTGACTAACAAGGGTATCAATCAATTGCAGTGCCAGTTGATCTTGTTGCGACCAAACCGCAGGCGCCGCAAATTGAATGCTTACCATGCTTTTATCACTGCTACTGATTGGGTAGGTTTTATTGAAACTCGCCATTTTTGGCATGATGCCTTGGTCGCGTGATACCAATTTTTGGTCACTAGATGGCAGTGAAGCAACCCATTTCTCTAACATTGGTTTCAGGTCTTTGCTATTCATCGCCCCTGTTATGACCAACGTCATATCCGCGGTTGAGGTGAGCAATTGGCGATTGGCTTGTTGCAATTGTTGTGCGGTGAATTGCTGCCAGCCACCTTGTGGATTGATGACTAAAAATTCACCGTGGGTATAACTTTCCTGATTGATATTATCGAGGAAGGTTCGCTCTACCGGGGTTTTCGATAAATTTAACGCGAAAGATTGTTTTTGTTGCTCGAGTTTTTCCCCGCTAAATTGCGGCGCAGTGAGCTTTAAATTCAGCAGCTGCAATGCCGTTTCGAGGTTATCTACAGGGGTTTTACCACGAAAACCGTGTGTCAGTAACTCACTGTAAGGGCGTAGCGAAATTTGGTTGTGTTTTGCCAGCAGCGCTAAATCACGCGCGCTGTAGTGACCATAACCACTGCTTTCAGGCAGTTTCAATGCCCAGTCGGTTAAACCTGCAGTTTGTTGGGTTTCTAAGGAACGGCCGCCTGGTAATTGAAGGTTAAACTGAATATCATCTTTAAGATTTTTATCCGTTTTAACAATCACTTTGATGCCATTACTTAATGTCCATTGCTCGGTTTTATCAACAGGCAATTTGTCTTGCTCAACAATAGTGCCTTTTACTACTTCAGGCAGTTGCAAGGTAATCGCTTTTGAACGCAACGTAAATGGCCCTGGTGAGCTTTGGCGGGCGTTGAGCCATTGGGTATTAAATGTGGATTTATCCACGGTTGGGGCATCAGTATCTGGGCCAATCAGCGCTAAGCGCGGGGAAGCCACTTGCAGGAATTTTGCCACGTGTTGCTGTAACGCTTGTGGTTTTATTCCATTAATCAATTGATAGCTGCCATCCAATTGCTGGCGTTTATTCCACATTGGCATGTCATACTCAAGGGCAGTCGTCAGTTGCCCTGCCAGATAATCATTGCTGTAACGCTGTTCAGAGGCGGCTTGTAAACTGAGTTTTTTCAACATCGCTTGTTTTGCGCTATCGAGCTCTTCTTGGGTTACAGGCTCTGTGGCTAATCGTTGTAATTCCGTAAACAGAATTTGCGTAGCACCTGCATAGTCATTGCCTTTCGGGTGGATAATCATCAGTTGCTGTAAACGTTGGTTATCCAGCATTGCACCTTGTTCATTGATGCTGATTGACGGTAGAACGCCGTTATCTACCATCACCGTAAAGCGTTGGTTTAAAATGGCGAGCCATAAACTGTCTAATAAGTCTTCTTGCTGCCCTAAGCGGGTATTTAGCGGTGCGCTAACATCCTTTTGCAATGCGAATTGGACATAGCGTGCACCTTGTTCCTTATCAAAAATTCCTTGCACTAACATATTGGTGGAACTAGCAAATTGCTTCCATTGTGGGTTATCTTCCGCCACTTTTTCAGGTTTAGGTAAGGCAAATAACGTATTGACCTGATTGCGAACTGAAGAACTATTAAAGTCACCAATCACTAACAGGGTCATGCGCTGTGGTTGGTACCATGTTTGATAGTAGTTTTTGGCTTGTTCAATTGGGGCTTGGCGTACGATATCGAGGGAGCCAATCGGGTTACGTTCTGCATAACGACTGCCGTGGTAACGTAGTTTTTCAAGGCTATCATTAATGCGATAACCCATCCCTTGGCGTAAACGCCACTCCTCGACAATCACTGGACGTTCTTTTTCAAATGCGTCTTGGTCGAACGTCATATTTGAGGCCCAGTCTGCCATGACTTGCAAGCCTGTCTCTACCTGTTTTGTGGTTGCATCGGGTAACGACAACTTATACAGGGTGGAATTTAAACTGGTGATGGCATTGACGTGGCTACCTAGCTTCAGTCCTTGCTGTTCCAGCTGTTTAAAGCCCGTTGTGCCGGGAAAATGTTTAGTGCCTTTAAACGCCATGTGCTCGGTAAAGTGAGCAAGGCCAAGCTGCTGTTCATTTTCTTGCAATGAGCCGCTATTCACTAATAAACGCAGCTCAACACCTGGCTGGCTACGCTGTAAGAGGTAAACTTGCAGGCCGTTATCTAATTTATAATGCTGTAGGTCGCTACGCACAGGCAGTAAAGTTTGTGCATTTTGGCTAGTGGTAGCATGACCTGCACAGCCGCCCAACACTAAGCTGATGCAAGTAACAAAAGTGATTTTACGAAGCATATTCAGGTGTTCCTGTCATTAAAGAGTCAGTACGGACAGACTCTGAAAGGTGAATTTTTTGTTCTGCAAATTGCGTGACAAAGCTTTGGTGGCTGACGAGGACAATCGCGCTATCGTGCAGTTCCGCTTTTAGCAGCGCGAGCAATTCCAATGCGCTGTTTTCATCTAACGCGGATGTGGTTTCATCAAGCAACAACAGTTTCGGGCGGTTAAGCAACAAACGCGCAAACATAATGCGTTGCTGTTCGCCTCCAGATAGGCGGTTGTTCCAGTCCGTTTCTAAGGCTAACTGATGGTGTAGTTTTTCTAACCCCACTAAGGTCAGTGCATACTGGAAATCGTGTTGGTTAAATTGGCAGGCAGCTTGTGGGTAAGCTAATAGGTTATCTAAGCGGCTGATAGGTAAATACAAGCGCTGTGGGATCCACATGACGTGCTCTGTGCGTGAAATCGTACCGCTAAAGAACGGCCAGTGCCCACTAAGAGTGCGCAGTAAGGTGGATTTACCAATGCCAGAGCGCCCTGAAATTAATGTCAGTTCCCCTTGTTTAGCCGTGAAATTAACATCTTCAACCAGTAGGCGGTTATCTGCCGTTGATACGCTAATTTTGGCGGTTAACGGCGCATGTTGCTCATCAACAGTGACTTGTGCTTTATTGTCGTTTTCCAATAACACCACGAAGTTATATAAACGGGAGACGGTAGCTTGCCATGCCGCGATTTCTTTATAGGCGAAAATAAACCAGCCCAAAGAGGTGGCAACGCTAGTGAACGCTTGGCGCAATTGCATTAACCCACCTAACATAATTTCCCCAGCAAGGAATTTAGGCAAGGCCAATAAAACAGGTGCTAATGCGGTGACTTGTTGGTAACCCACAGTGTAAAAAGATAAATTTCGTTCACAGCGGATCAAACGGTTCCAGTTAGTGATGATTTCACCAAAACGCCCCATTAACTCTTTTCTGTCTTGGTTTTCACCACGTTGCCCTGCGATGGCATCACCGTGTTGGCGGCAGTTAATGAGCGAGGTACGGTAATCTGCCTCACGGCGCTGCTTGTCCATATGCAAACGGCGCAGTGGAAAGCCAATCCACTGGGTGAGGGCGATACCAATTAGGGTATAAATGATGCAAGCCCAGAACATATAACCAGGGATAGTCCAATCGCTATCGGCAAAGTTAAACGACAGGCTACCAGAGAGCGTCCATAAAATTGCCGCGAATGAGACGAGTGTTAACATTGAGTGTAGGAATGTCACTACCAAATTGAGGGTTGATTCAATCAGTAAGCGAATGTCTTCGGCAATACGTTGGTCTGGGTTGTCGGGCTCTTGGGCGGTCAACCTTAACAGGTAATGTTTGCTGTTGGGGGATAACCAACGGCCAAGGACTTGCTCGGTCATGCCCTTGCGCCAACGGATAATCAACATTTGTTTGAGGTAATTCCCCATGACCACTACAAATATTAATCCGCTGACTAAGATAACAAAGTACTGTAATAAGCCATACAGTGCTTGCCCATCAAGCTTTTGTAGCGCGTTATAAAAGTCGCCGTTCCACATGTTCATTTTGACGTTGAACCACACGGATGAGAGCGTTAGCCCCAGCGAGGCGAAAAGTAGTATCCAGCACAAAAGGGCAGCACGCTGCCCCCAAAAAGGTTTTACTAAATAGAAAAATTGTTTCAGTGTCTTCATGACGTTTTATTCATTTGTTGTTTTATTTTAATGATTAATATTGTTTTAATTGCTCACATTGCTGGTGGATTACAGGTCGTAATTCACTTGTAACCAGAACTGACGGCCCGGGTCATAGGATTTAATTACACGATCATCAAACATAAATCGGTCTGCAATATTTTTGTTATTCAGAACATTATTCACTTCAACTGAGAAGCCAAAACCGTGAGCGAATTCAGGCTTCCAGCCTAGGCGGGTATCCCACGTATACTTACTGGCAAACTTTTGTTTGCTGTATTTACGGATTTGTCCCACTTCAGGGTCGGTATAATAGTCATTGTCATAACGAACTGCTTGGTCACGAGCCCCCCACCATTGCAGGCGGTTATACCAAGTGACATCGTAATAATCCCAAACACTGGTTAACTCTAAATTAAGTTTGATTGGTGAGTTGAAACTGGTAGATGGTAGTTTGGATGCATCGATCACTTTGCCGTCATACCAAACTTTGTTTAGGTTGACTTTATTGGCTGGGTCGAATGAGTTATAGCCCGAATCTTTTGGCGTATTACTTTCACTTTGCTGCCAAGTAAAGGAGGCATTCATCACGTGAGAGGCTTGTGCCCATTCCCACGGTTGACTATTTTTTACGGATAATGTCACTGTATCGTGAGAACTACGACCACCATTATCATACATACGAATGCTACGTTTATTGGCATCCGTTGAATTGTATTTAGTACGAGTTCTGACTTCATCGTAACCTTCACGGTGTACATATTGTAGGCGCCATGTGGTTGACATCACTTCTTGTTGTAAGGCAAGTGTTAACTCATCGTTATAGGGAGTTTTAAGTGAATCAACACCCTCATAATCACGCTCATCAGTCCATTCATTGGTGTTAGGATCAATTCCACAGAACATATAACAGTTTTGCATTCCTGCATTTTGAGCACCATACAACGCATAGGTAAGCATTGAGCGGCCGTAGTAACGGTTAGCCCCTGCAATTAGTAAGGTTTCATTATTGCCAAAAATATCATAAGTCCCAGTGATACGAGGGGCGATATTGGTACGATTAACGAAATCATCACGGTCAAGGCGAAGTCCTGGGCGCAGGTTTAATTTGCCATACTGTAAATTGTCATCTAAAAAAATTGCATAGCTGGTGTAATCAGCCGAGTGTGTACCAGATTGGAAGCGAGTGATATGATCAGCAGAACCAATCCATTGAATATTGTCTGCTGTGCCGATAAAACGATAGCGATAGTAATCTTTATCACGCTTATAAGTCCCTTTGGTATATGAAACCTCAGAACCTAATGTGGGTTGGTGTGTAATACCGAAACCATCTTCGATTGGGTTGAAGCGCATTACGGCTTTAGCAGTATGAATATTTTGTTTTGTTGTTAAGTCACCTTGCCCGCCACTGCGCAGTGATTGAGGGTTTTTCCAATCGCTGTAGTCTAAAAGTTCAACATAATCTTGTTGGTCATTTTTTCTATCATCTTCTAATGTTTGTGTGCTGGCAGTTAGTTCTAATTTACCGATGTCATAATCATGTTTGAATACACCGGTAAATCCAAGTCCATCATGAGTACTGTCATAACCTGAATTTAAGACAGAGCTAGCAAATAAATAACTGTTATACTTAGCATAATTGATAGATAGGTCTAATGAGCTATGCGGCGATAAATCCGCTGAATATTTTAGGAAAAAATTATCCGAATCTCTTTTTTGTTTGCGAGTTCCTTCAGGCGAATAAATCTCTTCCAATTCCCCTGAACTATTCAATGTCACGCCTGTTCCTCCGGTCACTGTCATTGGAATAGTCGAACTACGACGTGAGGCCGAGAACACAATACCTGAATTTTCACTCACCCCTAATTCAAACCAACCACCAAAGTCATTTTTATCGTAGCGGTTTTGGAAACGGGCTGGGTTGGCGGTATCATTCTTAGTAGTATCAATACCTTGCGTGGAGTCATGAAATAGATTATTCCAACCGGAGCGAGTTAAGCGGTAATAGGCATGGGCGCTATTTTCCCCTTGCCAGCGGCGGCTGTTTACCTCAACAGTTCCCCCTGTAAAGCCACCAAATTCAACTGGAATATTGTTATCGTATACCGTCATGCTGTCGATAAGACGGCTATCAATATAAATCCCTTGGTCACTACTGCTTAAACGCGTGGAAGTTTCCCCAAGGCCACTGTCCGCAGGGTCGAAGTCATTGTTAAAACTCACCCCATCGAGACGGTAAGCATTCTGATAGCTACTGGAACCGTGAATCGAAATACGGGAAGGCTTGATTTCCCCTTGGTTCATCGAGTTACTGTCATTATTGGCAAATTGAACAGCAGGGTTAGTTTTCATTAAATCGGTGATATTGCCATCACCGGTATTTTTCTGGCTAATCTCTTCAGCGGTAACATATTGCGGCGCAGACATAACATCTGTCGCGGGGTGGTTCTGAACAACGCCAGACACTTGCGTTTCTGGTAATACCAATGTGCCTTGGTTTAAATTTTGCGGACGAATAACGAAAACACCATTTTCATTCACTAACTCTAACCCGCTACCGATAAGTATTTTTTGTAATGCGGTTTGTGCTGAGTAATTGCCAGACAATGCAGGTGCACGCAAGCCATTTAATTGGCTTTTATCGTACAATAGTTGGATTTGGCCTTGGCGGCTAATTTCTGCAACGGAGGTTGCGAGCGATTGTTCGGGTAGTGAGAATGCCAGCTCTTGTGCAGCTGCGGATTGGCAAACTATTGCGCTACCAACTGCCACAGCAAGGGCAAGCGGCTTTAACCGGCCTTGAGTAAACTGAATAGACATGGATATCCCTTATTCTTAAGCTGCACAAAAAGTGTGCGGAAAATAGTCAGTAAAAAAACGAACTACTTAAGAAGAGGGTGAAATGAGAATTATCCTCACCTGTAAATGAAAATATTTTTCATTTATTTTTTTTATTGTTGATAATCAAAATGTTATTTTTATCTTGATAGACAACTTGGACAGGTAATAGTGACGGAAGGGCTTGAAAAAACAGATCTGGCTGACGGATATTGATACGCCCTGAGATTTTACTGTTTGCTAAAGTGGCAGGTGAAAGCTCAACATTAACAGCAGAATAGTTTTTGAGTTCAGCGAGTACTTCAGCAAGGGGTTTATCCACAAAAACCAATTCGCCAAAGCGCCAGCGCGCGACATCCTGCGCATCCACGTGTTGTCGGGTAATTTTGCTACTCGGGCTGGCACTGACCGCGCTATCGCCAGCGAGCAAAAAAACAGGGTGGGAGTTTTGTTCGCTTTGGAAGCTCACAATGCCTTGGCTAACATTCACCGAAACCTGTTGTGCGGCCTTATTTACTTCAAACTCGGTACCAACAACCTGAATACGCCGTTGGTCAGATTGAATAACAAAGGGGCGGTAAGGGTTTGATTTTACTTTGAAATACGCATTGCCTTCATCAAGGTACAGGTTACGCACAGGCGTTTCATAGGCAACACGGACACGGGTATGGCGGTTGAGAAATAATTGAGAACCATCGGGTAATGTGACTTCTTTTGGAGTATCCATCGTCACTAATGTCATGTTATTCAATAACATGGAGGGTAAATGGCTGTAAGGTAAAAATAAAATAGCAGCGATAAAAAATGCGGCTAATGTATTACCCAGCGGCCGCCAGAGGCGAAAAAAAGGGCGTTTTTCACTTGCCTCTTTTTTAGCACTGGCAGGGCGAGGCATTGCATCAAAATCACGCCATACTGACGCCATTGCGTCATAGGCTTTTGCATGTTCAGAGGACGCCGCAAGCCATTGTTTAAATTGCGCGGTTTCCTGTTCACTGATGCGTTGGCTGTGCATTCGGGTAAACCAAAGTGCAGCCTCTTCATCAATGTGGTTTGTATCCTCTGATTCGTGCAAAGGCTCGTGTGTCATGACTATTTATTGCCCTGATTATCAAGGTGTTTTTTACAATGAACTAACGCCGCCGCAATGTGTTTCTCCACCATACTGATTGAAATTTCCATTCGCTCAGCGATTTCACTTTGCGATAACCCATCAAAACGATATAGCAAGAATGCTTCTCGCCGACGAGGAGGCAAAGTTTCAAGGGCTTCACTTAACCGTTGAATGCGTTGCTGATGTTCCAGTATTTCACTGGGATCAGCTTCGCGTTGCTCTAAACTGTGTTCATGCGCGATCTCATCAATGGCGGTTTCTGATTTGGTTTGGCGCAGGTTACGCCGCCAATGATCAATCAGCACATGATTTGCAATTTTAAACAGGTAAGCGCGGCTCTCTTTTACTGGTGTTTGTTCCTTGCGATTAAGCCATAGTGTAAACACATCCTGTGATAAATCATCAGCATCGTTGCTGTTGTCTAGCCGATTGCGGAAAAACCGTACAAGTTGGCTATAAGTTGACTGATACGCACCGCTAATTTTGCGGGCAAGGGATTTATCGATGGTCATTTTACTGGTGTCAATGTTATCAAAGTGCGCAAATAACAGGATGGGAGCCCTAAATGCGCTGATGAATAATCCGCTCAGATTACTTTTTATTATGAATCAATATCTTATTTTAATTATTGTGTTTTTAATAATAATAATGAATATCATTTTTGTTTGTATTATGCCTATAATCTGCAAAAAATAAAGTCGTGAGGCAGAATATGAGCAGTATAACGGGCAAGTTAGAACGCCCGATTTTCCGTCCACTGGGCGGTTTGGCGTTGAGTTGTCTTTTCCATGGAACACTAGCAATTATTTTTATTGGATGGTTTACGTCTTCCATCCCCAAAACAGGCGTATTGCCACCCGCAATTTCTTTGCAACTCGGGGTTTATCAGCTAGAGCAACAAGCGGAGCCTGAGGTGAACCATGCGCCTAAACAGCAAGTGGTGACTCGCGAGGAAACCTTGCCAGAAGTGGTGGAAAAAGCGGAGAAATTGCCTGAAACTGCACTGGTGGATAATGGTACGTTAACGAAAGTGACGGAGAGAAAACGCCCACCAAAGAAAAAAATTCCTCAAGAGAAAAAAGTGTTTGAAGATGCCCCTGTGACGACCCAAGAGTCTGCAGTGACATCCGCACCCGCGTCAGGAAGTGAATCCAGCAGCAGTGCAAACTTTTCTAGCAATGCCTCGATGGCAGTGAGTGGTCACCAAGGGTGGCAAAGCGAAGTTCATCAACGTATTGCAAAAACAAAGCGTTACCCACGTGCAGCGCTGCGTTTTCGCTCAACAGGGGTTTCCCAAGTAAAAGTGGTGCTGGATAGCAAAGGGGAAGTTGTCACCGCGAGTTTGTTTAATTCGTCAGGCACAAAAATTTTAGATAAAGAAGCCATTGCAACAATTTCACGCGCGGCACCTTTTCCAGTACCGCCAGAAACTTTATTAGTTGATGGACGTGTGGAATTTATTGCTCCGATTGTATTTGATACAACTTCAATTTAAGCGTTATTTTTCCGATTGTGACGGCTTGCGCTTTGAGGCAGGCCGTTTTGGCCGATAAGGACGAGGCTCTTTTTTGCGCCGCAATCGGATTGGTTTTGCGCGAATAGCCGGCTCATCGCTTTGGTTATCTACTTCATTTTCTTCGTTATTTTCTTCAGTATTTACCACTAACGGTGGTGGCTGTTTGTGGCCTTTCTTTTTCTTCAATTTCAGTAAGGTATTGGCCAAAACAAAACCTATGCACAGCGCGAATAAAATAAAAATGCGTAATACATTGGTGCTGTTATCTGCTTGCTGAATTTCCGCTGCTAGCAATTCGGTATCAATTGTCAGGCGTAAGTAGCCTTTCGGTTCTTTCGCGCCTTGAATAGGGACAACAAGTTGATATTGAAAGTTTTGCAGCGAAGAATTATTGTCAATGGCAAGGCGTTCTTTGACTGTTGTTGGTTCTCCAACTTGAGTGACCAATGTCCCACTCGCGGTGTAGATACTCGCATCTAAAATATAGCGGTCTTTTGCCACATTATTTAAATTGGCATTAATTCGTTCCAAATTAAAATCTTTGCTGCCAGGAACAATATAATCAGATAAGCTGAAAGCAACCTGTTCAGCAAGAACATAAGTCAATTGTTTAAATTGCTCGATTCGGCTTTGATTTTGGCTATAACCTAAATAGGAAATGCCGTGCATCAGTAAAGTTACCAGCGCAACGCAGATAACGATAATGACAGTTTTATGTAGCCTGAAGGTGCGTTTCATTGCTTTATTGGTGCTCTCGACTTATTTTGAGTATAAAGATAGCCTTATACTCAAGTAATAGGGGTTTATATTTCGTTTTCGCAGTAAAAACGTAAGGTTATAAAGCCTTAAAGTTTAGTATAGTGGCTTCGTTCGGCTACTCGCAACACATCATTATAAAAAAGTTATTTCGATTACAGGAGCGCATTTTCATGTCAACGAGTTTGACCTATTGTTACCTACCCGACGAAATCCAAAAATGGCCTGGTCTGCCCCTTTCTTTAAGTGGGGAAGAAGTGATGCCCCTTGATTATCGTGCTGGTGACAGTGGGTGGTTGCTCTATGGTCGCGGTTTAGATAAAGCGAGGATCAGTAATTTCCAACAACGTCTGGGAATTGCGATTGTGATTGTGTCTTCATGGCGCATTGATGACTACCAAGTTGTAAGGATTGCAGGCAGCATCACGCCAAGAATTAAAAAGCTCGCTGATGAATGTCAACTAGACGTGGTGCCATTAGGGCAAATCCCGCGCTTACGTTCGCCGGGGATTTTGTTGATGGATATGGACTCCACTGCAATTCAAATCGAATGCATTGATGAAATCGCCCGCTTAGCAGGGGTGGGTGAGCAAGTGGCCGAAGTCACTGAGCGAGCAATGCAAGGGGAGCTGGATTTTACCGAAAGCCTACGTGCCCGTGTCGCATTATTGGAAGGCGCAGATGCAGCTATCTTAGATAAAGTCTTAGAAACACTGCCATTAATGCCGGGGTTAACGAACCTTGTTCGTAAGCTACAAGCGATGAACTGGCATATTGCAATTGCCTCAGGCGGTTTTACGTTTTTCGCCGACAACCTAAAACAAAAACTCAAATTAGTGGCGGCTGTAGCGAACCAGCTTGAAGTGAAAAATGGTAAGCTAACAGGGAAAGTTAAAGGGCCGATTGTTGATGCAAAATATAAAGCGCAAACCCTAGTAAAACTGGCGGAAAAACTCGAGATCCCAATAGAGCAAACCGTGGCGATCGGCGATGGTGCCAATGACCTAAAAATGATCCGTAAGGCAGGTCTGGGAATAGCATATCATGCGAAACCAAAGGTGTATGCGAGAGCAAAAGTGGCGATTCGTCATGCGGATCTCATGGGGGTGTTGTGTGTACTCAGTGGGGGCCTGAAGCACGAGGAACGCTAATATTCTTCATATTTCGTGCTGTGGCGGTGTTGGCTGCACTCGGCTGCTTGGGTCACATACTTGTGTATGCTCCTAGGGCTTAGCTTCACTTGCCGCCTTGTTACAACACAATCCATTTTGAATATTATGAGATTAATTTAACGCTAAATTAATAGATAAAAGAGTTTGCTGTAGAGGTGTTGGCTTCACTCGGCTGCTTGGGTCACATACTTGTGTATGCTCCCCAAGACATCCTCCTTTGCCGCCTAGCCACAACACGAACTATTTTGAATATTAGTTTTAAATTAATTTATAAGAAGAATCTGCTGTGGCGATGTTGGCTTCACTCGGCTGCTTGGGTCACATACTTGTGTATGCTCCTAGGGCTTAGTTTCACTTGCCGCCTTGCTACAACACAATCCATTTTGAATATTAAGCTAATTTAATTTTCGAGATTTGAAGACTCAAGAACATTAGAACATTGTGGTTCGTCGGTTGTAAAACAGCATAATTTTAACGAGGAGTTTGGTGTGGCGAAAGGGGTAAAAAGGGCGTTTGTCTGTAATGAATGCGGAGCGGATTACCCGCGTTGGCAGGGGCAATGCAGTGCTTGCCATGCATGGAATACGATTACGGAAGTGCGTCTTGCCTCAACAAACTCGGCTTCACGTAATGACCGGTTAACGGGGTATGCGGGGAATGCGGCTGGGGTGAGTAAAGTTCAGAAACTCTCTGATATCAGCCTTGAAGAATTGCCTCGCTTTACGACAGGTTTTAAAGAGTTTGACCGTGTATTGGGCGGTGGAGTTGTGCCAGGAAGTGCCATTTTGATCGGCGGAAATCCAGGGGCGGGTAAAAGTACCTTGTTGCTGCAAACCATGTGTTTGTTATCTCGTGAAATGAAAACCCTGTATGTTACGGGGGAAGAGTCATTGCAACAGGTGGCGATGCGCGCACACCGATTAGGTTTGCCGACAGACTCGCTCAATATGCTCTCTGAGACCAGCATCGAACAAATTTGTTTAACCGCAGAGCAAGAACAGCCTAAATTAATGGTGATTGACTCCATCCAAGTGATGCATATGGCTGATATCCAATCCTCTCCGGGCAGTGTTGCGCAAGTCAGGGAAACCGCAGCTTATCTCACTCGCTTTGCCAAAACTCGTGGTGTCGCCATTATCATGGTTGGTCACGTGACAAAAGATGGCTCACTGGCTGGGCCAAAAGTACTCGAACATTGTATCGACTGCTCTATCATGCTTGATGGCGACGCAGATAACCGCTTTCGTACCTTACGCAGCCATAAAAACCGCTTTGGGGCAGTGAACGAATTAGGGGTGTTTGCTATGACAGAGCAAGGCCTCAAAGAAGTGAGCAATCCCTCCGCGATTTTCTTAAGTCGCGGCGATGAAATTACGTCTGGGAGTTCCGTGATGGTGGTGTGGGAAGGGACACGCCCACTGCTGGTGGAAATCCAAGCGCTGGTCGATCACTCAATGATGTCGAACCCACGTCGTGTAGCTGTTGGCTTAGAGCAAAACCGTTTAGCCATTTTATTGGCGGTGCTGCACCGTCACGGTGGCTTGCAAATGTCGGATCAAGACGTGTTTGTGAATGTAGTAGGGGGCGTAAAAGTGACTGAAACCAGTGCTGATCTCGCTTTGCTATTGTCTCTTGTATCCAGTTTCCGTGACAGGCCATTACCGCGCGACCTTGTTGTTTTTGGCGAAGTCGGGTTGGCGGGTGAAATTCGCCCAGTACCAAGTGGGCAAGAGCGTATTTCAGAGGCGGCAAAACACGGTTTTAAACGCGCTATTGTTCCCCATGCCAATATGCCGAAAAAATCACCACCAGATATGAAAGTGTATGGGGTGAAGAAATTAGCGGATGCATTAAGTATTTTGGATGAGCTATAACGCTTAGAGCAAAAAGGAAAAACCATGGCTGAATTTGACTATCTAAAAAACGCGATCAAAAGAGCGGGCTATACGCTTCAACAGGTTGCGGATGCGACAGATATGACCAAAGGCTATCTCAGCCAGTTGATTAACGACAAAATTAAGAGCCCAAGCGCCCAAAAAATCGCTGCGCTTCATCGCTTTCTTGGATTGGAATTCCCCAATCAGCAAAAAACGATTGGTGTGGTTTTTGGTAAATTTTACCCGCTACATACGGGGCATATCTATCTTATTCAGCGGGCGTGTAGCCAAGTGGATGAATTGCACATTATTTTGTGCCATGATGAACCTCGTGATAAAGAGCTGTTCGTCAATAGCTCCATGTCCCAACAACCCACGGTGAGCGACAGATTGCGTTGGTTGCTACAAACCTTTAAATATCAAAAAAATATTCATATTCATTCGTTTGATGAGCAAGGTATTGAGCCTTATCCACACGGTTGGGAAGTGTGGAGCGATGGAATGAAAGGCTTTTTGAAAAAGCACAATATTAACCCGAGATATATTTATTCTGGGGAAGCCAATGATACTCTGCGGTACAAGAAACACTTAGGTGTCGAAACTATTTTAATTGACCCTGAACGTACTTTTATGAATATCAGCGGCAACCAAATTCGCCAAGCACCTTTTCGTTATTGGGAATATATCCCAACGGAAGTTAAACCCTTCTTTGTTCGTAAAGTCGCTATTCTTGGTGGTGAATCCAGTGGAAAATCGACGTTAGTCAATAAGTTAGCTAATATTTTCAATACCTCCAGTGCATGGGAATATGGTCGTGACTATGTGTTTAGCCACTTAGGTGGTGATGAGATGGCATTGCAATATTCGGACTACGACAAAATTGCATTGGGGCATGCACAGTACATTGATTTCGCAGTGAAATATGCCAATAAAGTCGCATTTATTGATACCGACTTCGTCACGACTCAAGCCTTTTGTTTACGCTATGAAGGTAAAGAGCACCCATTTGTTCAGGCATTGATAGACGAATACCGATTCGATTTGGTAATAGTTTTAGAGAATAACACCCCTTGGGTGGCAGATGGTTTAAGAAGCTTGGGCAGTGATAAAGACCGAAAAGCTTTTCAAAACCTACTGATTGAAATGCTTAAGAAAAATAATATTGAATTTGTGCGGGTGGAATCCTCAGATTACGATACACGCTTCTTGGAGTGTGTCACCCTCGTTCAGCAGTTATTGATGCTAGATGACTTATAAAATTATCCAATAAAAACGGCATCATTAGGTGCTAATTTTATTTTACTAACACTCTATTACTCCATCTATCCCTTAAATAATTTGGATTATAGGTAGGCGGCAAGGGAGTGAGTCCCTAGGAGCATACATTAGTATGTGACTAGGGCTCACGAGCGCAGCCAACACCGCTATAATCCGAAATTATGACAGGGATTTATTTGGTCATACGTTTATACTTCATCCTGTGCGGTTGCAATGCTTCTGCACCTAACGTCCGCTTCTTGTAATCTTCATACTCAGAGAAGTTACCTTCGAAGAACGTAATATTACCTTCATCTTGATAATCAATGATATGCGTAGCGATACGGTCAAGGAACCAACGGTCATGGGAAATAACCATTGCACAACCAGGGAACTCTAACAGCGCATTTTCTAATGCACGTAAGGTTTCTACGTCGAGGTCGTTGGTTGGTTCATCGAGTAACAGCACGTTGCCGCCCACTTGCAGCAGTTTTGCTAAGTGTAAACGACCGCGTTCACCACCGGATAATTCGCCAACACGTTTACCTTGGTCAACGCCTTTAAAGTTAAATCGGCCAACGTAAGCACGGCTTGGGATCTCGAAATTGCCGATGCGCATGATGTCTTGTCCGTTGGAAATTTCTTCCCACACGGTTTTGCTGTCATCCATTGAGTCACGGAATTGGTCAACAGACGCGATTTTTACCGTCTCACCCAAGGTGATCGAGCCTGAGTCTGGTTGCTCTTGGCCTGAAATCATACGGAACAGCGTGGATTTACCCGCACCGTTTGGACCGATGATCCCAACAATGGCTCCTTTAGGAATGGAGAAATTCAGGTTATCGATTAATACGCGGTCGCCATAAGATTTGCTTAGGTTTTCAACTTCGATCACTTTGTCACCTAAACGTGGTCCAGGTGGAATAAAGAGCTCGCTTGTTTCATTACGTTTTTGATATTCAACGTTATTAAGTTCTTCAAAGCGAGCAAGGCGTGCCTTACCTTTCGATTGACGGCCTTTTGGATTTTGGCGGATCCACTCAAGTTCTTTCTCGATAGACTTACGGCGAGCGGCTTCAGTTGATGCTTCTTGCGCCAAACGTTCATCTTTTTGCTCAAGCCAAGAGGAGTAGTTACCTTCCCATGGAATACCTTCACCACGGTCAAGTTCGAGGATCCAACCTGCAACGTTATCTAAGAAATAGCGGTCATGCGTGATGGCGACAACGGTGCCTTCGTAGTCATGTAAGAAGCGCTCTAACCACGCAACGGATTCGGCATCCAAGTGGTTGGTTGGCTCATCGAGCAGCAGCATGTCTGGTTTTTCCAGCAGTAGGCGGCAAATTGCCACACGGCGGCGTTCCCCCCCAGAGAGGTTTTCGATTTTTGCATCCCAAGCTGGCAGGCGCAGCGCATCAGCAGCACGCTCTAATTGGTTATCTAAATTGTGGCCATCTTGTGCTGAAATAATCGCTTCTAACTCGCCTTGTTCTTTGGCCAGTTTATCAAAATCAGCACCTTCTTCAGCGTAGGCGGCATAAACTTCGTCTAAACGCGTTAATGCACGTTTAACTTCGCCAACAGCCTCTTCCACCGCTTCACGCACAGTGTGCTCAAGGTTCAGTTTTGGTTCTTGTGGCAGGTAGCCGATTTTTAAACCAGGTTGCGGACGTGCTTCACCTTCGATATCGGTATCAATACCCGCCATGATGCGCAGTAATGTTGATTTACCTGCACCGTTGAGACCTAAAACACCGATCTTAGCCCCCGGGAAGAAGCTCAGAGAGATATTTTTTAAAATATGACGTTTCGGTGGAACAATTTTTCCAACCCGATACATACTATAAACGAATTGAGCCAAGTTATTTACCTTTTGTTTTATAAAGGGAATTTTAATTTTATGCTGTTTTCTGTGCGTCAGGGGAAAATGCCCTAAAAGACAGAGAAAAACCGCGATAAATTGTTTGTCCTGAACTATACCTGAACATCAGAGGATCATCCATCCCTCCCCGTTATCTGATGAGAGATAGGCAGATAACAGCGGTGTTTTATTTTTAAACATTTACTTTTTTAACTCTGACTGCATAGTGAGTCGATACGCTATACAGGGAGTGAATTGCGATAAAAAGTTTTATGCACAAAGGAATAGAGCGTTTTTTAGGATGGTAATTACCTCAGGTATTCAAGCGAAACATATTACAAAATTATGGATACCGCTTACTGCGTTAAATACGACCAAAAGGCCACAAGATATGTCTGCACCCTAGTTGGGAACTACATCAGTTAAAAGATGCTGATTTGCAAAGTCATTGGTCAATATCCGTCAATGGAAATTGGCGATTAACGTTTAAATTTGAGGGTGAAGATGCCATCCTCGTTGATTATCAAGATTATCATTAAGGTGAAAATCATGAATAAAATGCATAACCCTGTACACCCTGGTATTGTGCTGCGTGAGTATTTAGAGGGAATTTCAGTGACAGGCGCTGCGAAAGGGCTGGGTGTCACAGGTGCAACATTGTCGCGTATTCTTAATGGTAGCAGTGGCGTTTCAGCAGATATGGCGATCCGCTTGGAAATGGCATTAGGAACCAGTGCAAAGATGTGGGTAGAAATGCAGGCTCAATATGAACTTTGGCAAGCTTCTTTGGAAGAACGCCCCGCAATTAAACCGTTATTTCCGAGGAGCAAAGACTTTAAATCATTTATGGGCTGACTGATACGTAAAAGACTGTAAAGTCGATAAATTCAAGAACTCTCCGCTGTTACTAAATAAAAACTTTCGGTAGCATTCACAGTATTGATATATGTTTAATATACCCGTAATCCTACAAGTTGCAGCGCTTTTCGTTGAGGTATAAGTGACAGCGCTCAGTTAGCAGAGTCACATAGTTTATCTATGCTCCTCGCCTATCTTCGCTTGTCGCCTACCTGCAACTCGAATTATTTGGGGTATATATAGGTTAAGGTTTCTCCTGTATTTTGACTTTAGTTTAGCGATGGAGCGAGAGGATATGAAACGTTGGTTAGCGGCAGTTCCAGTAACAATGATGCTGGTTTCTAGCACCGTATGGGCAGATTCCCTACAGTCACAGCGGGAGCGGTATCAAGCGATTAAAACCGCTTGGGATGCAAATAAAATGGATGAAGTGGAGCGCTTATTGCCGACGTTGCATGATTATCCTCTTTATCCCTATTTGGCTTACCGTGAGTTGACGCAAGATCTTGATATTGTTTCACCTCGTCAAGTTCAAGAGTTTATTAATGCCTATCCAACGCTACCTGTTGCTAAGAATTTAAAAACGCGTTTTGTCAATGAACTTGCCCGTCGCCAAGAGTGGAAATCATTGCTTGAATTTAGTCCTGAGGCACCAAAACCTGCCGAAGCACAATGTAATTTTTATTTTGCTAACTGGGCGGTTGGGAACAAACAAGTGGCTTGGCAAGGCGCTGAAAAAGCGTGGTTAAATGGCCATTCAATGCCCGCGGCCTGCGATAAACTATTTAACGAATGGGAAAAAGCAGGCTATTTAAGTGCTGAAATGGTGCTGGAGCGTATTAATCTGGCGATTAAAGAAGGGAACCCATCGATTGCCAGTTATTTAGCAAAACGTCTACCACCGAGTTATAAAACCATTGGTGATGCGTTGATTAAATTGCAAAATGAGCCAGCTTCGGTGGTTTCGTTTGCAAACACTGTCACCCCAACGGATTTTACTCGCCAAGCAACCATTGCGGCATTTAACCGTTATGCTCGCCAATCGCCAGATGCTGCTCGCTCCGTATTAAGCAGCGTAAGCTCTGCGCAAAAAATGAATATGGCTGAAAGCCAGCAGCTAAAAGACAGCATTGCATGGCAGTACATGGGGGATGTGACTCCTGAACAAGCACAGTGGCGTGATGAAACTATTCAGGAAACGAATTCAGCTTCGTTAAAAGAGCGCCGTGTTCGTCTTGCGTTAGGGCAAGGGGATAAAATGGGTGTCGCTTCATGGTTAAGGCAGCTTCCAGCGGAAGTGAAAAACAAAGAAGAATGGCAATATTGGCAGGCGATTACGCTAATTGATGCAGGGAAAAAAGCGGAAGGCGAAACGCTGCTTCGCCAGCTAACTGAAAAACGTGGTTTCTACCCGATGGTTGCCGCACAAGTGTTAGAGATTGATTACCCTGTGTTAGTCAAAAGCGCGGTGAAGCCTGATGCGAGCATCAGCCAGCTCCCTGAAGTCCAACGTGTGCGAGAGCTAATGTATTGGGAAATGGATAATTTAGCGCGCTCAGAATGGGCAAGCTTGGTGGCATCCCGCCCAGCTAATCAACAAGAACAGTTGGCACGTTATGCGTTCGATAATAAATGGGCAGATCTCAGCGTGCAAGCGACGATCACGGCAAAACTGTGGGATCACCTTGAAGAGCGCTTCCCATTGGCGTGGGATAAAGAATTTAATCTGTATACCAAATCAAAAGACATACAAAAAAGTTATGCGATGGCGATCGCCCGCCAAGAAAGTGCTTGGAACCCGCAAGCACGTTCGCCTGTTGGTGCGACAGGTTTGATGCAGTTAATGCCAGCAACCGCAAAACATACGGCACAGAAGCAAGGCATTGATTATGTGAATACTAGCCAGCTAACTAACCCAACGATGAACATCGAGCTGGGGACGGCTTATCTGGAAGATGTGTATCAGCAATTTGGTAACAACCGTATCTTAGCCAGTGCAGCCTATAACGCAGGCCCATCACGAGTGACACGTTGGCTAGGAAACAGCGGTGGTCGCATCGATGCCGTGGCATTTGTTGAAAGTATTCCATTCTCGGAAACTCGCGGGTACGTGAAAAATGTGCTGTCGTATGATTTATTTTATCGCCATTTTATGGGGCAAAAGAATAGTAAGGTTCTTATGCCTAACGAATGGAATATGAAATACTAAAAATACTCTTCATATTTCGAATTGTAGGGGTGTTGGCTTCATGTGTTAGCCCTAGTCACATACTTTTGTATGCTCCTAGGGCCTAACACATTTTGCCGCCTACCTACAATCCGAACTATTTTGAGTATTAAGACTTGTCATATTTCGAATGATAGGGGGTTGGCTTCATGTGTTAGCCTAGCCACATACTTTTGTATGCTCCTCGAGCTATCCTCGCTGGTCGCCTAGTCACAACTCAAATTATTTAGCGTATTAATGCAGTAACTAAATGAAATTCGCTTTTTTTTTGTTTGGTTGGTTGATGATTTCTAATCAGAGTGTGTTATCATTTGTACTAGTTAAATAGTATGGATGGATAAACGATGACAGCAAATCAACACAATGATCCGGCGCTAACGGCCGATGAGAACGCTGACTGGCTGCGCTTTGTGAATTTACTTCAATTGGCATTTGAACAAGATATTCAATTGCCAGTTCTGCAATTACTGCTTACTCCAGATGAACGAACAGCTTTAGCAACTCGGGTAAGGATCGTGCAAGAACTGATGCGTGGCGAAATGAGCCAACGAGAACTGAAAAATGAGCTCGGAGTTGGAATAGCGACGATTACACGTGGGTCAAATAGTTTAAAGTCAGCGCCTATTCCAGTGAAGGAATGGTTAGAGCAGCAACTCCTCTGATATTCGTTATACTTCGCACGATGACGTTGTTGACTGCTCTCGGCTACTTGGGTCACATACTTATGTATGCTCCCCAAGCTATCCTCGCTGGTCGCCTAGTCACCGCACGAATTATTTAGAATATCCATATTCGTTATGCTTCAAATTAGAATATCCTATTTGTCATGCTTCGAATGAATACACATAAAAAAAGTATGGTTTCCCATACTTTAGTGTGTATAAAAGTGGTGCTTTTGCCTACATGCAATTTTAATTATTTTGAGTATAATTAGTCTTCGACTTGGTTTAGCTCTTTATAAATTTCATGCTTAATGGGAACCAAAGCCAGTATCAAGGCTTGTTGGTAAACACTGGTGCGGGTTAATACACCGTCAGTGAAAAAACCGATGGCACCACCTTGTTGTTTGATATTATCGATACCCGTCAAAAAGGCCATTTCATCGCCAAGTTCACGACCTTCGCGAATACCTGCCAGAATTTTTTCTGGGATCATAATACTTGCAGAGCGAGACTCACCGCGAATTTGTTTGTGTTCAATGACAATCCAAGCGAAAGTCATGTCATCATCAATACCCGCTTCAATACCGACCCAAAAGTCGGCTTCAGGGCGAACTTGTCTTGAAGCCATCACGCGTTGTCTAGCACCTGTACGGGTTTCATTATTACCGATAGGTTGCTGTGGAACACTGCTATCGACATTAATATCTTCAATTTGATAACTGCCAGGCCCAAATACAGCATCGAAAGCTAGATTGATCGCTTTAATTTTGGCAGGGTTAGTCGTTGCAGCTATAACTTGGTACATTCATTATTTTCCTTTGAACACATACTTCGAAAAGTAATAACGGAACACATCTATGTTACAGGTTTATCTTGTTCGCCATGGCGAAACTGAATGGAATTTGGCTCGTCGCATCCAGGGACAATCTGATAGCCCTCTGACAGCCACAGGACGATTGCAAGCAAAGCAGGTGGCTGAAAGGATAAAATCAGAAGGCATTACCCATATTATCACTAGTGATATGGGGCGCACACTAGAAACTGCACAAATCATTGCAAGTGTATGCGGATGTGAAATTATCACAGAACCGCGTCTACGTGAACTAAATATGGGCGTGTTAGAGCAAAGAGCGATTGAATCATTGACGGCAGAAGAAGAACAATGGCGCAAAAGTTTGATTGATGGCACTCGTGGTGGACGTATCCCGAATGGTGAATCCATGGAGGAACTCTACACTCGTATGTTTGCCGCGTTGAATAGCTGCTTAGATTTACCCGAAGGTAGTCGTCCATTATTAGTGAGTCACGGTATTGCATTGAGTTCATTAATTAGCCGTATCATGGGGGTTCCTGCATACTCAGAGCGTCGTTTACGTTTACGTAATTGCTCGTTATCTCGCGTGGATTACCAAAACAGCCCTTGGTTAGCGAGTGGTTGGATTGTTGAAACGGCAGGGGAAGTTACTCATCTTACGCAACCCGCGTTGGATGAACAGCAGGGATAGTGATAGAAAAAAGGCGTTTCAACGGTGAAACGCCTTTTGTTTAAGCTGCTGCAGCAACATCCGTTTTGATAGGGACATAATAGTCAAACGTATCGATGTGCGTTTTGGGGTCATCACTGTCAGGTTTTATGTTATGTAGCTCTATGTTTTTTAATCGATAGTGTTCGATATCATAACCTGGTCGACGGGTTAAATTAAGTTTTGGTAAATAAACACCGTAGATTTGATACAGAAACTCTTGTAGTGCATCACGAGTTGGCACACCACTAAATGAAAATTTGACGTAATTTCCACTCGGTAGGGTGATATTCGAGTATTGATCCGTATTGAAACTCGCATCTTCTGGTTTTACAGCCGTGGTATAAAACACCGTCTGCTCATCCTCTTTTTCGGGATTATGGATCGCATGATGCAAGCCAAAAACCTCAGAGGCAATAGTTGTAGTGTTATCCAAATAGTAGTGCCAGAACGATTGGCGCATTTTCGAACACGCAGTTGACCATTCTTCGAGAGCATATGAACAGCTTTGTTCTAAGCCAACCAGTGACAGCTCAGGCATTTGCATAAACTCATGATCAATATTGACGTGGTTATCTAAAATAATTGGCGGGCAAATACCCGCGGCGCACCATTCTTCACTGCGGCGATAAAAAGCGGGCGTTAGGTTAAACTGCTTTTTAAAGGCGCGCGTAAATGTTTGTTGCGAGTCAAAGCGATATTGCAGAGCAATATCTAAAATTGGTCGGCTGGTTAAACGTAGTGCTACAGCCGCACGAGAAAGCCTTCTGGCTCGAATATAAGCGCCAATCGCTTGGTCAGTGACCTCTTTAAACATACGTTGCAAGTGCCACTTAGAGTAGCCTGCTTTTGCAGCGACATTATCCAGCGAAAGCGGTTTATCGAGGTTATCATCTATCCAGCGAAGCAAGTCGCGAATAATATTAGTTTGATCCATGTATATCCCCAGCCAATGCGACTTATCGAACAGATATAATCTATCAATGAATTGCTATTCTATATCAAGTTATCTTTTTCGTTTATAGTAAATGAGTTGTATTTGAGAATTAGTTAGAAAAGTGAATAATTAACTCTGTAACGGTGTTTTATTGGTTTAAATTGAATAGGAAACCCAGTATGCGTTTTTCCACATTAAAAAAGGTTGTATTTGCGTCATTATTAGCGGTGGCGTCTGGTTCAGCGCTCGCTGAAGAAGTTGGTTCAGTGGATACTGTGTTTAAAATTTTTGGGCCAGACCATAAAATTGTTGTTGAAGCCTTTGATGACCCTGATGTTGAAAATGTCACATGCTATTTGAGTCGTTCAAAAACGGGTGGGATCAAGGGCGGGTTGGGGTTAGCGGAAGATACTTCAGATGCAGCAATTTCCTGCCAACAAGTTGGCCCTATTGAGCTGAGCGACCGTGTAAAACGCAAGCCAACAAAAGGTCAGGTTGTTTTCCAGAAAAGAACGTCGTTAGTTTTCAAGAAGCTGCAAGTGGTGCGTTTTTATGATCCAAAACGGAATGCACTAATTTATTTAACTTACTCAGATAAAATGATCGACGGTTCCCCGAAAAATGCCTTAAGTGCTGTGCCGATTATGCCTTGGTGATGCTGAGCGAGCGATAAACACAAAAAAGCACCTTTTCAGGTGCTTTTTTACATCGAAAAATAGAGAGCTAATTATTCGTCTAAATCACCACAGAAACGATAGCCTTCACCGTGAATAGTCGCGATGATTTCTGGCGTGTCTGGTGTCGATTCAAAGTGTTTACGGATACGACGGATAGTTACGTCAACCGTTCTGTCGTGTGGTTTTAATTCACGACCAGTCATTTTCTTCAGTAAATCAGCACGGGTTTGAATTTTGCCCGGATTCTCACAGAAATGCAGCATCGCACGGAACTCACTACGTGGTAATTTGTAGTGTTCACCTGCTGGGCTGACTAATGAACGGCTGTTAATGTCCAATTCCCAACCATTGAATTTATAACTTTCAACAAGACGGCGTTCTTCAGTGCCACCTGCTAAATTCATGGTACGAGATAATAAATTACGCGCACGAATGGTCAGTTCACGTGGGTTAAATGGTTTGGTGATATAATCATCAGCGCCAATTTCGAGGCCAAGGATTTTATCGACTTCGTTATCACGGCCTGTTAGGAACATTAAAGCGATGCTTTCTTGCTCACGCAACTCACGTGCCAATAATAAACCGTTTTTACCTGGTAAGTTAATATCCATGATGACTAAATTGATGTCATGCTCAGAGAGGATATTGTTCATCTCTTCGCCATCAGTTGCCTCATGGACCACATAGCCTTCCGCTTCAAAGATACTTTTCAGCGTATTGCGTGTGACAATCTCATCTTCAACAATCAAAATGTGTGGGGTCTGCATAGTTGCTACCTAAGTATTAAAATAAAAATACTGAACTCACAAGCCGTTTCCAGTTAGGTGGTTATTGATATTGTTCTCTGGGAAAACACGTTTATGAGTATAAATTTGTTTTGAAATTCAACAGTGACTTTATGTTGCCGTTTCTAGCAATTGACTCTAAAAGTGAATCAAAATATAAGCACTCTCCCAATATTGGGCTGTTAACAGCAATATAACAGCTAATACTGCATTTACCACCTAAAAAACTAACTTTTGTTGATACATATCAAAATCAATTGTAGCACGTTAACAAAAATTGTTAGGTAGATAATTATATAAATTAACTTGTGGTTTAGATATCAGATAGGAGCTTAAAATTGCAGGAGCTAATGAGAGGGATTCCTGTTTGGGATTGATATTAAAGCAATAAGTTTTTAGCCGGCTAAATATACCATGACTATTAATGCTCAATTTGTGACCTAGTTCGAATTCTAGAGGGTTATTTGTATTGCCAGAAAGCCTCTTTGGAGAATCAGTGATAGCGGGAAGATAAAATAAAAACATCTATCTTGGGGTTTTGTGGTGTTTAGTTTGGAAAGTTCTCTATTTTATTTTAATTAATTGGTTTTTTTTTACAATTAAGAAACATATTACTCAGTGTTGTTGTTGGGTAGATACCAATAAAATCATAATACTAAGTAAAAAAACTTAGTTTTGGATAGGTGATTTTACTTGAGAAGAAAAAATCAAAATAACAATGAATTTTTTGTTTTTAGAGATGTACATCGCTCACAGTAAAGCCAGAATACTTGTTATTTTTGGTTATTTAATGACCTGATTTGAATTAAAATTTTCAAAAAGATATTAAACTTAAAATTTAATATTTTATGGTGTTAAAAACTGCATTTTTTGTATTCACTCTGTTTTTATTCAAGGTTTAGCTCTTTTTGTAGATAGTTTTTAATCAAAAAAAAGCAATTTTAGCCATATGTTTTTACAAATAAATTTGACAATTTATAGCAATTGCTTTAACCGTATAGGGAGAAACCTAATGAATCAAATGAGACAGACAGAATTTATGCGTAATATCAGCCTGACTATTATTATTACCACCACCACCGTAACCACAGGAAACGGGGCGGGCTGACGCATCCAAAAAATAAAAATGAAAAAGCCCGCATCCCTACCAGATGCGGGCTTTTTTTTGGTGTTAATTCAGGAGAGAAATACCATGCGTGTGCTTAAATTTGGCGGTACTTCGGTTGCGAATGATGAACGAGTACTGAATGTTGCTGACATTGCTGAAAGTAAATTAGCAGATGGGCAAGTGGCTCTGGTGTTGTCAGCACCAGCAAAAATCACAAACCATCTCGTTGCAATGATTGATAAAACGGTTGCAGGTCAGGATGTCATCACGCATGTGAATGATGCCGAAATGATTTTTGCTAGCTTGTTAAAAGGATTGAAAGAAAAACAGCCTGGTTTTGAATATGACAGGTTGAAAAAACTCACTGAACAAGAATTCGCGCAAATTAAACAAGTACTGCATGGTATTACTCTTCTAGGCCAATGTCCTGATAGCATTAACGCATCAATTATTTGTCGTGGTGAAAAACTGTCAATTGCCATTATGGAGTCCGTTTTAAAAGCTCGGGGTCATAACGTCACGGTAATCAATCCTGTCGAAAGTTTATTAGCCAAGGGGCACTACCTCGAGTCTACAGTTGATATTAATGAGTCAACAAAGCGTATAGCTGATCTAAATATTCCCAAAGACCACTTTGTGTTAATGGCTGGATTCACCGCAGGTAATGAAAAAGGGGAGTTAGTCGTTTTAGGGCGTAACGGTTCTGACTACTCAGCAGCCGTATTAGCTGCCTGTCTACGCGCAGATTGTTGTGAAATCTGGACTGATGTTGATGGTGTTTATACCTGTGACCCACGTCTTGTACCTGACGCCCGTTTATTGAAAGGGATGTCGTATCAAGAAGCCATGGAGCTTTCTTATTTCGGTGCTAAAGTTCTTCATCCTCGAACAATTGCCCCAATTGCCCAGTTCCAAATCCCTTGCCTAATCAAAAACACCACTAACTTAAGCGCTCCAGGCACCCTAATTGGTGACGGTCAAACAGATGATAGCACACCAGTAAAAGGCATTACTAACCTGAACAATATGGCGATGATCAACGTTTCAGGGCCTGGAATGAAAGGGATGGTAGGGATGGCTGCACGTATTTTCTCAGTGATGTCTCGTAAGGGGATCTCTGTCGTGCTAATCACTCAATCGTCGTCTGAATACAGTATTAGCTTCTGTGTGCCTCAAGGAGAATTGCAGCGTGCACGTACAGCTCTTGAAGAAGAGTTCTATCTAGAACTTAAAGATGGCGTATTAGACCCGCTGGATGTGATGGAGCAACTGGCTATCATCTCCGTTGTTGGTGATGGTATGCGCACATTAAAAGGCATCTCTGCGCGTTTCTTCTCGGCATTGACCCGCGGTAATATCAACATAGTGGCAATCGCCCAAGGTTCGTCTGAGCGCTCTATTTCTGCTGTGATTGCAAATGAGTCAGCGACAACGGCGGTTCGCCTCTGTCACCAAATGCTGTTTAATGCAGAACAAGTGATTGAAGCATTCATCGTTGGTGTCGGCGGTGTGGGTAATGCATTGATTGAACAAATTCATCGCCAACAGCAATGGTTGAAGCAAAAACACATCGACCTGCGTGTGTGCGGTATTGCTAATTCGCGCGCAATGTTGACCAATATGCAGGGCATTGATCTGGATAATTGGAAAGCAGAATTAGCACAAGCAAAAGAACCGTTTAGTTTAAGTCGTTTGATCCGTTTAGAACGTGAATATCATTTCTTAAACCCAGTGATCATCGATTGCACCTCTAACCAAGAAATTGCTGAACAATATGTGAACTTCTTAAAAGATGGTTTTAACGTGGTGACACCGAACAAGAAAGCAAACACGTTATCCATGGATTATTACCACCAATTACGTACCGCAAGTGAAACGTCAAAGCGTAAGTTTTTATATGATACAAATGTGGGAGCGGGTCTGCCTGTTATCGAAAACCTGCAAAATTTATTGAATGCAGGTGATGAACTGGTGCACTTTAGCGGTATCTTATCAGGTTCATTATCCTTTATTTTCGGTAAGTTAGATGAAGGGATGTCATTATCTGAAGCAACAACCTTGGCGAAAGAAAAAGGCTTTACTGAGCCAGATCCTCGTGATGATTTATCAGGGATGGATGTTGCGCGTAAATTATTAATTTTAGCCCGTGAAGCAGGTTATAAATTAGAGTTACAAGATATTGAAATTGAAGCCGTTCTCCCAGCTGATTTTGACAGCTCAGGCCCAGTTCCTGAGTTTATGGCACGTTTACCGCAACTCGATGCTCAATTTGCTGAACGCATAAAAGCCGCTGAAGCAGAACAAAAAGTGTTACGCTATGTTGGATTGATAGAAGAAGGGCGCTGCCAAGTTAAGATTGTTGCAGTGGATGGTAATGACCCGCTCTTTAAAGTCAAAAATGGCGAAAACGCATTGGCTTTCTATACACGCTATTACCAACCAATTCCTTTAGTATTAAGAGGTTATGGTGCGGGTAATGATGTTACAGCAGCGGGTGTATTTGCAGATATGTTACGTACTCTGTCATGGAAATTGGGAGTTTAATAAGTGATTAAAGTTTATGCACCCGCTTCAATTGGTAATGTTAGTGTCGGGTTTGATGTCCTTGGGGCGGCGGTTTCACCCGCTGACGGCTCATTATTAGGCGATTGTGTGACTGTCGAAGCGGCAGAGACGTTTTCGTTAACCAATAAAGGCAAATTTGTTTCTAAGCTACCAAAGAAAAACGAGCACAATATCGTTTACCAATGTTGGCAGCTGTTTTGTGAGCGTTTGGGGAAAACCTTGAATGTGGCAATGACGCTGGAGAAAAACATGCCAATTGGCTCTGGCTTAGGTTCGAGCGCATGTTCTGTTGTTGCTGCACTGATGGCGCTGAATGAATTTGCGCAAAAGCCGTTCGATGACACTCAGCTGCTTGGCATGATGGGAGAATTGGAAGGGCGTATTTCAGGTAGCGTGCATTACGATAACGTCGCACCGTGTTTCCTTGGCGGATTACAGCTGATTATTGAGCAAAATGGTATTATTTCACAACCTGTACCAGCATTTGAAAATTGGTATTGGGTAATGGCGTATCCAGGAATTAAAGTCTCGACAGCTGAAGCGCGTGCTATCTTACCAAACAGCTATCCGCGTCATGATATCGTTAATCATGGGCGTTATCTCTCGGGCTTTATTCACGCTTGTCATACTCACCAGCCATTATTGGCGGCGACGATGATCCAAGATGTTGTCGCAGAGCCATACCGTACACAATTGCTGCCTGGCTTTGCTGAGGCTCGTCAAAATGCTAAAGAAATTGGCGCATTAGCTTGCGGGATCTCTGGCTCAGGGCCAACATTATTTGCTATTTGTGATGACAAACTCATCGCCGAAAAAATGGCCACGTATTTGCAACAACATTATATTCAGAATGATGAAGGCTTTGTGCATATCTGCCGTTTGGATCTCGCCGGGGCAAGGACAATAGGGTAAACAATGAAACTGTATAATTTAAAAGATAACAACGAACAAGTCAGCTTTGCGCAAGCCGTCAAGCAAGGTTTAGGCAAGCAACAAGGCCTATTTTTTCCACAAGATTTGCCAGAATTTAGCACAGCAGAAATCGACGAATTATTAAAATTAGATTTCGTTACGCGCAGTAGTAAAATTCTGAGCGCATTTATTGGTGATGAGATTCCAGAAGCAGAGCTTGCGGCGCGTGTTAAAACGGCATTTACTTTCCCTGCACCTGTTTCTAAAGTGGAAGATGACGTGGCAACCCTAGAGCTATACCACGGGCCAACATTGGCATTTAAGGACTTTGGTGGGCGCTTTATGGCACAGGCTCTGGGGCAAGTTGCAGGTGAGCAACCTGTGACTATTTTAACCGCAACGTCTGGTGATACAGGTGCGGCAGTGGCACATGCTTTCTATCGTTTAAATAACGTCCAAGTCGTGATCCTCTACCCAGAAGGCAAAATTAGCCCGCTACAAGAAAAACTGTTCTGTACGCTGGGTGAAAATATTCACACGGTGGCAATCAAAGACGATTTCGATGCATGCCAAGCATTAGTTAAACAATCGTTTGATGATGAAGAGTTGAAAAAAGCGTTATTTTTAAACTCCGCGAACTCGATCAATATCAGCCGCTTATTAGCGCAGATCTGCTATTACTTTGAAGCGGTTGCACAGATCCCCGCAGAAAAACGCGATCAACTGGTGATCTCGGTTCCTAGCGGCAACTTTGGCGATCTCACGGCAGGTTTATTGGCGAAATCCATGGGCTTACCTGTTAAACGCTTTATTGCGGCAACCAATGTGAATGACACTGTTCCACGTTATTTAGTCGAAGGTGAGTGGAAACCGCATCAAACTGTCGCAACATTGTCTAATGCGATGGATGTGAGCCAGCCAAATAACTGGCCACGTATTGAAGAACTCTTCCGCCGCAAAGGTTGGTCTTTGAAAGAACTTGGATTTGGTGCAGTTGATGATGAAGTGACAAAAGATACCGTTCGTGAATTGGATAAAAAAGGCTATTTATCTGAACCTCATGCGGCGGTTGCTTACCGTGTGTTACGTGATCAACTCCAAGCGGGTGAATATGGTCTATTTTTAGGTACGGCACATCCTGCTAAGTTTAAGGAAAGTGTTGAAGAAATCCTTAATAAGGAAATACCTTTACCGAAAGAATTAGCTGAGCGTGCAGATTTGCCATTGTTATCGCATTTCTTACCCTCTGATTTTGCGCAGCTACGTCACTTTTTGATGAAACTTGCACCTAAATCATAATTAGAAATCATTCGTAAAAATAATACAAAGTGGGATAAACAAAGAGAATATCCCACTTTATTTGTAAGTATTGCCAAAAAATAACTATCATTTGTTTATATAACTATTGCTCAGGTGAATAAATTAAGTGCAATGTTATATCTTAATAACTTAAGAATGTTTATGGCCTTTATTGTCGTTAACCCAGACATCGCCCTCATCCCCTTTTTTTTCTTCTACCCAAACATCACCATCATCTCCATTTGTTGCTTGAGTCTGATTTGAATGTAGATAAATAATAGGTGGAGTTAGAATCGGTGGAAAAATTGGTAAGGCAGAAGATACTAGAGGGAATAATATTAATGAGAATAGAGTGGATTTTATATACATATAATTTCCTTTTTTAAAAGTTAAAATTGAACTGCATAAAAAAGACTAGTTTATTTATGGTCAGGTTAAAAGCAAATCTAGAATAGATGACGTAATAAAATTTAATTTAGTCAATTAAATAATAAAAATTAATTTTAATAATTTGATATATTAAGAATAAGCCATACTTGTATATTAATATGGCTTTTAATTATACTCTAATTCATTCTATTGGAATGAAACTGTATTTCTTTTTGAATTGATTCAGATGAACTGTTTTTGTTGAAGTTTAGCATGGCAATGGCTTTTTCATGCTCATTCATATCACTAAATAGTTTTGCTACTGAGGTTTCACTTTTGGTCGATTTTTTTGATTTTTCTTGATGTTTTTCAATCATATTCAAGATAGATGCTGAGGTATTATTGTGGGTAAAACTTAAAGCAATAGCGGCTTGTTCATGACTATCCAGTTGCGAAAATGGTTCGGTAGAACGAGTGTTTTTATTTGTGGATATACCAGCTTGGTTTAAATGACGATTAATCGCTTTTAGATTGGAATAAGCCGTATTGTTCTCGGTGAAACTTAGTGCTGTAGCCGCATTTTCATGTATTTCAGCATTAGTTTGGGCTAATGCAACCTGAGTTGTTGATACCAGAAGCGTTAAGGCAAAGACAAACTTTTTCATAATAAATCCTTATTAAATTAAATTAAATTGCTTTTCTTGTTACTATAATAAGGTTTCATTTCTGTCTTCATGCTGACGCTTAAATGACAAAAATGCCATTTAAGCGTTATTGGGATTAAAAATTTTTTGGCAAAATTAAAGTGAAACGTGTTGAATAATCATCTGAAGAGACTGTTATATATCCTTTGTGCGCTAAAATAATTGATTTAACAATTGCTAGGCCAATTCCGCTTCCTTCATTTTTTCGTTGTCTTGACTTATCAACTCGATAAAAACGGTCAAAAAGTTTTGGTAAGTGTTCTTCTGGTATTTTAACTCCAGGGTTACTTATAATAAGCTCAATACCATTTTTTATATTGGATATATTAATACTAACAGAGTCACCCTTGGGCGTATAACGAATAGCATTTGAAATTAAATTTGTGATAGCTCTTCTAAGCATATCTTTGTCAGCCATAATTGGTTCTGCATCTCCAATAAGCTTCAGTTTTATTTCATTGTCTTCAGCAAGATATTCAAAATAATCAAAAATTAACTCAATCTCAGCTTTAATATGAATAAGTTTTTTTTCAGGGATAAGCATATTATCATCTGCTTGAGCAAGAAAAAGCATATCGGATATCATTCTGGAAAGTCGGTTATATTCTTCTAGGTTTGAATAAAGGACTTCGACAAGCTCCTCTTTTGTCCGATTTTTATTTAGCGAAATTTGAGTTTCTGTCATTAAGTTTGTAATCGGTGTTCGCATCTCGTGAGCGATATCGGCAGAAAAATTAGTCTGCCGAACAAAAACATCCTCAATTTTCACTATCATTTGGTTAAATGATTCAGTGAGCTGCTTTAATTCTTTTGGTACGGATGTGGGGTCTAACCGAATGCTCAAATTTTCCGACGTGACATTTTTAATTTTGTCACTGACTTCTTTAAGGGGCTTAAGCCCTTTAATGACGAGAAAATAGACAATAATAACTGTTAATAAACAGAGTAAAACAGCACTAATGATTAAGTTATTGATTAAGGAGTTCAGGTAATCATGATGAAAGTTAAGAGAAAGTGCGGTTACTAATCGATATTTTTTTGTGTCATTCGGCACGCGAACCTGAATATGACTTTCAGCAATACGGTAATTTTCAAGATATTGGTCGTGGTTATCTTTTTCAATATTATAGTTTTTTAATGCTTTAATAATTTCTTTATTCGTATTGGGGGAAACTAACGTATTACCCTGATTATCTGAAAGGTAAACAGCAATATCTTGGTGCTCATTTAAAATAGTTTGTATACGAGAAAATTGTTCATTTTGTGGATCTGAGTTTTCACTTAATAAGCTACTAATGGTTAAATTTATCTGGCTTAAGGTGTATTCGTCCTGTTGCTTAAAATGTAACACAACGGAGTTGATCATGATCCAACTAAATAATAATAAAGCCAGTGATAGTGTCGCACCGATCAAAATGACGAGTCGAGTTAAGATAGAGACAGGCGTATTAAATAATTTAATCATTTTCTAGGATCTCTAGTAAATATCCCATTCCTCTGATGGTATGGATCAATTTTGGCTCGTAATTGAGATCTATTTTTGATCTTAAACGCTTAATCGCCACATCAATGACATTGGTATCACTGTCAAAATTCATGTCCCACACTTTTGAGGCAATCAAAGAGCGAGATAAAACCTCACCTTGGTGTAAAACAAAAAATTCAAGTAGCGCGAATTCTTTACTGGTTAAATTAATTTTATCGTTGGCACGAGTAACGCGTCGTTTTATTAAATCGACATGAAGGTCTGCAATATGAAATTGAGTTTTTTGGATACTATTATTACCACGGCGCAGTAATGTACGAACGCGTGCTAGTAATTCAGAAAAATCGAAAGGTTTGATTAAATAATCATCGGCTCCCAATTCGAGCCCTTTTACTCGATGCTCAACATTACCTAATGCTGTTAGCATTAATATGGGGGCATTTTTTCCCATCGCTCGCAAATTTTTGGCAATTTCCCAACCATTAATATCGGGTAGCATCACATCAAGAATAATTAAATCATACGCTTCAGTTGTCGCCATATGTAGGCCTGTGATCCCATTCTCTATTGCATCAACCACAAAGCCAGATTCTGTTAATCCTTTGGATAAATATTCTCTGGTTTTATGTTCATCTTCCACAATCAGTAATTTCACAGTCACCTCAACGACAATATTTGTACGACTTCATTCTAAGCATTGAAATCCACAAATGTAAAATGACAAATTTGTCATTTTCATGTCATGAATCTAACAGATGGTTTTTTTTACGATAACGCTAATTTAAATCACTAGAGGCATGGCTATACCATGTATTTTCCCAAAATATTATTGATAGCGAATGCCCTAATTTTAAGTGGCTGTGTTTCATTAGCGCCTGAATACCAACGCCCAAATTTAAATATCCCGAACCAATTAAACAGCGGTGCACCCACCTCAAGTGAAAAATCAACATTTTCAGTACCAAGCTGGCAAGCATTTATTCAAGACTCGCAACTAAAAGCGGTTATTCAGCGTGCGCTTGAAAAAAATAGTGATCTTTATTTAGCGGTATTGGATGTCGAAGAAGCTCGAGCCCGTTTTGGGTTAGCCAGTGCAGAAAAATATCCGCAGATGAATGCTTCAATGGGGAGCGAGTATAGCCAAGGGTTACAGCAAGGCGCTGTATTCGATAAAAAATATAATGCAGGCGTAGATATTCGCTATGAATTGGATTTTTTTGGGCGAATAAGGAACTTAACTGAAGCCGATAGAGCCAAATTTATTGCCTCAGAAGAGATGCTCAGAGCGACTCAAATTTTAACCATTAAAACGGTCGCTGAGGCTTATCTAGATGTGGCGTATAACCAGCAACTCTTATTGATTGCACAAGAGACGAAAGCCAGTTACCTCAATAGCCAGTCGATTGTGGCACAAAAAGTGGCAGCGGGAAAAGCGACATTGGCTGATTTAGAACAAGCGAGAGGGCAAGTTCAGTCAATTGAGATCAATATCGAAAACATTCACCGCGAAATTGCCAGAAATGAAAACTTAGTGAATTTTTTAACGAATGACTATATTCAACAAGTCAAAATGCCAGAAGGTGGTTTTGAGCTTAATTACCCGTTGATTACAGCCCCCTCAGCCTTATCGTCTGACATTCTATTAAGCCGCCCAGATATTATAGCAGCAGAGCAAAATATTATTTCTGAAAATGCCAATATTGGCGTAGCAAGAGCCGCCTTTTTCCCGTCGATTTCCTTCAATACTGGTGTTGCTAACAGTAACGACTCGTTATCTGGCTTATTTGATTCTTCTAATGGTATTTGGAATTTTATTCCTAAAATCACCTTACCTATTTTTACTGGGGGAACAAATAGCCGAAATCTAGAGCTCGCAAATATTCGTAAAAATAAAGCCATAGTGAACTACGAAAAAAGTATTCAAGTAGCATTTCGTGAAGTGAAAGATGCGTTGGTTATTAAGTCGAGTTTGGAGAGGCAATTAAGTGAGCAGGTACTGTACGTCAATACATTGCAGAGTGTCTTAACACAGAAACAATCAAGTTACCGCCATGGGGGGGCTAGCTACCTTGATGTACTTGAAGCACAGAGAAGCTTATTTACTGAGCAGCAAAATTTACTGAAGTTAAAAATCGAACAGCAGAAGAATGAGGTGACTTTATTCTCTGCACTAGGTGGTGGGTTTATTAAATCATAAGGATAAGTATGAAAAAGTTAAACGGCATTATTTTTGCCCTTTCAATCGGCATGTTCACTGCGACAGGTTACGCAAATACAGCGGATCATAATCACTCAGTTTACCCCGAAAAAGTTGCAGAACCTGTTATCAATACGGAAGGGAAATTAATTTCTATTGATAAAGAAAATAAGAAATTAACGATTAACCACAAAGAGATTGAAAGTATTGGTTGGCCACCAATGACGATGCGCTTCACTTATGAAGATGAAAATATGATTAAAGGCTTACAAGACAATGACGAATTAAAATTTTCCTTTGAGCAAAAAGGCAATCTTTCAATATTGAAATCCGTCGAAAAAATAAACTAATTAGATAGAGAGATGTTATGTCATTAATTAACCTCACTAAATTGCTGTTGGTTATTATTGTATCGAGCGTTATTTCAATCTTGTTTTATCGCTATTTTTTTGTTGAAGAAAATAATAGTCAACTGATGGAAAAACAAGAACGAACGGTATTGTATTGGTATGACCCTATGTATCCAAATACCAAGTTTGATCAACCAGGTAAGTCGCCATTTATGGACATGGATCTTGTGCCTAAATATGCCGATGAAAACCAAGGATCAGCAAAGAGTAAAGGAGTCACCATTAACCCAACTCAAACCCAAAATTTAGGGTTAAAAACGGTTGAGGTAAAATGGGGGCAATTAAGCTATGACCTAACATTTCCTGCTGAAATTACGTTTAATGATCACCAATTTGCGATTGTACAAGCAAGGGAAAGCGGCTTTGTGGAAAAAGTTTATCCATTTACCGTTGGTGAACGAATTCAAAAAGGCGTTCCAATTGCAGATTTAACGATCCCAGCGTGGGTTGAGGCGCAAAGTGAATATTTAGCGTTAAAACAAATGGGTGCTAACCAATCTGATCTTAATAGCGTGATCGAGCGCTTACGATTAAATGGAATGCCTGAAGGATCGCTATCCCAATTTATTAAAACGGGGAAAGTGCAAACACGCTTTACCATTCAAGCACCGATATCCGGTGTTATTACTGCATTAAATCTACGTTTAGGAATGAATATTTCTAAAGAAGTGACTATCGCCCAAATACAGGGAACTAATCCCCTGTGGGTGAATGCATCCGTCTCCCAATCAGCGGCGGAATTATTGACTAAACAAGCCCAGTTTTCTGTTTCTATTCCCGCTTATTCAACTCAGCAATTTATAGTGAAAAACTGGTTAGTATTACCAAGTGCGGATCAAGCAAGCCGTACCATCAATATCCGTGCAGAAATTGAAGATAACGCCAATGTATTAAAACCAGGAATGACCGCCTATTTAAACGTATTGGCGAAAGGCCAAGAAAGTTTATTAGTCCCCTCTCAAGCTATTGTGGATTCAGGGAAAGAACAACACGTTATTGTGGTGGGGGAGCAAGGGGAGTTTATCCCTAAGAACGTGCGTATTATGGCAGAGTCCAAGCAAACAACGGCTATTTCACAAGGGTTACAAGTTGGCGAAAAGGTTGTGACGCAAGGTATTTTCCTGATCGATTCAGAAGCAAATATTGCGGGTGCATTAGCCCGAATGGAGGCGCTTCCTGTGCAATCCACGTCATTAAATCATTCATCGCATAAATCTAAGGAGTAGGCTATGTTGGAATGGATTATAAGACGCTCGGTTGCGAATCGCTTTTTAGTTTTAATGGGGGTGGTATTTTTAGTCATAATAGGAATATGGAGTATCCGTAGTACGCCTGTTGATGCACTGCCTGACTTATCTGATGTGCAGGTGATCATCAAAACCACTTACCCAGGGCAAGCTCCCCAGCTGGTTGAAAATCAAGTTACTTACCCGATTACGACCACAATGTTATCCGTACCAGGGGCGAAAACAGTTCGCGGTTTTTCTGCCTTCGGTGACTCTTATGTGTATGTGATTTTTGAGGATAATACGGATTTATATTGGGCTCGTTCACGGGTTTTGGAATACTTAAACCAAGTTCAGGCAAAACTGCCAAAAGGTGCGGTCGCCTCAATTGGCCCAGATGCAACGGGTGTAGGTTGGGTGTTTGAATATGCCTTGGTTGATAAAAGCGGTAAACATAACTTAGCTGAATTACGATCGCTGCAAGATTGGTTTTTGAAATATGAATTAAAAGCGCTGCCAAATGTTTCTGAAGTTGCAACAGTTGGTGGTGTAGTGAAGTCCTATCAAATTATTGTTGACCCACTTAAATTAACGCAGTTTTCAGTGACGTTACCTGAAATAAAACAAGCAGTTGAAATGGCGAACCAAGAGGCTGGTGGGTCTTCCATCGAAATTGCCGAAGCTGAGTTTATGGTTAGAGCCAATGGTTACCTGCAATCCATGGATGACTTTAATAAAATCTACCTAAAAATGGCGGAAAATAACGTCCCAATCTACCTGAAAGATGTGGCTCGCATTCAAGAAGGCCCTGAAATGCGCCGTGGTGTTGCTGAGCTTAACGGGGAAGGTGAAGTTGTCGGTGGGATCATTTTATTACGTTCAGGTGAAAATGCGCGAAATGTTATTCATGATGTAAAACAAAAGCTTGAAGATTTGAGCGCGAGTTTGCCAGACGGTATTGAAATCATCACAACCTATGATAGAAGCATTCTGATTGATAATGCGATTGATAACCTCAGCGATAAATTGTTAGAAGAGTTTATTGTTGTTGCTTTAGTTTGTGCAGTTTTCTTATGGCATTTCCGCTCTGCTTTAGTAGCGATTATTTCTTTACCTCTAGGGCTATTTATTGCGTTTATTGTTATGCGTTACCAAGGAATAAATGCAAACATTATGTCGCTTGGGGGAATTGCGATTGCGATTGGCGCAATGGTTGATGCGGCTATTGTGATGATTGAAAATGCCCATAAAAAATTAGAAAAATGGCAACATCAACATGAAGGGCAAATTCTTGATAATACACAGCGTTGGAAATTAATTACTGACTCAGCGGTTGAAGTCGGGCCTGCATTATTTATCAGCTTACTTATTATCACGTTGTCTTTTATTCCCATCTTTACGTTGGAAGGCCAAGAAGGGCGTTTATTTGGCCCTCTGGCATTTACCAAAACCTATGCGATGGCTGGGGCTGCTGCACTAGCATTAATCGTAATTCCGATATTAATGGGGTATTGGATCCGCGGTAATATCCCAAATGAAAATAAAAACCCACTAAACCGTTGGCTAATTGCAATATATAGCCCAATTTTATTAAAAGTGTTGGCATGGCCGAAAACGACATTGCTGATTGGCATTCTGTCATTGTTTACTGTGATATGGCCATTAAAGCATTTAGGGGGTGAATTTCTCCCGTCAATTAATGAAGGTGATTTGCTGTATATGCCCTCGACACTACCGGGGGTATCTCCTGCTCAAGCGGCGTTTTTATTACAAAATACCGATAAGCTAATCAAAACTATTCCTGAAGTTGATACCGTTTTTGGCAAGGTGGGGAAAGCAGAAACTGCTACTGACTCGGCACCGATGGAAATGATCGAAACCACCATTCGTTTAAAGCCACAGTCTGACTGGCGTGAAGGGATGACATTGGAAAAAATTATCGATGAGTTAGATGAAACTGTGCGTTTGCCAGGAGTTGCTAATTTATGGGTTCCACCGATTCGTAATCGAATCGATATGCTTTCCACAGGGGTCAAAAGCCCGATAGGCATTAAAGTTTCAGGGAAAGACCTCGAAGAAATCGATGCATTTGCGCAACAGATTGAAAAAGTGACGAAAACAGTCCCAGGGGTCGTCTCTGTATTAGCCGAACGGCTGGTGGGCGGTCGGTATGTTGATGTCAAAATCGATAGGGAAAAAGCCGCTCGTTTTGGTATGAGTATCAGCGATGTACAGGTTTATATCTCTATGGCGACAGGGGGGGAGATGATAGGAGAAACCGTTGAAGGGATTGAGCGTTATCCCATTAGCCTAAGATACCCACAGGATTATCGAAACAGTGTTTCTGCATTGAAACTATTACCGATTTTAACACCCAATAAGCAACAAATCGTTCTCAGTGATGTGGCTGATGTGGTAGTGCAAATGGGGCCACCGATGCTAAAAACAGAAAATGCACGGCCCACCAGTTGGATTTATATCGATGCGCGGGATAGGGATATGGTCTCTGTCATTAATGATATTGATATGGTAATAAAAAATAATATTCAAATGAAACCAGGGGTCAGCTACTCCTTCACAGGGCAATTTGAATTACTTGAAAGAGCCAACCAAAAATTAATGTTAATGGTACCTGCTACTATTATGATTATTTTTGTCTTGCTCTATTTAGCCTTCAGGCGCTTTAGCGAGGCTCTGTTGATTTTATTAAGTTTGCCTTTTGCATTAGTGGGGGCGATTTGGTTCCTATATGGGATGAACTTTAATTTATCCGTTGCAACAGGGACTGGCTTTATTGCATTAGCAGGGGTTGCCGCTGAATTTGGTGTGGTGATGTTGATTTATTTAAGGCATGCCATTGAAGACAGAGAAAAACTGCAAGGAATAAATACATTATCCAATCAGGATTTAGATAGTGCGTTATATGAAGGGGCAGTATTGCGCGTCCGACCTAAAGCGATGACAGTTGCCGTTATTTTAGCGGGATTATTGCCAATTTTATTAGGAACAGGAGTTGGGTCAGAGGTGATGAGCCGAATTGCTGCCCCAATGATTGGCGGGATGATAACGGCACCATTATTATCGTTATTTATCATTCCAGCTGCATATAAATTAATTTGCCAAATACGCCATAAGAAATAGAAATTTTACAGGTATTAATCATTATTATTGATAAGGTAAATAGCAATGAAAAAGATAATTTTAGGTGGAATGTTTTTACTGTCATTTTCTGCATTTTCTCAAAACCAGAGCGTGCAACTATATAAAGATGCCAATTGCGGTTGCTGCCAGTTATGGGGAGAAGGAGTAAAAAAAGCAGGGTATGACGTTGTGGTCAATGAAATCAGTTATGATGAATTGAACAAGCTGAATGATGAGCTGAATGTGCCATATAACTTACGCAGCTGCCATATCGCGAAATATAAAGGTAAAGTGATTGTTGGGCATGTGCCTGTGAGCAGTTTAGATGCGATTGATACGTTGCCTGCGGATGTGGTTGGAATTTCAGTACCAGGTATGCCAATTGGCAGCTTAGGGATGGAGCAGCCAGATGGAAGAACGCAGCCGTATTCAGTGGTTCAATTTAAAGCCAATGGCGAATACCGTTAGTTCAGAAAAATAGATTAAGTTGCAGGGGAACCTGCAACTTTTGTGACGGTGGTTAGCTTTCTAATATCAGCTCAATAGATTTTAGTTCTTCTTGGCTAAAATCGCGGTTTTTTAAGATCCCTATTGCGTCATCAATTTGGCTAATACGGCTTGCCCCAATCAAAACGGAAGTGATCCTATCATGGCGTAATAACCACGCTAATGCCATTTGGCTTAGCTTTTGATCGCGTTTTGCCGCAATTTCATTCAACTGTTTAACTTTTGCTAAGATAGCAGAAGTCAGTCGCTCAGGAGGCAATGACGGATTACCAGCAGCTCGTGAGTCGGCGGGGATACCATTTAAATAGCGATCCGTTAAGATCCCGCCAGCAAGTGGAGAATATGCGATTGAACCTACGCCTTCTTCTTCAAGAACATCAAACAAACCTTCTTCGGGCGTGCGTTCAAGCATGGAATATTTTGGTTGGTGGATAAGGCAGGGTGTTCCTAATTCAGTCAGAATACCAATGGCCTCTTTCGCTAAATCGGCGGGGTAGTTTGAAATCCCAACGTACAGTGCTTTTCCTTGGCGAACAATTAAGTCAAGAGCAGCCATGGTTTCTTCTAATGGCGTATCAGGGTCTGGGCGATGGTGGTAAAAAATATCCACATAATCAAGCCCCATACGCTTTAAACTTTGGTTGAGACTGGCAACCAAATATTTTTTGCTTCCCCAATCGCCATAGGGGCCATCCCACATGGTAAACCCCGCTTTTGATGAAATGATCATTTCATCGCGATAAGGTAGAAAATCTCGCTGTAAGATCTGGCCAAACCTCGTTTCGGCAGATCCTGGAGGAGGGCCATAGTTATTGGCAAGATCAAAATGCGTAATACCAAGGTCAAAAGCATGGCGCACCATGGCTTGGCAGTTATCAAACGATTTGTTATCGCCAAAATTATGCCATAACCCTAATGAAATCAGTGGTAAACGCAGTCCACTGCGGCCACATAAACGGTATTCCATTTCAGTATAGCGCTTTGATGATGCGACATAAGGCATACTTCACCTCCAAAATAGTGAGCAAAAATCATTCTGATATTGTCATAAACCCCAAATGTGAGCTGAGGAATCGATGCTAATTTAATTTAGTATGGTCTTTTTATCGCTAAATTGTGATGGTGTACGAAGAATTTTGGGATGCATTGAAAACAGAGGGTATTCACTGTGAGTGAATACCCTCTGTTAGAAGATTAAATTTGTTCTGGGCGAGTAAAAATGAGCTCATTACCTTTAGATTGGCTTTCATCAAATTGATAACCTTCTAAATTAAAGTCAGACAATTGATCGGTTTTTGTCAGTTTATTTTGAATAATAAATCGGCTCATTAAACCGCGTGCTTTCTTTGCATAAAAGCTGATGACTTTGTATTTGCCGTTTTTCTCATCAAGGAAAACAGGCTTAATAATCTTCCCATCTAATTTTTTGGTATTTACCGATTTAAAATATTCGTCAGATGCAAGGTTGACTAAGACTTGGTCTTTTTGCTGAGCAAGAGCCAGGTTCAATTGTTTGGTAATGATATCGCCCCAGAATTCATAGAGGTTTTTACCACGGGTATTTTTTAGTGAAATTCCCATTTCAAGGCGATAAGGCTGCATTAAATCTAATGGGCGCAAGATACCATAAAGACCCGATAAAATACGTAAATGGGATTGGGCAAATTCAAAATCTGCAGGGGAAAATGTCTCTGCTTTCATTCCCGTATAAACATCACCTTTAAACGCTAAAATGGCTTGGCGTGCATTTTCAGGGGTAAAGTCTGCGTGCCATTCTGCAAAACGAGCGGCGTTGAGGCCTGCCAATTTATCACTGATTTTCATTAAACTGGCGATATCCACAGGGGTTAACTTACGGCATTCTTTGATGAGCTTTTGCGATTCTGCTAATAACTCAGGTTGCGTAAATTTTGCTGTCGCAAGCGGGCTTTCGTAGTCTAGTGTTTTTGCAGGTGAAATAGTAATAAGCATGACTTGACCCTTTATAAAAGAATAATAACGCTTACTTTAGCAAAAATTCATCCTAAATAGCTAATTGATGCAATAAGGCAAATCAATATTATTCTTTGCTATTGTTAGCTGACGAGATATTTCGCTAAAAGGATTCAGCTTGATATCAAGTTGCGAAACCGATTGCCAATCAAATAGTTGCTTTTGACTAGATTTCCTTGCTTGCAGCAATATGGATGCATGATATTATCTGTAGACGGTGCGGCGATAGCCACAATTCCTTTATAATACGCAAAGTAATTCAAGTTGCAGTCTGTTAGCCAATGCATCTACAACTTGAAGCATGACGGGTTACCCTAAATACTTCAAGTTGTAGGTAGGCGGCAAGTAAACGAGTATCTAGGAGCATACATTAGTATGTGACTAGAGCGAGAGAGCGTAGCCAACACCGCTACAACTTGAAATATAACGGGTATAACAACGAGATTAAAGAAATGACCGATAAACTGACCTCCTTACGTAGTCTGACAACTGTTGTTGCTGATACAGGCGACATCGAAGCAATGAAGCTTTACAAACCACAAGATGCGACCACCAACCCGTCGCTGATCTTAAATGCTGCACAAATTCCTGAGTACCGTAAATTAATTGATGAAGCGGTTGAATGGGCACGTAAGCAAAGCAGCAATCGTGAGCAACAAATTATTGATGCTTGTGACAAACTGGCTGTGAATATCGGTCTGGAAATTCTGAAATTAGTTCCGGGTCGTATTTCTACCGAAGTTGATGCACGTCTTTCTTATGACGAAGAAGCCTGTATTGCTAAAGCACGTCATTTAATCAAAATGTACAACGATGCGGGTATCAGCAATGATCGCATCCTGATTAAATTAGCGTCTACTTGGCAGGGTATCCGTGCAGCGGAAAAACTGGAAAAAGAAGGTATCAACTGTAACCTGACTTTATTATTTTCTTTTGCTCAAGCACGCGCTTGTGCAGAAGCAGGTGTTTACCTGATCTCTCCATTCGTGGGCCGTATCCTTGACTGGTACAAAGCAAATACTGACAAAAAAGAGTTTGCACCACAAGAAGATCCAGGTGTGGTTTCTGTAACTGAAATCTATAACTACTACAAAGCGCACGGCTATAAAACAGTTGTTATGGGTGCAAGTTTCCGTAATGTGGGCGAAATCATTGAATTAGCAGGTTGCGATCGCTTAACAATCTCCCCAGGCTTACTGAAAGAGCTGTCTGAGTCTGAAGGCACATTAGTACGTAAACTGACTGACGCGGGTAAAACGCAAGAGCCAGGTGCTAAACTGACTGAAGCTGAATTCTACTGGCAGCATAACCAAGATCCAATGGCGGTTGATAAACTGTCTGACGGTATCCGTAAGTTTGCTGTAGACCAAGAAAAACTGGAAAAAATGATTGCGGATTTACTGTAATTTTTCTAGCGTCGTCAAAACCCAGCCAATTGGTTGGGTTTTTTTATGGCTATTTTTCATTGATTTATATCTCAATTTAAATATAAAAAAGCCACAACGCTGCATGAAAATATGCTTCATGGTATGATATTACACCTGTTTATGGGCAAATAAACAGTTTCTGATAAGTCAATTTTTGAGGTTTGTATGAATGAATTGCGCATAGGTCTGGTTTCTGTTTCTGATCGTGCTTCGAGCGGTATTTATGAAGATAAAGGCATCCCTGCATTAGAAGAGTGGTTAGCAAAAACGCTAACAACGCCTTTTCGCATTGAAACGCGGTTAATTCCAGATGAGCAAGTCATGATTGAACAAACTTTGTGTGAGCTGGTGGATGAGTTTGCATGCCATTTAGTGCTTACCACAGGTGGCACAGGGCCTGCTCGTCGTGATGTGACACCAGATGCAACATTAGCCATCGCCGATCGTGAAATGCCAGGGTTTGGTGAGCAAATGCGCCAAATTAGCTTGAAATTCGTTCCCACTGCTATTTTATCGCGTCAAGTCGGCGTGATCCGCAATCAGGCCTTAATTTTAAACTTACCAGGGCAGCCAAAAGCCATTGCTGAAACATTGGAAGGGTTGAAAGATAAGGAAGGAAATGTACTGGTATCAGGGATTTTTGCCAGTGTTCCTTATTGCATTCAATTGCTCGATGGCCCGTATGTGGAAACTGATCCTACAATCGTTAAGGCGTTTAGGCCAAAATCGGCGATCCGTACTGAATAAGTTTTGAATACAATCAGGTGAGCATTCACTCACCTGATTAAATACCATTAGCAATAATTAGCCGCGCTGGCCAATAGGTAGCACAGTTCTGCCGTATTGCTCATTTAACACTTCTGCGACCGCTAAATAGAACGCACTTGCACCACAGATAATTCCTTCGAAACCTGCAAATTGGAGTAGCGCAGCGTTGCCCGTTAGATTGCCAATAGCAAGTAAGGCAAATAAGACTGTTAAGCTACCAAAAACAAATTGCAGCACAACGTTAGCTTTAAATGTGCCAAGGAACATGAAAAAGGTAAAAATCCCCCAAATAGCAAGGAAAACGCCTAAAAATTCAGGCGAGGTGGCTTCGGCTAACCCCATAGTTGGTAAAAATAATAAACCAACTAATGCAATCCAAAACATCCCATAAGAGGTAAATGCGGTTGCGCCAAATGTATTGCCCTTTTTATATTCAATCAGCCCTGCGATAAATTGGGCAATCCCACCATAAAAAATACCCATGCTTAAAATAACGGATGAAAGTGGAAAAAATCCTGCGTTATGAATATTCAACAGGATGGTTGTCATACCAAAGCCTAGTAAACCAAGTGGGCCTGGATTTGCAAGAGAGCTAGACTGCATATAACCTCTGGTAAAATATATAAAATTCAAATAGATAAAAAGAAATAAACACCGCTAAAATGGCAGTGGCGGCGAATCATACGCAGTTTTAGTTGCCTAAACAATGATCACAAGACAGGTTTTTTTGCAATAAATGCAAATTTTTTTTAATTCCCCCCTTGATGAATGGATTTACGACCCCATCTTTAAAGCATCAACCGATATCTCTGTGAATTATTGCGTATTGAAAAATAATTTAGGCTCAGGGTGAAAAACGCCCTTGAAAAAGAAATATTGAGCCGCATATAGATTGATATCGAAATCATAGTGAAAAGAATTCCTTTGGAGGCGTTTTAGATGGGTAAAATTATTGGTATCGACTTGGGTACAACTAACTCATGCGTTGCAATTATGGATGGTACTACCGCTCGTGTTCTGGAGAACAGCGAGGGTGACAGAACTACTCCTTCCATCATTGCGTACACTCAAGATGGTGAAATTTTAGTTGGTCAGCCAGCAAAACGTCAGGCTGTTACTAACCCAGAAAATACTTTATTTGCAATCAAGCGTTTGATTGGTCGTCGTTTCCAAGACGAAGAAGTTCAGCGCGATGTCGCTATCATGCCATACAAAATCATTGCTGCAGATAACGGCGATGCTTGGTTAGATGTGAAAGGCCAAAAAATGGCACCGCCACAAGTTTCAGCTGAAGTTCTGAAAAAAATGAAGAAAACAGCGGAAGATTACTTGGGTGAGCCAGTCACAGAAGCGGTTATCACTGTGCCTGCTTACTTTAACGATGCTCAGCGTCAAGCAACTAAAGATGCGGGTCGTATCGCTGGTTTAGAAGTAAAACGTATTATCAACGAACCAACAGCAGCAGCATTAGCTTATGGTTTAGATAGAGAAGTTGGTAACCGTACAATTGCTGTTTACGACTTAGGTGGTGGTACATTCGACTTATCAATCATCGAAATTGATGAAGTTGATGGCGAAAAAACCTATGAAGTGTTAGCAACCAATGGTGATACTCACTTAGGTGGTGAAGACTTCGATACACGTTTAATCAACTACTTAGTTGAAGAATTCAAAAAAGAACAAGGTGTTGACCTGCGTAACGATCCGTTAGCAATGCAACGTCTGAAAGAATCTGCAGAAAAAGCGAAAATTGAGCTGTCTTCTGCACAACAAACTGATGTGAACCTGCCATATATCACTGCTGATGCAACAGGTCCAAAACACATGAACATCAAAGTGACTCGTGCAAAATTAGAGTCACTGGTAGAAGACTTAGTTAAGCGTTCAATGGAGCCAGTGAAAGTTGCACTGCAAGACGCAGGTTTAAGTGTGAGTGAAATCAACGATGTTATTTTAGTTGGTGGCCAAACACGTATGCCAATGGTTCAAAAAGTTGTTGCTGACTTCTTTGGTAAAGAACCACGTAAAGACGTTAACCCAGACGAAGCGGTTGCAATGGGTGCTGCAGTACAAGGTGGTGTTTTAGCAGGTGATGTTAAAGACGTTCTGTTACTTGACGTAACGCCTCTGTCTTTAGGTATCGAAACCATGGGTGGCGTGATGACTTCGTTAATTTCGAAGAATACCACTATCCCAACAAAACACAGCCAAGTGTTCTCAACCGCGGAAGATAACCAAGCAGCCGTGACGATCCATGTTCTGCAAGGTGAACGTAAACGTGCGGGTGATAACAAATCACTGGGTCAATTTAACTTAGACGGTATCCAAGCAGCACCACGTGGTATGCCACAAATCGAAGTGACTTTCGACATCGATGCTGATGGTATCTTACATGTGTCTGCGAAAGACAAAAACAGCGGTCGTGAGCAAAACATCACCATTAAGGCTTCTTCAGGCCTGAACGACGAAGAAATCGAAAAAATGGTACGTGACGCAGAAGCGAACGCAGAAGCTGACCGTAAATTTGAAGAGTTAGTGCAGGTTCGTAACCAAGCTGACCAACTGGTTCACGGTACACGTAAACAAATCGAAGAAGCAGGTGACAAATTACCAGCGGACGATAAAGCAAACATCGAAAAAGCAACATCTGAGTTAGAAGCTGCAGCGAAAGGCGAAGATAAAGCAGATATCGAAGCGAAAATCCAAGCTTTAGTCACTGCATCTGCAAAACTTCTGGAAATCGCACAGCAACAAGCTCAATCAGGCGGTGCCGGTGCAGCTGGCGCAGAAGCGAAGAAAGATGATGATGTTGTTGACGCTGAGTTTGAAGAAGTTAACGACAAAGACAAAAAATAATGCCCTTAGCGGGCGCAGTAGCTGTAGCGAAGATGGTTAATAGTTACTGATACCGGATACGGGCGTTGAGGGAACTCTGCGCCCGTTCCGCATGTTAAGGGTAAATTAAATGGCAAAAAGAGACTTTTATCAGGTTTTAGAACTTGAAAAGAATGCTTCAGAAAAAGACATAAAAAGAGCGTATAAGCGCTTAGCAATGAAATACCATCCTGACCGTAATCAGGGCAATAAAGACGAATCTGAAGAAAAATTTAAAGAAATTAAAGAAGCTTACGAAGTTCTTTCCGATGAGCAAAAACGTGCCGCTTATGACCAATATGGTCATGCTGCGTTTGAACAAGGCGGAATGGGCGGCGGCGGGTTTGGCGGTGGCGCTGACTTTAGCGATATCTTTGGTGACGTCTTCGGTGATATTTTCGGAGGCGGTCGCAGACAGCAACGCCCAAGCCGTGGCTCTGATCTGCAGTACAACATGGAATTGACTCTTGAAGAGGCTGTCCGTGGAGTGACCAAAGAAATTCGTATTCCGACGCTAGAAACCTGTGATGTGTGCCATGGTAATGGTGCGAAACCAGGAACCAGTGCTGATACTTGTTCCACTTGTCATGGTATGGGCCAAGTGCATATGCGCCAAGGCTTTTTCTCGGTACAACAACCTTGCCCAACTTGCCACGGTCGCGGAAAAGTTATCAAAGACCCATGCAACAAATGCCATGGTCATGGTCGTGTTGAAAGATATAAAACACTATCAGTTAAAATTCCAGCGGGGGTTGATACGGGTGATCGCGTTCGCTTATCGGGTGAAGGTGAAGCGGGTGAGAACGGAGCTCCAGCAGGCGATTTATTCGTTCAAGTTCATGTATTACCTCATAACATTTTTGAGCGTGATGGTAATAACCTGCATTGCGAAGTACCAATTAACTTTGCCGATGCAGCTTTGGGCGGTGAAATTGAAGTTCCAACCCTTGATGGTCGTGTAAAACTGAAAATTCCAGCAGAGACACAAACAGGTAAAATTTTCCGTATGAAAGGAAAAGGTGTGAAATCTGTGCGTGGAGGTCTGCAAGGCGATTTGATGTGCCACATTGTTGTTGAAACTCCCGTAAAACTGAATGAGAAACAAAAAGCGTTACTCAAAGAGTTTGGCGAGTCTTTAGGTGGCAAAAGTGGAGAAAAAAATAGTCCGCGTTCCAAAAGCTTCCTAGATGGCGTGAAAAAATTCTTTGATGATTTAACGAACAAATAATGTGTTAATTATTTAATAAATTAGAATGGCTGGTCTGTGAAATACAGAACCAGCCATTTTTTTATGTTATTTAACCACTTCCCCGCTAGCAATAACGGTTTCACGTACTTTGTTTGCAAAGTCTTGTGCTTCTTGGATAATCACTTTTTCATCAGCGGTGAGTAATTGGCGGTCTTGCATCAAAACTTTACCGTCTACTATCGTATGGCGAACATTAGCCCCATTCGCGCCATAAACAAGTGCGGCATATGGGCTATACATTGGAACCATATTAGGTGATTTAGTATCAATAACAATAATATCTGCAAGTTTACCCGCTTCAAGTGAGCCTAATTTATCTTCCATATGCAGAACTTTAGCTGAGCCTTTGGTGGCTAGCTCGACAACAGTGAGCGGCGGCATTGCAGCTCGGTCTTTGTTCTCTAGTTTATGAATTTTACCGACTAAATTAAGCTCATTTAATGTTGTTAGAGTATTGCTCGACATTGGGCCATCGGTTCCTAACCCTACCCGAATGCCTTTTTCTAACATAGTCGTGACAGGCGCAACGCCTTTTGCTGATTTGGTGTTGGCACTGATATTATGTGCGACACCGACATCGTATTTTTTCAGCAAATCCATATCTTGCTCATTCACCATAATTGCGTGTGCAGCAATGACTTTATTATTCAGTGCGCCAATATCAGCCATGTATTGAACAGGGCTTTTACCACCTGTTCGCTTAGCAATTTCTTCTTGCTCGCGATCGGTTTCGGCTAAGTGGATCATGACTGGAACATTTAATTCTTGAGATAATGTTGAAATTTGCTGTAAATGCTCAGTTGAGTTGGTATATGGAGCATGGGGTGCAAAAGCTGGAGTTATGCGTGGATGGTCTTTGTATTGATTAATAAAACTCACTGCATATTGAATACCTTCATCTGCATTTTGCGCATCAGCAACAGGAAACTGGATCACGGACTCACCTAAAACAGCTCTTAAGCCAATTTTATCAACCGTTTTTGCCACTTCGTCTTCAAAATAATACATATCGACATATGTTGTGACGCCCCCCTTAATCATTTCAATATTGGCAAGATTCGCACCAACGCGTACCATTTCACGGCTTACCATCTTGTTTTCTAGGGGAAATATATAACGATGTAAGCGGTCTGGAACATCATCCGCCAATGAACGAAAAACAGTCATTGATGCATGAGTATGGGTATTAATTAGACCTGGCATGACAATGTCTCCCTCGACATTGAGCACATTCGTAGCTTGATAGTCTTTTGCAAGCTCTGGTCCACCTACGGCAATGATTTTATTTTCTTTAATGACAACGGTACCGTTTTTGATGATGTGGTTTTTAGCATCCATCGTTAAGACTGTACCATCAACTATCATCATATCCACAGGTGTGACAGAAAAGCTTGCAAAAGAAGACGTCATTGTTGCAAGTGCTAATAAAGACTTTGTAAAAGACATTGTTACCTCATATCCAAATGAAAAATCAGTTTTTATTCTTTATAAAAGGCTCAAGTGGATTTATTAAAAACCACACTCTAATACCTAAATATAAGGGATTGATATTTATGTTCAGTCCCTTATCGCGGGCTAACTGCTAAGTTTGGCAAGTAAAACACCCGATAAAATAACTATGCAGGCAAGAACTCGCATTAAGTTGAACTTTTCTTTTAAAAAGACAATCGAAAGGAACATTGCAAAGAGTACGCTGGTTTCTCTGATGGCTGCTACCATAACTATAGGTGTTTGGCTCATTGCCCAAATAGCAATGCCATAGCTCACTAATTGCATTAACCCACCTAATAACCCAGAACGCCAATATTGCTGAATACCGAGCACAAGTGTTGTGCGATATTTAATAATACCTGAAATAGTTAAGACGATACCATTTAATAAAAATAGCCAAAGTGTATAGACGACAGGGTCTTCACTGGCTCGAGCTCCGTGGCCATCTGAAAGTGTGTAGCAGGCTGTGAAAAAGGCTGTACATAAGGCAAAAGTTAACGCTTTTCCTTTGATATTTAATTGAAATTTTCTTCCAGCAAAGGCGATGAGTAAAACACCACTAATAATGAGCAGTATGCCAATAAAACCCATTAATGGAATAAACTCATTGAATAATACAGCGCCAAGCAATGCTGTAATCAGTGGCGCGGAACCTCGTGAAATAGGGTAAATCTGGCTCAAATCACCGTGAGTATAGGCCTGGCTTAAAAAGTAGGTGTAGCCAATGTGGAACAATACCGATAAGGCCAACCAGTGCATTGCTTGGGGAGAAGGTAGCCCCAACCAAAATATTGCTGGAATGGCGAGCACACCCGAAAAAAAAGAAATCATGACGAGACCAAAAAAACGGTCATTACCAAATTTAACTAAGGCGTTCCAAGTTGCATGGCAAAAAGCAGCAAAAAGGACGGCGAGTAATACGTAAGTAGTCATAATTTAAGGATAAAGATTATTTTTTTGTTTGAAAAATAAATAACGTTGTTGTTGCGAAGCGCTTCGCAAAACGATTGTAACTCAGTCTCCCATATTAAAAATTATTGCGAAACCCTTCGAACAGAAAAAATAGATGATTGCGACAAGAACATCAAAAAATGTAAATTAGAAAAACGAGAAAAAGTTGAATTTATAAAGTCACTTTTTAAAAAATTTATTATTTGTTTTTATAAAAGTTGTCTATAGTGAAATTAACGTTTTTTTATCATTTTGAGTGATCTCTAACCTAAATAGATCGTTAATTCCGAGTTTTAATGGATGAATAAACGATTTTTTACGAATTAATAATTAGCATAATATTAACATTCAAAAAATATTGAGGTTAAAATAAATGACAGCAATTATTCGTAAATTTTTAAGGTTAGAAGCAGCAGGGGGCTTACTCCTGATTATTGCTGCCATAGTTGCTTTGATTATGGCTAATACGCCATTGCAAGGCGCTTATCAGCAATTTTTAACGATCCCAGTATCGATTAAAATTTCAGACTTTGGGCTAGATAAACCATTAATTTTATGGATTAATGACTTCCTAATGGCTATTTTTTTCTTAGTCGTGGGTCTTGAGGTTAAACGTGAATTATTGGAAGGATCCTTAGCTGGTCGTGATAAAGCTATATTTCCAGCAATTGCAGCATTAGGTGGGATGATTGTTCCTGCGCTAATTTATCTGCTTTTTAATGGTGGAAATGAAATCACTCAACAAGGTTGGGCAATACCAGCGGCAACAGATATTGCATTTGCTTTAGGTGTTATGGCGTTATTAGGTAAGCGCGTACCCACTGAGTTAAAGGTCTTTTTATTGGCGCTAGCTATTATCGATGATCTTGGTGTTATTGTGATTATTGCCTTTTTCTATACAAGCTCTGTATCAATGATTGCGCTCGGCTTAGCTGCTTTATGTATTGCAATATTGGTCACTATGAATTGGCGCAAAGTGGAAAATACAGCAGCTTATTTAGTTATAGGGCTGATATTGTGGGTATGTATATTAAAGTCAGGTGTTCATGCTACATTGGCGGGGGTGATTGTTGGTTTCTTAATTCCATTAAGGGGCACAAATCAAACAAAACCTTCTGAAGAGCTTGAGCATGTCTTACATCCGTGGGTTGTCTATTTAATCTTACCTATTTTTGCATTTGCAAATTCAGGCGTTCAATTACAAGGCATCACCTTTGATGGGTTATTGAGTCCGTTACCGCTTGGTGTGGCTGCAGGGTTAGTATTGGGTAAGCCAATTGGGATTTTCTTATTTAGTTGGATTTCGGTAAAACTTGGCTTTGCGAAATTACCTGAGTCGATTAATTTGAAGCAAGTTTTTGCCGTTTCGGTGTTATGTGGGATCGGTTTTACTATGTCTATTTTTATAACTGGGCTCGCATTCGATGGTATTGATGAGGTATATAGTACTTACTCACGCCTAGGTATTTTAATTGGCTCCACAGTGGCAGCAGTGCTCGGTTATTTTATGTTAAGAGTAGTCTTACCGAAACAAAAACAGTTAGCGTGAACTAGAATTATAAAGTAATTTAGTTAATTCTTAGTAAGAATTTCCGAACTAATATTCTATGATATGCCGTAGTGTATCTTTTGCAGATACACTACGGTTATACATAATAAAAGCCCCTGATTCATGGGGACAGGTAGATATGTATGGTGAATAGCACCAAGTGTGGTTATTGACGATACAAAAGGAATCGATATGCGGGTTTCACATTTAAATTTTAACCATCTTTACTACTTTTGGCATGTATGTAAAGAGGGCTCTGTCGTGGGGGCGGCTGAAGCACTTTACCTGACTCCTCAGACCATAACAGGCCAAATAAAGGCGCTAGAAGAGCGTTTAGGTGGTAAATTATTTAAGCGACAGGGGCGTGGTTTAGTGCCTTCCGAACTCGGGCAACTTATTTTTCGCTACGCAGATAAAATGTTTATGCTTAGCCAAGAAATGCTCGATATAGTTAATTACAGCAGAGAGTCCAACTTACTATTTGATGTTGGTGTTGCTGATACATTGTCAAAACAGTTAGTTAGCCGAATATTGGAAACGACAGTTGTTGAGCATGAACAGATTCACTTGCGCTGTTTTGAATCAACTCACGAGCTGTTATTAGAGCAACTTAGCCAACATAAGTTGGATATGATTTTATCGGACTGCCCAGTTGATTCATCACAGCAGGAAGGCCTGTTTTCCGTTAAATTGGGTGAATGCAGTATGAGCTTTTTTTGCCGTCAGCCAATACCGAAAAAGCCATTTCCTGAATGTTTAGAAGAGCGTCGCTTACTGATTCCTGGAAGACGTTATCTTTTAGGTCGGCATATTTTAGCTTGGATACGGAATAAAAATTTACAAGTTGAGGTATTAGGCGAGTTCGATGATGCTGCATTAATGAAAGCGTTTGGCATGCATTATAATGCTATTTTTGTTGCTCCTTCTCAGTATACACCTGACCTTTTAGGCGGAGAAGATATTGTAGAATTAGGGCGATTAGAAAATGTAAAAGAAGAATATTACGTTATTTTTGCAGAAAGAATGATTCAGCATCCAGCAGTGCAGCGAGTTTGCAATAAAGATTTTTCAGAATTATTTTCAGTGTCATTTGACAAGTTAGGGCAGTAAATTAAGCAAATAAAAAAACCGGCCTAGGCCGGTTTTTTTAGCTAATCAAGAAGCAAAATTACATTGCTTTAATTTGAGCAACTAAGTTAGCTTTATGACGTGCTGCTTTATTTTTGTGGATCAGGCCTTTACTGGCGTGACGATCAACAATAGGTTGCATGTCATTGAATGCTTTCTGAGCAGCTTCTTTATCGCCTGCAGCGATAGCAAGGTAAACTTTCTTGATAAAAGTACGTACCATAGAGCGACGGCTAGCGTTGTGCTGGCGACGTTTCTCTGACTGAACGGCACGTTTCTTAGCTGATTTGATATTAGCCAAGGTCCAACTCCCAAATGTATTCTATTGAGGACAATTCAAAGGTCGAGGAATATGCCCTTTCGCCCTGCATTTGTCAATGGATTTGTGCAAATAAACATCGTGTACTTCGATGTCCATGCGCTGTGAATGGTGCAAGATTCTATCAGCAAATATGAGAAGAATACAGATCTTAGCGTGAAAAAATGCGTAATTGATGTCAGAAAATTAAAAACAATCACGATAGAAAAAAATTTTAGCCCATCAATAAGAGGAGAGTATGATATTTGCTCGCTTATTGATTGCTTATTAATCACGAAATGTGTTTAGCTATAGGCATTGATGAGAAAACGATAAAAATTGAATATTTTTAGAGACCTCGGAACAAATTTGTTGTATTGATAATCCATTGGTTATCCCAACATTTTTTGATATCTATGCCTAATTGCTCATATTGGGTAGCATTGTGGCTTGTTGTTCACGTAAAATAGATGGCTATTAGGTCGTGTTAGAATCAAAAAAATAGGGTTTAATGTAACCTTTTGCGAACTAAGGTTAACCTTATGCGTCGTACAAGGTATAATCCTGCAATTTCCTCGGTATTGAGCCTGTTATGGAGCTAATTCGCGGTATACAGAATATCCGGGCGTGCCATCATGGTTGCGTGCTGACTATTGGTAATTTTGACGGTGTTCATCGTGGGCACCAAGTATTACTTCAAAATTTGAAACTCAAGGGTAAGGAACTTGGCTTACCTACGGTTGTGATGATTTTTGAGCCACAACCTCTTGAATTTTTTATTGGTGACAAAGCGCCTGCGCGTTTGACACGTTTAAGAGATAAAGTTAAATACCTCGCAGACAGTGGTATTGACTACCTTCTTTGTGTTGAATTTAACCAGCACTTTGCCTCTTTAACACCCGCTGAGTTTGTCTCAGATTTACTGGTTGACAAATTAGGGGTGAAATATCTCGCCATCGGTGATGATTTCCGTTTTGGGAAAAATCGCATGGGGGATTTTGCCTTTTTGCAGCAAGCAGGTGAAGAGTTTGGGTTTGAGGTTGCTGATACAGAAAGCTTTTGTGATTCAGGTCTTCGCATCAGCAGCACGGCCATTCGTAAGGCTATTCAGGTTAACGACCTTGAATTGGCGGAAAACCTGTTAGGGCATGCCTATCGGATTAGTGGGCGAGTGGTTCATGGTAACCAGCTTGGCAGAACAATAGGTTTTCCGACGGCAAACCTACCATTAAAACGTTTAGTCACACCAGTGACGGGTGTGTATGCTGTAGAAGTTTATGGTTTAGGTGATAAGCCTTTGCCTGGTGTGGCGAATATCGGCACACGACCGACTGTATCTGGAAAAGGAACGCAGTTAGAAGTTCATCTGATTGATGCCACTATGGATTTATATGGGCGTCATATCGATGTAGTGTTACGTAAGAAATTACGTGATGAGCAGCGGTTTGCTTCGTTGGAAGCGCTTAAGGAGCAAATTGCTAATGATGTAATTGCAGCAAGAGAATATCTTACTGCAATAGGAATCAGATAATTTAGCGGAAAATTGGAACTGAGAATCGATGAGTGACTATAAAAATACCCTGAATCTACCAGAAACAGGGTTCCCAATGCGTGGCGATCTCGCTAAACGCGAACCACAGATGTTAGAGCGCTGGTACAAAGAAGGTTTGTACCAAGCAATCCGTAAAGCAAAATCGGGCAAGAAAACCTTTATTCTGCACGATGGCCCTCCATATGCTAACGGCAGTATTCATATTGGTCACTCAGTTAACAAAATTCTCAAAGATATTATTATTAAATCCAAAGGATTAGCGGGTTATGATTCCCCGTATATTCCTGGTTGGGATTGCCATGGCTTACCGATTGAACACAAAGTTGAACAAATCGTGGGTAAACCAGGAGAAAAAGTTTCCGCCGCTGAATTTCGTGCACAATGCCGCCAATATGCAAAAGAGCAAATTGAAGGCCAAAAAGCTGACTTTATACGTCTTGGTGTATTAGGTGAGTGGGATAAACCCTACTTAACCATGGACTTCAAAACCGAAGCCCACATCATCAGAGCGTTAGCAAAAACCATTGCAAACGGCCATTTAGTGAAAGGTGCTAAGCCTGTTCATTGGTGTACAGCATGTGGTTCTTCATTAGCTGAAGCTGAAGTTGAGTATTATGACAAAACTTCCCCATCTATCTACGTTCGTTTCCCTGCAGTAGATAGCAAAGTGGTGTGTGAAAAATTCGGGGTTACGAGTGATAAAACGCCATCACTGGTTATCTGGACAACAACACCGTGGACATTGCCTGCTAACCGCGCAATCTCGTTGAATCCTGAATTTAAATACAACTTGGTACAAGCGAATGGCGAATTAGTCATTTTAGCAGCTGACCTTGTTGAAGATGTAATGAAAACTGTTGGTATCGACGAATGGGCAGTTTTAGGTGAATGTGAAGGTTCTGCGCTTGAACTGCTGCGTTTTGAACATCCATTTATGGGCTTTGATGTTCCTGCTATCTTAGGTGACCATGTTACATTAGATGCAGGTACAGGTGCCGTTCATACTGCGCCAGGTCATGGTCCTGAGGACTATGTGGTTGGCCAAAAATACGGTTTAGAGACAGCAAACCCTGTTGGGCCAGACGGTTGTTTCTTAGCCAATACCTATCCAACACTGGATGGTGTGTTCATTTTTAAAGCTAATGATTTAATTGTTGAGCTATTAAATGAAAAAGGCGCGTTGCTGTATAAAAAAGCAATCACGCACAGCTACCCATGTTGCTGGCGTCATAAAACCCCCGTTATTTTCCGTGCAACACCACAATGGTTTATTGGCATGGATAAAAATGGCTTACGCGAACAATCATTGAAAGAAATTGATATCGTTCAGTGGATCCCTGGTTGGGGTCGCGCACGTATTGAGTCAATGGTTGAAAACCGCCCTGACTGGTGTATCTCTCGCCAGCGTACTTGGGGAACGCCGATGTCTTTGTTTGTTCATAAAGATACGGAAGAGCTTCATCCTCGTACGTTAGAATTAATGGAAGAAGTCGCTAAACGCGTTGAGGTTGACGGTATTCAAGCATGGTGGGATCTTGACCCAGCTGAATTACTGGGTGATGAAGCTGAAACCTACCGTAAAGTACCAGATACACTAGACGTCTGGTTTGACTCTGGGTCTACACACTTTGCCGTAGTTGATGCACGTCCTGAATTCCATGGTAATTCAGCTGACATGTACTTGGAAGGCTCTGACCAACACCGTGGCTGGTTCATGTCCTCATTGATGTTATCAACAGCAATGAAAGGCAAAGCGCCATATCGCCAAGTGTTAACGCACGGTTTCACCGTTGATGGCCAAGGCCGTAAAATGTCTAAATCATTAGGCAATACGGTAAGTCCACAAGATGTCATGAATAAACTGGGTGCAGATATTCTGCGTCTATGGGTTGCTTCGACGGATTATACAGGTGAAATCGCGGTCTCTGATGAAATCTTAAAACGTGCAGCGGATTCATATCGCCGTATTCGTAATACTGCCCGCTTCTTGTTGGCGAACCTTAATGGTTTCAATCCAGAAACGGACATGGTGAAACCTGAAGACATGGTGGTGTTAGACCGTTGGGCGGTTAGCCGTGCGCTTGAAGCACAACAAGAAATCGCCAAAGCGTATGATGAATATGATTTCCTTTCCGTTATTCAGCGTTTAATGCATTTCTGCTCTATCGAAATGGGTTCGTTCTATCTGGATATCATTAAAGACCGTCAGTACACAGCGAAAGGCGACAGCTTAGCGCGTCGTAGCTGCCAAACAGCTCTGTTCCATATCGTTGAAGCGTTAGTACGTTGGATAGCCCCAGTACTTTCTTTCACTTCAGACGAAATCTGGAATGAATTACCAGGAAAACGTGCTCAATTCGTTCTAACCGAAGAATGGTATAACGGCTTATTTGGTTTAGATGAGTCAAATGAAATGAATAACAGCTTCTGGTCTGAACTGCTGGCGGTTCGCGGTGAAGTGAATAAAGTGTTAGAGCAAGCGCGTACAGATAAACACATTGGTGGCTCACTAGAGGCTGCGGTGACGTTATATGCAGATAAAGACTTAGCAAACAAACTGCAAAGTTTAGGTGATGAACTGCGTTTCGTTCTGCTGACTTCTCAAGCGACTGTCGCGGATATTGCAACGGCGTCTGCTGATGCGCAAGAGAGCGAGTTAAAAGGCCTTAAAATTGCCTTTAGTAAAGCGGAAGGCGAAAAATGCCCACGTTGCTGGCATTATGCGAGCGATATCGGCTCATCAAGCGAGCAACCAGAAATTTGTGGTCGCTGTGTGACGAACGTAGCCGGTGACGGCGAATTGCGTAAGTTTGCTTAATGAAGACGCCTATTTGTTCTACTGGCCTGCGTTGGTTATGGCTAACCATCGTGATTATCGTGGCAGATTTAGGAATAAAGCAGTTGGTGCTAAAAGACCTGAATCTGTATGAACCACATGCTGTAATGCCATTTTTCAACATCATGTACGCCCAAAATTTTGGTGCGGCATTTAGTTTCTTGGCTGATGAAGGCGGCTGGCAGCGTTGGTTCTTTGCGGGTATTGCGGTGGGAATTTCCATTATTTTAATGGTGATGATGTACCGCCAAAGCGCGCAAAAACGCCTATCCAATATTGCTTACGCACTCATTATTGGCGGGGCAATTGGCAACCTTAGCGACCGTCTGGTTCATGGGTTTGTCGTTGATTACCTTGATATTTATGTCGGTAATTGGCACTGGCCAACATTCAACCTAGCTGATATGGCAATTTGTATTGGTGCTGCTTTAGTTATTTTGGAAGGTTTTTTACCAGAAAAGCCAAAGCAGGAAAAAGCCAAATAAATTGGTAGCACAATAGGTTACAATGTAATGACACACAGCCCAGATTTTCTGGGCTGAATTTTATGACAAAATAGGTTTGGTTTATGTCTACTCAAATACAGGCTCAGAGCGCAGTTTTACTGCATTTCACATTGAAATTGGAAGATGGCTCTACAGCCGATTCTTCACACGCACAAGGAAAGCCTGCGTTGTTTGTGTTAGGGAATGATTCGTTATCACCTGAACTTGAGGCCAAATTAATTGGGCTTAACGAAGGTGAAAAGAAAAATTTTTCATTACCTGGTGATACTGTTTTTGGTAAACATAACCCTGATTTAGTGCAGTATTTTTCATTGCGTGATTTTATGGATACAGGTATCCCTGAAATTGGGACTATCATGTTATTTACCGCAATGAATGGCAGCGAAATGCCTGGTGTAGTAAAATCGATCGAAGGTGAATCGATCACTGTTGATTTTAATCACCCACTCGCTGAGCAACAAATTAGCTTTGAAATTGAAGTGCTTGAAGTAGACCCGCAATTGGAGAATCACAATGCAAATATTAATGGCTAACCCTCGTGGTTTTTGTGCTGGTGTTGACCGCGCAATTAGCATTGTAGAAAGGGCATTAGAACTATACGGCGCACCTATCTATGTTCGTCATGAAGTGGTTCATAACCGTTATGTAGTTGATGATTTGCGTCAGCGTGGTGCTATTTTTATTGAAGAAATTTCTGAAGTACCAGATGGTTCAATCTTAATTTTTTCTGCACATGGTGTGTCACAAGCTATCCGCCAAGAAGCACGTTCTCGTGATTTGACCATGCTATTTGATGCAACATGCCCACTAGTGACTAAAGTACACATGGAAGTCGCTCGTGCAAGCCGTAAAGGTAAAGAAGCGATTTTGATTGGGCATGCGGGGCATCCAGAAGTCGAAGGGACAATGGGGCAATATAGCAACCCTGAAGGTGGTATGTATCTTGTTGAAAGCCCAGAAGATGTTTGGAAATTGAAAGTTAAAGACGAAAATAATTTATCGTTTATGACACAAACGACACTTTCTGTGGATGACACTTCAGATGTCATTGATGCACTAACCGCACGTTTCCCTAGTATTGTTGGGCCACGTAAAGATGATATTTGTTATGCAACAACCAATAGGCAGGAAGCGGCAAGAGAGCTGGCTGAGCGTGCAGATATTGTGCTAGTTGTAGGCTCTAAAAACTCATCAAACTCAAACCGTCTTGCTGAACTTGCATCAAGAATGCAAAAACCTGCATTTTTGATTGATGGTGCAGAAGACATCCAAACTGAGTGGCTAACGGATAAAAATATTATTGGTTTAACGGCTGGGGCGTCAGCGCCTGATATTTTAGTTCGTCAAGTTATTGATAGATTAAAAGAGCTTGGTGCAGACTCTGTTGTTGAACTACAAGGCCGTGAAGAAAATATTGTTTTTGAAGTGCCAAAAGAATTGCGAGTCGAAGTTAAAGAAATTAACTAATACATAGCATACATAGCAGCATATTATTCAAAGAGTCATTTTGTATCATCAAGGTGGCTCGGTCTTTTTTATTCTGATTTTTTCTTTCCTACTTTTCTTATCATCAACACTTTTTCTGATAATCAGTCCGCGTTCTACGTTTTTGTTAATAACTGTCGATTAATACTGGCAGAATCTCATCATGATGGTTAATCTGTAACGCAATAATAAACTAAATTGTTTGTGAAAAATATTGATATTCACGTGAGATACTCAGTTTAAATTTAGTCATTTGCATCAATAATGAAAAAGGATGAACCATGGAAAATTCAGTGGTACGTGTTGCGATTGTCGGCTCAGGTGGTCGTATGGGACGGCAGTTAATTCAAGCGGCACAACAACAAGATGGCATTCAATTAGGCGCTGCTATTGAGCGAGAAGGCTCTTCGCTGATTGGCGCAGATGCAGGTGAGCTTGCAGGAGTTGGTAAACTAGGAATTTATATTACGAATTCTCTTGATAAAGTCGTTGATGATTTTGATGTTGTTATTGATTTCACCCGGCCTGAAGGCACGCTGCATTATTTAGCATTTTGCAAAGCTAACCAAAAGGGCATGGTTATTGGCACAACAGGTTTTGATGAACAAGGGAAACAAGCTATTGCTGATGCGGCAAAAGTCATTCCAATTGTGTTCGCGGCAAACTTTAGTGTCGGTGTTAATTTAGTCCTTAAATTACTGGAAAAAGCAGCAAAAGTGATGGGAACTTACACCGATATTGAAATTGTGGAAGCTCACCATCGTCATAAAGTTGATGCTCCGTCTGGTACTGCATTAGCTATGGGGGAATCTATTGCGGGTGCGCTAGGAAAGGATCTAAAAGACTGCGCAGTATATACCCGTGAAGGTTATACTGGTGAGCGTGAAGCTGGCACTATCGGTTTTGCAACAATTCGAGCAGGAGACATTGTTGGTGAACATACGGCGATGTTCGCTGATATCGGCGAACGCGTAGAGATCACACATAAGGCATCAAGCAGGATGACCTTTGCAAATGGTGCTATTAAAGCATCCTCTTGGGTTTTTTCTAAAAAATCTGGGTTATATGATATGAAAGATGTGCTTTGCCTTGATGATCTTTGATTTTTTATTTTAAATTATCATTATAAATCAATAAATTATTTATTATTTATTGGTTTATAATGGCTTTTGTTATTATTTTATTTTAAATTGCTATTTTCCGTTTAATTCATCTGTAAAACTGACTTTTATTCGAGTTAATTTCCCTTTAATCTCAATTCAAGCTGCGTTATTATCAATTGTGCAGTTATCTTACTTGGCAACCGTTTACTTATTCATATTGGCTATCATTTTCAGTGCTCACGTTAAGTAAACTGGGGTTGTTGTCTATAAAAGTAAGATAAAAGTGTAAAAAATGCATTTTTTTCTAGACAAGACCCTATCTCATCATTAGAATGCGCGCAATTTGCCAAAAATTTGCTTAAAAACTCATTTTGGCATTGATTTAGATCGCAAAATCTGAATTAATATGCAAAAAACGTGATTTATTATTCTCCGGAGGGTGTTTTGATTAAGTCAGCTATATTGGTTCTGGAAGACGGAACCCAATTCCACGGGCGTGCCATCGGTGCTGAAGGGGCCGCAGTTGGAGAAGTCGTTTTCAATACGTCAATGACCGGATATCAAGAAATAATTACAGACCCTTCCTATTCCCGCCAAATTGTTACTCTCACTTATCCCCATATTGGTAATGTCGGCACTAATGCTGATGATGAAGAATCCCCAAATGTTCATGCTCAAGGCTTAATCATTCGTGACTTACCATTGGTTTACAGTAACTTTCGTGGGCAAGAAGGGCTATCCGAGTATCTGAAGCGCCACAAGGTTGTGGCAATTGCAGATATCGATACACGTAAACTGACCCGTTTATTAAGAGAGAAAGGGGCTCAGAATGGGTGCATTATTGCAGGAGATAACCCTGATGTGGCGCTTGCGCTAGAAAAAGCACGTAACTTTTCTGGGCTTAATGGGTTAGATTTGGCAAAAGAAGTGTGTACTAAAGAAGCCTATAGTTGGACCCAAGGCTCATGGACGCTAGAAAACGGCCAACAAGGTGCTAAATCAGTTGAAGAGTTACCATTGCATGTTGTTGCTTACGACTTCGGTGCAAAACGCAACATTCTACGCATGTTAGTTGACCGTGGTTGTCGTTTAACGGTGGTGCCTGCGACAACATCAGCAGAAGCAGTACTCGCAATGAATCCAGACGGAATTTTCTTGTCGAATGGCCCTGGCGACCCAGCGCCATGTGATTATGCAATCAAGGCGATTAAAACATTTTTAACAACGGATATCCCTGTTTTTGGTATTTGCTTAGGGCACCAATTATTGGCTTTAGCTAGCGGTGCAAATACCCTGAAAATGAAATTTGGTCATCACGGAGCAAATCATCCTGTGAAAGATTTGGATCGAGATGTTGTGATGATCACGGCACAAAATCATGGTTTCGCAGTCGATGAATCTACACTTCCCGATACATTGCGTGTGACTCACAAGTCACTATTTGATGGAACACTACAAGGTATTCACCGTACAGATAAACCTGCATTTAGTTTCCAAGGCCATCCTGAAGCAAGTTCAGGGCCACATGATGCAGCCAATTTATTCGATCACTTCATTGATTTGATTAACGAATATCGTCAAACCACACCACGTCAAAACGCACAATAATCGGGAGCAAATCATGGCAAAGCGTACAGACATAAAAAGCATTCTGATTTTAGGTGCGGGTCCAATTGTTATCGGTCAAGCATGCGAGTTTGATTATTCTGGGGCTCAAGCATGTAAAGCCTTACGTGAAGAAGGTTATCGTGTCATTTTAGTTAACTCTAACCCTGCGACGATTATGACCGACCCAGAGATGGCCGATGCGACGTATATTGAGCCGATTCACTGGGAAGTGGTTCGTAAAATTATTGAAAAAGAACGTCCTGATGCAATTTTACCAACAATGGGTGGGCAAACAGCGCTTAACTGTGCGCTTGAACTTGAGCGTAAAGGGGTTCTTGCTGAGTTTGGCGTTACGATGATTGGTGCAACAGCAGACGCCATTGATAAAGCCGAAGATCGTCAACGCTTTGATAAAGCGATGAAAAAAATTGGTTTAGGTACTGCACGCTCAGGTATTGCTCACAACATGGAAGAAGCGTATGCCGTTGCAGACGATGTGGGGTTCCCTTGTATTATTCGCCCATCGTTTACGATGGGCGGAACGGGTGGTGGTATCGCTTACAACCGTGAAGAATTTGAAGAGATTTGTACGCGCGGTTTAGATTTATCGCCAACCAATGAATTATTAATTGATGAGTCATTGATTGGTTGGAAAGAGTATGAAATGGAAGTTGTTCGCGATAAAAATGACAACTGCATTATTGTCTGCTCAATCGAAAACTTTGACGCAATGGGGATCCACACTGGTGACTCAATCACCGTTGCACCCGCTCAAACCTTAACAGATAAAGAATACCAAATCATGCGCGATGCCTCGATGGCAGTTTTACGCGAAATTGGTGTTGAGACGGGGGGTTCAAACGTTCAGTTTTCGGTTAATCCAAAAGATGGGCGCTTAATTGTTATTGAAATGAACCCGCGGGTTTCTCGCTCGTCAGCGCTAGCTTCTAAAGCGACGGGCTTTCCAATCGCGAAGATTGCAGCGAAACTGGCGGTCGGTTATACCCTCGATGAACTGATGAATGATATTACTGGTGGCCGTACACCTGCTTCGTTTGAGCCTTCTATCGACTACGTTGTGACTAAAATTCCACGCTTTAACTTTGAGAAATTTGCGGGTACCAATGACCGTTTAACCACGCAGATGAAATCGGTGGGTGAAGTGATGGCGATTGGCCGCACTTTCCAAGAGTCGATGCAAAAAGCGTTACGCGGCTTAGAAGTGGGCGCAACAGGTTTTGATCCTAAAGTTGAACAGGATGACCCTGAAGCACTGACGCGCATTCGTCGTGAATTAAAAGATGCAGGCGCAGAACGCATCTGGTTTATTGCAGATGCATTCCGAGCGGGCTTGTCCGTTGATGGTGTCTTCAACTTAACCAACATTGACCGCTGGTTCTTAGTACAAATTGAAGAGCTGGTGCGTCTAGAGGAAGAAGTTGCGGAGTTAGGTATCAACGGCTTAACCAAAGATTTCTTACGCGTATTAAAACGTAAAGGGTTTGCGGATGCACGCCTAGCAAGTTTAGTTGGTGTATCAGAAGCTGAGCTACGTAAATTACGCCAAAGTTATGATTTGCACCCCGTTTATAAGCGTGTTGACACCTGTGCTGCTGAGTTTGCAACCGATACTGCCTATATGTATTCCACGTATGAAGATGAGTGTGAATCCAACCCAAACCATAGCAAGCCAAAAGTGATGGTTCTGGGGGGAGGGCCTAACCGTATTGGTCAAGGTATTGAGTTTGACTATTGTTGTGTGCACGCTTCACTCGCGCTACGTGAAGATGGCTATGAAACTATCATGGTTAACTGTAACCCAGAAACCGTTTCAACTGACTATGATACGTCTGACCGTCTCTATTTCGAACCTGTTACGCTCGAAGATGTGCTAGAAATTGTGCGTATTGAGCAGCCAAAAGGTGTGATCGTACAGTATGGTGGTCAAACGCCACTGAAATTGGCACGTGCACTTGAGGCCGCCGGTGTTCCTGTCATTGGAACTAGCCCTGATGCGATTGACCGTGCAGAAGACCGCGAACGTTTCCAACAAGCGGTTAATCGTTTGAATTTAAAACAACCGCAAAATGCGACGGTGACAGCGATTGAGCAAGCTGTTGAAAAAGCGGCTGGAATTGGTTATCCACTCGTTGTACGCCCATCATATGTTCTCGGCGGTCGTGCGATGGAAATCGTGTATGATGAAATCGACCTGCGCCGTTATTTCCAAACTGCAGTCAGTGTCTCAAATGATGCACCAGTACTACTTGACCGTTTCTTAGATGACGCTGTAGAGGTGGATGTTGACGCGATTTGTGATGGTGAAATGGTGCTGATTGGCGGGATCATGGAGCACATCGAACAAGCGGGCGTTCACTCTGGTGATTCTGCTTGTTCATTGCCAGCGTATACACTGAGCCAAGAAATTCAGGATGTGATGCGTGAGCAAGTTCGCAGCTTAGCATTCGAATTACGTGTACGTGGCTTAATGAATGTTCAATTCGCAGTCAAAAATAACGAAGTGTATTTGATTGAAGTGAATCCTCGTGCTGCGCGAACTGTCCCATTTGTTTCAAAAGCAACGGGCGTACCGCTGGCAAAAGTGGCTGCTCGTGTTATGGTTGGCCAGACATTGACCCAGCAAGGTGTGACGAAAGAAGTTATTCCTCCTTACTATTCAGTCAAAGAAGTGGTTCTGCCATTTAACAAATTCCAAGGTGTTGACCCAATTCTTGGCCCTGAAATGCGTTCAACAGGGGAAGTCATGGGAGTTGGTCGTACTTTTGCAGAAGCGTTTGCTAAGGCGATGTTAGGTAGCAGCTCAACCATGAAAAAATCAGGTCGAGCATTGTTGTCCGTGCGTGAAGGCGATAAAACTCGCGTTGTTGATTTAGCGGCTAAATTGCTAAAACATGGCTTCGAGCTAGATGCAACGCACGGTACGGCGATTGTTCTTGGTGAAGCAGGAATTAACCCGCGCTTAGTTAACAAAGTACATGAAGGTCGCCCACACATTCAAGATAGAATTAAGAATGGTGAGTACGATTACATCGTGAATACAACCGCAGGGCGTCAAGCGATTGAAGACTCAAAACTAATCCGTCGTAGCGCATTGCAGTATAAGGTTCACTATGACACGACGTTGAATGGTGGTTTTGCAACCACAATGTCACTGAGTGCAGATCCGACTGAAAAAGTGATTTCAGTCCAAGAGATGCACGCGTTGATTAAGTAATCAACGCGTATTGAATTGAGCCCCAGCGGTAGCCTGCCGACTGGGGCTTTTTTTATATATTGCTTACTTGAAGGGGAAAGGTGCAAAAAAAATAAAAAAAGGCAAAATGGTCATTGACTCTCACGTAACGTGAGGCCGTAACCTCAGTCTCACTTACAGGAGGAACGTATGCTATTTCAAGTGGGTGAAATCGCGGAAAAAACGGGGTTAACCATCCGAACACTTCATCATTATGAAGAAATTGGCTTATTGCTTCCAACTGCAAGAACCGATGCAGGTTACAGACTCTATAACATGCAATGTATTGAGCGATTAACGCAAATTCAATTACTGCGCCAAGTTGGAGTCAAACTCAAAAACATCGGTGAAATATTGGATGGTCAGAGTGGAGATATGACAAACCTTCTGCAGGAACGAATTGCTTTATTAACTGAACAAATGCAGCAAATGGCAACATTGCGTTTTCGGTTGGAGCAACTTCAAAAACAGATGCAAATGGGTGATACCTCAACTCAGGTCGATTGGTTCTCTGTATTGGAGATGATGACGATGTTTGATAAATATTTTACACCGCAAGAGTTAGAACAATTACCGCTATACACCGCACATACGCTGAAAAACCAAGAGTGGCAGCAACGAGTGGCGGCGGTGAATGCATTAATGCAACAAGGTATGACACCTCAATCAATTGAAGCACAGCAACTGGGGTATGAATGGATGGTCGCTCTGGAAAGAGATACGGGTGGAAACCCAGATTTTTTTGCAAGGTTGAATAAAATTCACTTAACAGACAACGCGTTAGCTTATTCATCAGGTATTTCTGAGTCAATGATCCAATTTGTTGCACAAGGGTTTAGTGAATATCAATTAGCGCTGTTTAAGCCCCATTTAACAGAAGAGCAGTTTGCGCTTGTTCGGCAACATTATTTTACTGCGGGGCAAGTTTGGCCTGAGCTGATTGCTGGGCTGCATAATGCATTGAAAGCACATAAATCTCCAGACTCACCTGAAGTACAAGTGCTGGCTCGTACATGGTTAGACATGTTTATTCAATTCACTGGAGGTGACCCTATCATTCAGGAAAAGATCCGCACAGTTTACCGTGAAGAGCCTAAAGTTTCTCAAGGTACTTGGATGACGCCAGAAATCGGGCAATATTTATTTTCAGCGGTGAATATTTTGATGGGGAAATAATGCAAGTGGCCGCAATATTGCGGCCATAGATATTTGTGTTATTTATTGCTACTTAATGCCTTGCGGTGTTTCCAATACATCACAATAGAGCCAATTAATCCACTAATTAATAAGATAACAGGGATGATCATTAATGCGCTAATAACCACTTGCTCGTGCTCTTTTACAAACGGGATTTGGTTAAGGGCATAGCCTAAAGAAACGATAATACCTACCCACAAAAGTCCGCTTAGCCAATTGAAAAACTGAAAACGGCGATGGCTTAATTCAGAGAGCCCTGCAAGTAAAGGTAATAATGTACGAACAAAAGCTAAAAAACGACCAATAAGTAAGGCGTATAAACCTTGTTTATTAAACATATTATTTGCTTTTGCATGATACTCATCAGGAATTTGGGCTAGCCAACGCTTGACCGTTTTCGTTTCACTGAGCCATCTACCTTGCATAAACCCTAACCAACAACCCAAACTCGCAGCTGTGGCGAGCAATAAAATGGTTGGGATAAAGTGCAAAACTCCTTTGGCGATTAATGCGCCAGAAAGGATTAACAAGGTATCTCCAGGCAGAAAAGCGGCGGGAAGAACCCCATTTTCCAAAACAATAACAACAAAAAGTACGGTATAAATAACCCAAAGTACTTCGGGGTTGGAGAGTTTTAGGAAATCGTGATCCCAAAGCGCTAGTACGATTTCGCGTAGGACTTCCATAATCATTCCTGTATTTGTCTAAAAGCGAATTTCCTTATTTATATTACAGGAAAAAATAAGATTGGGTTTGATTTGTTTGGGGGTATTCATTCATTAGTCGATGAATTGCAGAAAACATTTTAGTGTTTTCTGCAATTTTCATTTTTTATTTTAAATGCGTTCAAAAGCCAATTGTAGGTCATCAATTAAATCTTGTGGGTGTTCAAGCCCCACGTGAACACGGAAAAAAGTCCCTTCGTTCAATTGAAAATCATATTGTCTCATGCTGAGTAAATCTTCTTTTTGGTAACCTAAAATTAGCGATTCAAATCCACCCCATGAATACCCCATTTTAAAATGAGCTAAATTTTCGATAAAAGCAGCGAACTGTTCAGTGGATAGGCGTGACTTAAGTTGAAAAGAAAATAAGCCATTACACCCTGAAAAATCCCGAATAAAGAATTCATGACCAGGCGAAGTTGGCAGGGCTGGATGAAAAACCTGTTCGACTTCGGGGCGTTCTTGCAGCCAGTTTGCTACTTGTATACTGTTTTCTTGGTGCTGTTTTAGGCGCGTAGGGAGGGTATGCAAACCACGATTAGCCATATAAACGGTATCGGGGTCTGCGGTTTGCCCAAGCAGATATGAATTTTCACGTAAAGTTTCGATGCAGCGCTTATTTGCTACTGCGACTCCTAACATGCCATCAGAATGCCCATTAATATATTTTGTTGCGGATTGTATTGAAATATCCACATCGAACAATAAAGGTTTGAGCAGGACACCCGCTGCCCATGTATTGTCAATCATAATGATGATTTCAGGTGCTTTGTTACGTATAGCTTGAACGAGAGCAGGTAAATCGTGGACTTCCATGGTAATTGAACCTGGAGATTCTAAAAAGACAATGCGCGTATTCGGTTGAATCAAATCTGTAATCTTTTCGCCAATGAGCGGGTCAAAGTAGGTCGTTTTAACCTGTAATTTGGTTAAAATATGGTCGCAAAAATTCTGTGTTGGGTCATAAGCGGAGCCTGTGACTAAAATGTGCTCTCCTGCAGAAATAAAGGATAAGATTGCATTGGTGATGGCAGCAGCACCTGATGGGTAAAGTACAGAACCTGCTCCACCTTCTAATTCAGCCATGGCTTCTTGGAAAGCAAAATGGGTTTGTGTGCCTCGGCGGCCATAAAAAAGCACACCATCCGCACGATGCCGAGTTGCATGACGTTTTTCTTCAAGCGTGTCAAAGATAATCGAAGATGCTCGTTGAATGACAGGATTTACACCTTTTTGAGTGAATTTAGGGTTCCGACCAATGTGCACTAATTGGGTTTCTGGTTTGGTGTTTGCCATGATCTTTCCTTTATGGTTTCAAATTTAGCCTATCCAGAGGCGTGGATACTATGACGTTAATGCATTCGTGGGGAAATGTAACTTGAGTTTTCTTCAGTATTACAAAGTTCAATAAATCGTATTGGTATAGAAGAAGGGGGGAGTATATTTGTCCATTGAATACCTTTATTGCATTAATAAGAATAAACAAGCAATACCCGTGTAATAGGCGTGGACTTCATTGTTTGAGAACAAAAAATATAAAAAAATTTGTGAATACTAATGATAATTACTATCAATTCGCGCTGTCTTTGATATCATCAGCACCGTCTTTTTGAAAAGAGACGAACAGCGCGAGTTAAATTTCGCTTTTAAAGGTTAGTCGATGAATGGCACAATCATCGATATGAATTTTTTTATACAACACTAAAAAGAGAGTAAAGGCCAACTGATGCGTAAACTAACAGCTTCTATTCTATTGGCGTTCGGCTTGATGGGGACGGCGGTCGCTGAAACCACACCAGCAACAACACCAGCTGCGTCTCAAAATACATCATCGACACCTGCTGCAAATCCTGCGGCGCCAATTACAGCACCAAATGGTGAAGTTGCTCCCGTATCTTCTGAGCCTGCAGTCAATACTGCTGTTGTGAATGAAAATATCGAAATTGCGACAGAGGCGCCAACAGGGGGTTTTGATCAGGATTTATCTGTTTGGGGCATGTACCAAAATGCGGATAATGTCGTGAAGACGGTGATGATAGGTTTGGTTATTGCATCAGTCATTACATGGGCACTCTTCTTCTCTAAAGGCCTCGAAATTTTAGTTGCTCGTCGTCGTTTAAAAGACGAAGCGAAAGCGATCGCAGAAGTGAAATCCCTTGATGAAGCCGTGAAAATTGCTGAAGGTTTCAAAGGAAATAGTATTACACGAATGCTGCTTAATGAAGCAGTAACAGAAAGAGCGTTATCGGCAAATAGTACCGACCTGTCTGGTACGAAAGAGCGGACGTCATTCCGCCTTGAAAGGGCCGTTGCTGCAATCAGCCGATATATGGGCCGTGGTAATGGTTACTTAGCGACTATTGGTGCTATCTCTCCTTTTGTTGGTTTGTTTGGAACGGTATGGGGCATCATGAATAGCTTTATCGGGATCGCTCATTCACAAACCACTAACTTAGCAGTGGTTGCGCCTGGTATCGCAGAGGCACTTCTTGCAACGGCAATTGGTCTTATCGCTGCGATCCCAGCAGTGGTAATTTATAACATTTTCGCCAGAATGATTAATAACTACCGTGGTCAGGTAGGGGATGTGGCTGCACAGTCTGCATTATTATTAGGGCGTGATCTTGATCTGGCAAATAGCAAAGCAAGGTAATTATTATGGCAATGCGTTTAGGTGACGAACAAGATGATAGCGGTGAAATGCATGAAATTAACGTAACACCGTTTATCGATGTGATGTTGGTTTTATTAATTATCTTCATGGTCGCGGCTCCCTTGGCAACTGTAGATATTAAAGTTGACTTACCTGCTTCAACCGCGAAGCCGCAGCCACGGCCAGAAAAACCTGTGTTCTTAACAGTTAAAGCGGATAGCCAGTTATTTATTGGCGATCAAGCTGTATCAAAAGAACAGCTTTCTGCAACACTTGACCAAGCAACAAGTTCAAATAAAGAAACAACGATCTTCTTCCAAGCAGATAAAAGTGTTGATTATGAAACGATGATGGATGTGATGAATGCATTACGCCAGTCGGGTTATCTAAAAATTGGCTTAGTTGGAATGGAAGCTACTTCGTCTAAATAGTCAATATCAACGATATCAGCTGTTATCACGCGTTTTATCTTTAAGGATAAAGCGCGTTTTTTATGAATCAAACAAAAGTGCATCAAAGCGAGTGTATAGCTGCCTGATTTTTCTATCGAATGCTAATTATTCTGTGTAATATCATCTTTATTTGTATGATTAAATCATGATTAAAAGATTTTTATCCTATATTCACACGTTTTATTTGTGTTTGATTGAGAGGACAGAGCCTTAGTCGCATGTAAAATACTCTCTTATGGGGTATTTAGCGCTAAGATAAAGTGATAAAACAAGAAGTATATTAAAATAACTGATGAATATTCGATATTTTTTATCTGGCTTCAGATAAGGTAATTGAATGAAACCGTATTTCAACGTGACATTTTTGACTCAATTATAAGCTGAGCTTCTTTTTTTAATGCGGTTTTTCATTGAAAATGTAGCTTAGTGTAGTCTGAAATAGGGTGTATTTGACTACTTTCAATGTGATTAAACCAACAAAACATAACAAAAAATAAACCATTATATTTGAATGGTTTTATTAATAATGACTATTTTATCAATATAATAATTAAACCACATAAATCACATGGGTAAATTAAAAAATTAAAATTTAGATAAAATGATTGTTTTTTATGGGGAAATTTAGTTTTGATAGAATAGGTATATGGATGTAAATAAAAAAAGGATTATTTTTGCTTCGAAGAAAGATAATGATTATGTAAATATTTTTTATGAAATTAGAATCGAGTATTTATTTTGAATATATTTACATCAGCACTTTATATTTAAAATAATATAAATATATTTAATTTAAATATAAAGTAAATAGTGAATGAATAGTAAATATGTATATATGTAAATAGATTGTAATATCTTAACAATAGGCGTTTTATGTTGCTTGATTTCTTTAACTATTTGATATTTAGCTATTTAATTAAATTTAGATGACTTCTTAAGTTAAACAAAAAAACACTTGCGCAACCTAAGTGTTAGGCTATAATACAATCAATAACATTTGGAAACACTTTTAAATATTTTATTATACCAAGTTATTTATTTTTGAAATTTACTCGAGCTAGGGAAATAATCAAGCCATGCTAATTTTAAAAATAATTTAGATTAGCAAGATTTTAGGCTTTATATTAAAAGTAGATATAACTACTTAATTGGGTAACTCAGGTAGAACATTATATTTTTGAGTCAACATGAATGTTATTACTGGAGTCAAATGGGCTGACTACAGACTACGCATAGCAAGCGAAGCCAGAAATGGCAATTTCATATTATACTCCTCTATAGATAAAATAAGACTACATTTCCAGCGTTACCTTTAAGGTAACGCTTTTTTTTTACTCAATATTTTATCGTATAATAAATGTGTATTTTTTCGCACCAATAACATAATCAGAATGGAATAACCGCCAATCTAGCACCAAATGTCCCTTAATAATGCAGAAAATCAATCTTTTCCCTATTTTTTGATAAAAGAACTTCACGAAAAGAAATATCCGCGTATGATATTTTCACTTCGCTGTGGGGTATCGATATAACAGATTATAAAGATAATTATACAACGGCGAACTTCTCTGCCAGGATCTGGCGTGAATAAATTGGATGTAACAATGACTTGGTCTGATTTCAAATCTCACTATCTCATCGGTTTTTGGAAACCTTTGCCCGCAGTGATTGCCGCAGGTATTTTATCAACCTACTACTTTGGCTTAACGGGTACATTTTGGGCCGTTACGGGTGAGTTCACTCGCTGGGGTGGACACATTATGCAACTCTTTGGCGCTCATCCAGAAACGTGGGGTTATTTCAAAGTCATTGGCTTTGAAGGATCACCACTTGATCGTATCGATGGCGTCATGATTATTGGTATGTTTGCGGGGTGTTTTGCCGCAGCGCTTTGGGCCAATAATATTAAATTACGAATGCCACAGCATCGTATTCGCATTTTCCAAGCTATTCTTGGTGGTATTATTGCTGGATTTGGTGCGCGTTTAGCGATGGGATGTAATTTGGCAGCATTCTTTACTGGGATCCCTCAGTTTTCTCTACACGCATGGTATTTCGCTGTTGCGACTGCGGCAGGGTCATATTTTGGCGCTAAGTTTACATTGATGCCGATGTTTAGGATCCCAGTCAAACTGAAAAAAGTCAGTGCGGCATCACCATTAACGCAAAATCATGATGTGGCGAAACGACGCTTTAAGTTAGGGATGATTATTTTTACCTTAGCATTGGCGTGGGGTTTTTATACCTTGCTTGACTCTCCAGTGATGGGTTTTGCTATCCTTTGTGGAATTGGCTTCGGCTTATTAATTGAACGAGCTCAAATTTGTTTTACTTCTGCTTTTCGTGATTTATGGATCACCGGTCGAACCCATATGGCTAAAGCCATTATTATTGGGATGGCTGTCAGTGCGATTGGTATCTTTAGCTATGTTCAATTGGGGGCTACACCTAAAATTTTATGGGCAGGCCCAAATGCAGTGATTGGCGGCTTACTATTTGGTTTTGGTATTGTCCTAGCGGGTGGCTGTGAAACAGGTTGGATGTACAGAGCAGTGGAAGGCCAGGTTCACTATTGGTGGGTTGGTTTTGGTAATATTATTGGTGCCACTATCCTCGCTTATTATTGGGATGATTTAGGCCCTTGGTTAGCGACCGATTTTGACAAAGTGAATTTATTAGAGACCTTTGGGCCACAAGGTGGTCTGTTGGTGACGTATGCATTATTGGCAGTGGCTTTTGTGCTGATGTTAGTCTGGGAGAAGCACTTTTTCCGTAAGCGTACACAAAAATCACAGCAAACATCAGCGGAGGCAATATGAGTAAGAAAGAAATTATCCCTGATTATCGTTTAGATATGGTCGGGGAACCTTGCCCATACCCTGCAGTCGCAACATTAGAAGCGATGCCATCACTAAAAAGTGGCGAAATATTAGAAGTGGTAAGCGATTGCCCACAATCCATTAATAATATTCCGTTAGATGCAAAAAACTACGGCTATACGGTTTTGGATATCCAGCAAGATGGGCCGACGATACGTTATCTTATCCAAAAATAACGGATACCCGAGATACCCGTCATACTTTGCGCCGCAGCGTTGTTGACTGCACTCACAGGCTCTAGTCACATACTTTAGTATGCTCCTAGAGCCTGTTCGGTGGTCGCCTAGCTGCAACACAAATTATTTAGGGTATCTTAGCGGTATGATAGGCTATATCATTCGTTGATTGACAAGATGAATTCTTGCCGCCGCGTTGTTGATTGCGCTCACAGGCTCTAGTCACTTCCCTATGATTGCTCCCCATATTTCAAGTGGTGGCTTTGTTGGCTTCGTTAGTCACATACTTGTGTATGCTCCGCGTATCCTCACTCGCCGTCTTGCCACCTCATGACTATTTAGAGCAATGCAGTGATTATCATGATGCAATGCATTCATATTTTAAATTAGTGGTGGTTATTCGTCCTGCCAGCTAGCAATATCTAACACCAGCTCACATTCATCATCGATGTATCCGCCAGTTGGAATAAACCCCAGTTTTTTATAAAACTCAAATGGGCTTTCTTCCCCTTCACCACAGCTATTATAAAGGCGTGGATAACCTTTCTTTTTTAGATAACGTATTACTTGGATTAATGCTTCGCGACCAAAGCCTAATTTTTGGTAAGGCTCCGCTATCATGAAGCGCCAGAGCATGATGCCATCATATTCGAGCTCGTCATCATCTAAACCAGAGTGCAGCATGATAAATCCAACGGGGGTATCATCCGCATAAATCCCTCTGTACCAGGCACAGTCTGAAAACTGTGCCTCAACCATTGAGTAAGCATTATCAGCAACCATATTACGTTGTGCTTCACTCAGTGTGTGGCTAAGTAGGCAAATTTCTGAGAAATTGTCCGCAGTGATTTTTTGTAAGGTAACTAATGAATTTTCATCCACTTCAGGTTCGATAAGCTCTTTCATGACTATTCCTTCGATAGAATATTGACCATAATTCCAATAATGGAGGCTGATATTTATTATTTTTATTTAACAAATTTGAAACTAAAGTAAATTTGTTACAGGGTTGTAATTTAATCAACCAGAGATTTCACAACCAGTCAATGACTTAATTGTGGCTATGCAAGCGGAGTCTAAAAAGAAATGGCAACTTACTTTTTAGTGCGTTGCCATCGTGAGATAGGAAAGAAAATTTAAGAAGGGTTAGTGTTCTGCTTCACCGCCCAGAACATCAATCAAGCGAGCGATTAAGGCGCTCAGTTCGCTTGTCATTAGAACATAATCCGCATCAAATTTTTGTGCGTAATCTTCTTTGCCGATGTCGTCATTTTGGTCTTTCAATGTATCACTGAATTTAAGTCTTTTTAGCGAACCATCATCAGATAACATAAATTGAATGCGTTCTTCCCAATCTAAAGCGAGCTTCGTGACGAGTTTACCTGCCTCGATATGTGTCGCAATTTCATCAGAGATCAGATCTTGCTTCTTACAGCGAATAATTCCGCCTTCTTCTAAGATAGCTTTTAGCTCAGCTTCATCCATCACAGCAAAGCCTTGAGGGAGTGAGCCTGAACGGATCCATTCGGTGAGTGTGAGTTCAATTGGGTCTTTAAATGTAAGAGGAACAACAGGAAGAGAGCCTAAACTTTTACGTAATAAGGCTAAGTTATCTTCAGCGCGTTTCGCACTTGCTGCATCGACAATAATGAGTTGATTGACGGTATCAATCCAAATATAGGTTTTGCTAAATTTACTGAATGCGCGAGGTAGTAAGGTGTGAACGACTTCGTCTTTTAAGGCATCTTTTTCAGTTTTTTTGAGTTTTCGGCCTTGGTCTGCTTCGAGTTTCTCTATTTTGTCCTGTACTTCTTGTTTAATGACAGGAGATGGCAGCATTTTTTCTTCTTTTTTAGCACAAATCAGAATTTGGTTACCTGCAGCGTGGGTTAAGGCATCTGCACCATTCATCGGCGCGACCCAACCTGTTTGCATCATGTCTTGGCTGCCGCAAGGGTGATAGGCAAGTGCGGCAAGTTGTTTTTCCAGATCGTCTGCAGAGAGTGCCAAATCTCGATTCAGGCGATAGACCAATATATTCTTGAACCACATGAAAAACCTACCTTTGTTGATAAATAGCCAGTTAGAGCAGGGGCCTATGATAACGAATTGTCGGTTATTAAGCGAAAAAAATATATTTGGCCTAAGGTCCTATTAAGGAAGTTAAGCAATCCCTCAGTTTTTATCTCTTATACTTGAAAAAAGCATCCTAGACAGGTCATGATGGTGAAAATAAACAAGAAAATCAAAGAGAGCTGCGCAATGAGAATAGGAATTGACCTAGGTGGCACGAAAATTGAAGTGATTGCATTAGATGATGATGGTGAAACCTTATTTCGTAAGCGTGTTTCAACACCAAAAGGCGACTATCCTGCAACACTCAGCGCTATTGTCGGTTTGGTAAATGATGCGGAAACGGCAACTGGGCAAACAGGAAGTGTGGGAGTTGGAATTCCAGGCACCTTATCTCCTGTGACTGGAAAAGTGAAAAATGCCAATTCAACATGGCTGAATGGCCAGTTTTTTGATGCCGATTTAGGAAAATTATTAGGGCGTGAAGTTAAAGTCGCGAATGATGCGAATTGTTTAGCGGTATCCGAAGCGGTTGATGGCGCAGGTGCGGGGGCAAAAGTGGTCTTTGCCGTGATCATTGGGACGGGGTGTGGCGCAGGTATTGCACTTGATGGGCAAGTACACTCAGGCGGCAATGGCGTAGCAGGGGAATGGGGACACAATCCATTACCCTGGCAAGATGATAGCGACAGGCAGTTCTTATCAAATGAAAACTGCTATTGTGGCTTAACAGGCTGCACAGAGTTGTTTGTCTCTGGGACAGGCTTTATGGCCGATTATGCTAAATTATCGGGTGAGACAAAAATAGGTTTAGACATTGTTAAGTTAGCCCAAGAAGGGGATAAATTTGCTAAAATTGCGATGGATAATTATTTGAATCGACTAGCAAAAGCATTAGGGCAGGCGATCAATATGCTTGACCCTGATGTCATCGTGTTAGGGGGAGGAATGAGTAACGTAGATAGCCTCTATGAAGAGCTACCCACACGCATTCGCTCATGGGTATTTGGGCGTGAGTGTGATACACCCATTCGTAAAGCGGTGCATGGCGATTCGAGCGGGGTACGCGGCGCGGCTTGGCTATTTTCGTCCTAATTTACGTTGTGGCGGTGTTAGCTGCACTCGGCTACTCATTTTTTCATCATACTTCAAGCTGTGACTACGTTGGCTTCATTCAGCCACCCTAGTCACATACTTGTGTATGTTCCTAGGGATGTCTTCATTTTGCCGCCTTGCCACAACTCGAATTATTTAGAAAAAAGCGTGGATGTGATGAAAATTAACAAGAAATAGAGTGTTAGTTTTCATGTTTAAATAATCATCTTTTATTGCTTAAATTAAATTTATATTAATTAAAAATTAAATAATACGTATATTTATAAAACATAAAATTTAAGTTAAATAAGTTTCTCAATACTAAGTGATATCAATCACAATTCTTTTTTTCCTACGAAAATTATTCACAAAACACTAAAAAAATAATTTCAGTTATTTGGCGTGAATTTGTCATGAATAATTCATTTTTGTGACAGATATAAAAATCAGGCTCGATAAAAAGATGAAAACCGTGATTTAGTCACAAAAAATGGTTACTGTTTGCAGTGTATTATCATTAAAAATTGACGTTATGCACATTGTGTAAAATTTTAATGCCATTTTGTTGGTTATTTGCTCAATGGCATAAGGTGTGTATACGGATTCGAGAGGCAATTTTCTCTCAATAAAGGCAACTAAGGGGATCAAATGAATAAAGTATTGAAGCTCTCAACACTTGCTATGTTAGTCGCATTTAATGCGAACGCGGCAACGGTTGATTTACGTGTTATGGAAACATCAGACGTTCACAGTAACCTTGTAGACTTCGACTATTATAAAGATAAACCAACAGAACAATTTGGTTATGTTCGTACTGCGACTTTAATTAAAGCGGCAAAACAAGAAGCTACAAACGCTGTACTCGTGGATAACGGAGACTTAATCCAAGGTAGCCCACTGGCTGACTATATCGTTGGTGAAGGCCTAAAAGATGGCGAATCTCACCCTGCGCACAAACTACTGAATACAATGGGTTACACCGTCGGTAACTTTGGTAACCATGAGTTCAACTTTGGATTAGATTTCTTGCATAAAGCCATTGAGGGGGCAAAATTCCCATATATCAATGCCAATATTATTGATGCAAAAACAGGTAAAAACTACTTCAACCCATACATTATTGTTGATACGCCAGTTAAAGATAGAGACGGGAAAACGCATACCATTAAAGTGGGTTACATCGGTTTTGTTCCACCTCAAATTCTTATTTGGGATAAACCAAACTTAGAAGGCAAAGTTTTAGTTAATGACATTACTGAAACGGCGAAAAAATTTGTGCCTCAAATGAAAAAAGAAGGCGCTGATTTAGTTGTTGCTATTCCTCACTCAGGTTTCTCTCAAGAGCCTTACAAGGCAATGGCTGAAAACTCCGTGTATTACCTCAGTGAAGTCCCAGGAATTGACGCCATTATGTTTGGTCACTCACATGGTGTGTTCCCAAGCAAAGACTTTAGCGATATCAAAGGTGTCGACATTGCAAAAGGAACTGTCAATGGTGTTCCAGCTGTTATGCCAGGTCAATGGGGGGATCATTTAGGGGTTGTCGATTTAGTGGTTAGCAATGACGATGGTGCATGGAAAGTGGTTGATGCAACAGCACATGCTCGCCCTGTTTATGACAAACCAAATAAAAAAGCCCTTGTTGAACGTGATGGCGACCTTGCGAAAATTATCGAAAAAGAGCACGAAGATACCCGTAAGTTTGTCGGTAAACATATTGGTAAAGCGTCTGAAAACATGTACAGCTTCTTAGCGTTGGTGCAAAGTGACCCAACGGTACAAATTGTCAATGATGCGCAAATCGATTACACCAAAAATTTCATTCAGGGTGACCCTGATCTGGCCGATTTACCCGTGTTAGCAGCAGCCGCACCGTTTAAAGCGGGTGGTCGTAAGAATTCACCAACTGAATTTATTGAAGTCGAAAAAGGTGATTTAACGTTCCGTAATGCAGCGGATCTTTACCTGTATCCAAACACGTTAGTTGTGGTTAAAGCAACGGGGGCGGATGTGGTTGAATGGCTAGAATGTTCTGCGGGTATGTATAACCAAATCGACCCACAATCAACGGCGCCACAAAGCTTGCTGAACTGGAACGGTTTCAGAACGTATAACTTCGACACAATAAGTGGCGTGGATTATCAAATCGACCTGACCCAGCCTGCGAAATATGATGTTGATTGCCAAACCGTGAATAAAGATGCTAACCGAATCAAAAACGTCACTTACCAAGGTAAACCGATTGATCCAAAAGCAACTTTCTTAGTGGCAACCAACAACTATCGTGGCTACGGTGGTAAATTCGCAGGTACAGGTGATAGTAATATTGCATTTGCTTCTCCAGATGAAAACCGTTCAATTTTAGCCGCGTATATTGCTAAAGTGTCTAAAGAAAAAGGTGAAATTTCAACGAAAGCGGCAAACAACTGGTCATTTACACCAATTAAGACAGACAAAAAACTGGATGTTCGCTTTGAAACTGCACCAAGTGAAAAAGCGGCTAACTTTATTAAAGAAAATGCACAGTATCCAATGAAAAAAGTGGGTACTGATGACATTGGTTTCGCTATCTACCAAGTGGATCTAACGGCTAAGTAAGCGTTTTAATTAACGTTATAGTGAGCCTGCCCTATTGGGTGGGCTTTTTTATATTAGTAAAATAAGAGAAATGGGGTAGGAAGATATTTTGATGGTAAATAAATAACGCTCGGCGCATTTTACTGACAACTATCGAAACACGTCGAGCGGTTATTGATTTTTGACACCTAATAAATTATTCATAAAACACATTCAACATAGGTAGTTTACTGAACTTATCGTATTCGACTTTAACATACTCAGATTCTATTTTTTTGCCATTTTTTAAAGAGCCTGTCATTGAAATGTCTTTTCCTTTTCGGTAGCACACAACATTGACACGTTCTTGGTCATTCGCATTTATAGCACATTGTGGTTCATACACAGAACCAGTGAATGTGATTGTCCCTCCTGATGAGTTATTACTAGCATAGGTGAAAGAACAACTTGAAATGATTATAGCAACTACAGATGTGAGTAAAGATAAACGTTTCATAGTCCACCCCCTAAATAACACTGAGAACAGTGTTTTTTTGCCTTCACTTTTAGTGTAGTTCAATTATTAGTAATGCAAACTAAATTTTCTAAATATATTTGGATTTTAGTATTGGAGCGATTTAGTTCATTGATAAACATCAAAATTTATTTGATTCTTATATCATTCGATTGATCGTTAATCATTGTTTTTTTTGAATTAATAGCAAAGAAGGGTGGTGTGAAATTATCTTTTTATTTAAGTTAAATTTTATTGGTAAATATGTTTTTTGAATTTATTGTTCCATTAAATAAATTTTAAATATAAAAGTAATTTGGTGTTCTATTTTCTTTATTAAGGTAATCGTTAGTGATGATTTATTTTGTGGAGGATTTAATAAATAGTGAAAATAAAATGCCCTTATAAATAGTTTTATAAGGGCATTTATTTTAAAATCTTACTGTTTCATTTTATTTGAAAACTTTGAAACGTACATCGTCATCCATAAAGGCTTTATCACCTGCTGGCGCATTAATCGAACCAAATACCATTTGAGCACGTAAGACCCAATTAGCAGGTGTGTTCCACGTTTTTTGTACATCATTATCCACTAATGGATTGTAGTGTTGTAATGATGCGCCGATATTTTCTTGAGACAACGCAGTCCACACAGCGAATTGTGCAATACCACTTGCTTGCTCTGACCAAATTGGGAAGTTATCTGCATATAAAGGGAATTGCTCTTGCAAACCTTTTACAATGTCTTGGTCTTCAAAAAACAGGATAGAACCTGCTCCCGCTGCAAAACTATCAATTTTTTGTTCGGTAGCGGCAAAAGCTTGATCTGGCACAATTTTACGCAGAGCTTCTTTGGTCATATTCCATAATTTCTTATGTTCAGCGCCAAACAGAATGACCACACGCGAAGTTTGTGAATTAAACGACGATGGTGAATGCTTTACAGCTTCTTTAATTAATTTTGTTACGTGTTCTTCAGATACAGGTAAAGCATCGCCGAGGTTATAAATAGTACGACGATTTTTAATCATTTCGATAAATGCGTTAGACATTTTAGTCTCCTAGATCTTCATTAGCGCACGGCATTTTATAGAATCTATCTTAGAAGCCGCAGTTCGTTTCAATAGTAACTACTATAACGGGGGAAAGTTAAAATCATAGAAAAAAAATTTAACCGTAAGGTTCAAAATTTTAGGCTAAGATTTATTTTTATAAATAAGTAATAAATTCAATATATTAAATTTATTTTTTTGCAGTATTTAGTTTTTGATAAGTTAAAATAGGACATTGGGCATCAAATGGGTAGAAAAAAATTGAGGATATTAAAGGGGGAAAGATGTATCAAGATAAAGGGTCTAGCGGGGGCGTAATCCCGCTAGACAAAAATGATAACTAGTTTTACTTAATTGAGTTCACTGACATCTTTGGTAATTTCAATTTTGGTTCCACCAAAGTTATCAATGATATATTTTCTGACAGCTTCAGTGTGGTACAACTGTGCTAATTTAGCAAATTTAGGGTCATCTTTATTATCCGATTTTACGACTAATAAATTAATATTGTTCTTGATAGTGTCATCATTTTGTTCTCTAAATAAAGAATCTTTTAACACATTAAGTCCACCTTCTTGTGCTGCAGTATTACCGATAATGGCAATATCGACATCAGGCAAAGCTCTTGGGCCATGTGCATATTTTATTTGTCTAAATACCAAATCTTTTGGGTTTGCAATAATATCATTAGTCGATCCAGTCGCTTGATTAAAATCAGGTTTTAATGTGATTAATTGAGCCTTTTCAAGTAATTTTAGTGCGCGTATATGATTAGCTGCATCATTAGGGATAGCCACAATGGCTTGTTTAGGCAAATCTGCAAGGTTTTTATGTTTTACCGAATAAATGCCCATTGGTTCAAAATAAGTGGTGGAAATCGCGGCCAATTTATTATTATGGTTTTTATTGAAGTCTTTTAAAAAACCCCATGATTGAAATGCATTGACATCAACGTCCCCATCAATTGTTGCCACATTAAGTGTGATCCCATCATCAATGATTTTGACATCAATATCTAAATTTGCTTCTTTCGCACTTGGAGATTGCGCAATAAATTTCCATATATCAGCATCACTTCCATGGCTGCCAATAATAATTTTTTGCGATGTTTGTTCTTGCTGATTTGGCTTATCGGTTGAACTTTCCTCTTGTGAACAAGCGGTTAGCGTAGAAAATGACAAAGCTAATAATAATGCAGATATTTTTTTCATTCGATTATCTCTAATAATTTTTGTTGGTGATATCTAATCAAACAAAAATAGTTTTTTATAAATAATATTTTATTCAGACTCTAAGCTTTTGGTTATATACAGAAAATACACATGGACTCATTCGAAATTGTTATATCGATATAGTTTTAAATTATTTTTAGCAATATTTATTGTGGTATCTAATCAGATATTAAAAATAAACGTGAAAATTCTTCACCATCTAAAAAATAATTTAAAAGGTTGATTAATTATGTCTTTAACACAATTGCCTATTATTGATTTACATGAACTTGATAATCCTGAAACCAGAGATGACTTTTATAAAAAGCTACGTTTTATCGCTCGTGAAATCGGTTTCTTTTATTTAGTTGGTCATAACATTACACCAGAATCTCGTGAGCAGCTCTTAACCACGACAAAACAATTTTTTGCCTTACCAAAGGCAGAAAAAGAAACGATTTCTATGGCGCATTCTCGCCATTTTCGCGGCTACACTGCGTCAACAGAAGAAAGCACTCGAAATCAGCCTGATTACCGTGAACAAATTGATATTGGTGAAGAGTTACCCGCGCTCGAACTGACAGAAAATGACCCAATTTGGTTTAACTTACATGGACCAAACCAATGGCCTCAGGCCTTACCCGAGCTGAAACAGCAAGCGCTGGCATGGCAAAGTGATATGCGTGCCATTGCAGTGAAGCTCATCAAAGCATTTTTGGTTGCTTTAGATCTCCCTGAAAATAGCTTTGAGCACATTATTGCTGAACCTGCCCAGCATTTATTGAAGCTTATACACTATCCCGCGAGAGAAGATAATAACGATGGAGAACAAGGTGTTGGTGCTCATAAAGATGCAGGTATTTTAACCTTATTGTGGCAAGACAACAGTGGCGGCCTACAAGTCGAAACGGATAATGGCTGGATTGATGTCGCGCCATTGGAAAATGCATTTGTTGTAAATATTGGTGAAGTGTTTGAATTAGCAACTAACGGTTATTTACGAGCTAACGTGCACCAAGTTGTGAGAAAGAAAAACAGTGATTCCCGTTATTCCATCGCTTACTTTATTACACCAAGTATTTTTGCTGATGAAGTGCCATTATTAACCTTACCAAGTTATTTAGCACAACAAGCTTTAGGGCCTGATAGCGATCCTCTCAACCCTTTATTTACCAATTTAGGAAAAAATGTGATTAAAGGCCGTTTACGTTCACATTTAGCGGTAACACGCAGATTTTACCCTGCGGAATATGCGCAAATAATAAATAACAGTAATATCCTATAACGAATAGAACAAATTGACATTGATAAAAGAAAATCAGTTGGAGCTAAGTATGTCAGATCAAAGTTACAAAAAAGACTTAAATGGAAGGGCATTATCGCCTGAAACCTTAATGATGAGTTATGGGTATGACCCGCAGCTTTCAGAAGGGTCGATTAAGCCTCCCGTTTTTCTGACGTCAACGTTTGTATTTAAAACGGCTCAGGAAGGAAAAGATTTCTTTAATTTGGTTAGTGGGCGCACACAAGCGCCTAGTCACCAGAAGCAAGGGCTCGTCTATTCACGATTTAATCACCCCAACAGTGAAATTGTTGAGGACCGGTTAGCGTTGTATGAAGGGGCACAAAGTGCCGCTTTATTTTCATCCGGTATGTCAGCGATTACCACTTGTTTGATGGCGGTGTTACAACCTGGAGATGTATTACTGCATTCACAACCACTCTATGGTGGAACAGAAACTTTGTTTCTCAATACGTTAAAGCGGTTTGGTATTACATCAGTGCCTTTTCAAAATGGCTGTGATTTAAACGCTGTTTTAGACGTGGCAAATAGTATTGAGCAAGGCCAAAAGATTGCGGCCATTTATATTGAAACGCCATCAAACCCGCTAAATACAGTGGTTGATATTGAGTTATTGAGCCAAGCAGCGAAACTAATTGGTCAAAAACAAGGTGGAGAAGCCCCACTATTGATTTGTGACAATACGTTGTTGGGCCCTGTATTTCAAAAACCTCTCGCATTAGGTGCGGATTTAAGTGTGTACTCACTAACTAAATATGTGGGTGGACATTCGGACCTTGTTGCAGGGGCTGTTGCAGGTAGTCATGAACTGGTGAAAAAAGTTAAAGCGCAACGTAATGCCATCGGAACGCAATTAGACCCGCATTCAAGCTGGATGTTAGGGCGTTCTTTGGAAACGCTGCAATTGCGGATGGAGAGGGCAAATAACAGTGCACAAACGCTGGCTGAATTTTTATATCAGCACCCGAAAGTGAGCAAAGTGCATTTCCCTGCATTTTTTCCGAAAGGCAGTGTTGAACACCACGTTTATCAGAAACAATGTAGTGGTGCAGGTTCAACGTTCTCCATTAATGTTGGAAAAGATGAAGCTGATGCGTTCCGTTTTTTAGATAATCTCGCGATTTTTAAACTAGCAGTGAGCTTGGGGGGAACGGAATCATTGGCAAGCCACCCTGCTTCAACAACGCACTCAGGTGTTGCACAAGCAGTACGTGAGAAAATTGGGATTAGTGATAACTTAGTGCGTTTATCTATTGGTATCGAGAATGTAAATGACCTAAAACATGCATTAGAGCAAGCATTAGACGCCATCTAAGCGATTAAATATTATGGAGAGGAATAGGTTTGCTCCTCTCCATTTTCTTGACTAATTTAACCGATATTGAGATGGTAGCTCGCTAAAACCAAGGCCATTGGCTTTTTTCACGTTAATCTGTACTGGAATACGCTCTTTCATCGCTTCTACATGACTAATAACGCCAATCATTTTCCCTGAAGCATTCAGACTTTCAAGAGCATCAAGGGCAATATCTAGCGTTTCGGCATCCAAAGTACCAAATCCTTCATCTAGAAATAGTGACTCTAATTGTGTGCGGTTGCTGACCATGTCTGAAAGTGCCAGTGCTAATGCTAAACTAACAAGAAAGCTTTCCCCCCCAGATAACGTTTTGATATCTCTGACAGAATCAGCCTGCCAGCTATCGATAACTTGTAACTCTAAGTTAGCTTGGTGGCTACGTTGCAATATATAGCGGCCATGGAGCTTATCGAGTTGTTGGTTGGCTAACGTTACCAAACAATCAAGCGTTAGGCCTTGTGCATAGCGGCGGAATTTATCCCCTTCAGCGGAACCAATGAGTGCATTTAAATAACTCCAATCATCGTAACTGAGTTGGCTTTTTTCTATTTCTTGCAGTAAATCTTGTTGCTGGTGGCGTTGTTGTCTATCGGTATCTAAGCGATTAATAATGCGCCCTTGTTGTTGATTATATTGTTTAATTTCCTCATCGAGGGTTGTGATAATGTCGTTTAATTGTGCCTCAGAAAGTGACGAAAAATCTGTGGAACGTTGCTGACTAAGGGCTTCGAGTGCTTGCATGCTTTCTTGATGGCGGGTCTCACTTTGCAATAGCGTTTGGCTGACTCGTTGCTTTAACGCTTCTAACTGTTGTTTTTCTTCAAGGTTTAACAATGCCTCAAGGAAGGTTTGTTGCGTGCTAAATGGGCTTTTTGCCAGTGCATCATTAAATTGCTCTTGCGCTTGTTGATGTTCGAATTTGGCTTTATTGAGTGTCTTGATAATCTCCTGCAAGCGACCATTAAGTGAGGCAATATTTTTATCAACTTCATTTAGCTGTTGACTAAGTTGTTCTTGAGCTAACGAAAGCGCCTCTTGTTGAGTATTCATCTGTTGGATAAATAGAGGTATAGGTAGTCCTGAAAGTTGTGTTTTGCGCTCAGCGTTTTTTTGCTGAAGGACTATATTAGCTTGTTTAAATTGAGTTTCTTCTTTTTCAATTTGCTGATTGAGTTGCTTTAATTGGTCGGATTCAGATTTAAGTGTGGCGCTTGTGACCTCAATTTTTTGGTTTAGAGCCTGCGCGGTGACTTTTTGAGTATTGTAAAACTCACCACGTTGAGTGATATCACTCACCCATTTATCAAAGTTTTCACTTTCTGGTAAGTTCAGATCAAAATGGACTAAAGCTGTTTGAAATTGCTCAGTTTGTTCATTTTTTCGTTGCTGTAATTGAGCCAGTTCTCTCTGCGATTCATCAAATAATTGGGTTTGATATTTTAATCGCTCTTCAATGAGTGAAAGGCCTGCTTGTTGTTGAGTTAAATACGTTTGCTGGTCGTGCTGCAACTGCTTAGCTTGCTGATATTCACGCTCTAATATCATGAATTCATGGGTGATTTTTTGTTGTTGTGTTAGTTTAGCGGTTAGCTCATTGATAAAGGCACTCACAGCCTGCTCGTTCAGTGCTAATTCAGGTGTAAGTGCTTGCTCACATGTTTTTTTCCAGTTGTGAACCAAGCTATCTAGGTGAGCAGTGGTTTGCTGCAATTGTTGTGCTTGCTCTTTTTGGCGTAGCTGCTGTGTTTCGGATAGCGTGGATAACTTAGTTTGTTGTTGTTTAAGGTGGTCAAGCTGCTCAGTTAAGTGAATGAGTTGCTGTTGTGTTTCGCTCAGGTGAATGGATTGGTATGTTTGTACCGCTGGATGTTGCGTGGAGCCACATAGTGGGCACGGTTTTCCTGAAACGAGTTGTTGACGTTCTTGCTCTAAACTGACAATTTTCTGTTCTAATTGGTACTTTTCATTGGTTAGTTTGATGCGAGGTGCCAACTCATTGATTTGAGACTCAGTCAGTTCGCGTTCTTTTTGTGTTTGGCTGCTCTGTTGCTGTAAATCAGCATGTTGCTGATTATGTTGCTGTAATTGGTTTTGCGCACTCAGGTATTGGGACAACATTAACGGTAATAATTTGGCATGCTGTAAACGCGTTTGCAGTTGCTCAATCTGTTGATTAACTGCATAAATATCGTATTTTTCTTGGTCGGCTTTGTATTGTTGTTCTTGTCTTTTAAACGCGAGTGTGTGTTTTTCTAAGGTGGACGTAGTTTGTGTTAATTCTTCTGTGCGTTTTTGTTTATCCACTTGCAGTTGTTCAATTTCGTTTGAGAGTTTCTTTTGTTTCTGTAATAAGGTATTGAGCTGATCTCCTAATTCAAAAATAAAACGCCCTTGCTGTTTCCAACTGCCTATTTGCGCGTTGATATCTGCATCTTTTTGTTTTTCATTTAGAAATATGTTCAACTCGTTAAGTTGATGGGTTGCTTGTTGAATCTGGCCTTGTGTCTCATTTATCCACTGTTGTTTTTGTTCAAAAGTTACCTTTTTTTCAGCTATTTGTTGTTTTAATTCGTGTTGTTGCTGCGTTAACTGCAAAATTTGGTTATCGAGAGGGCGAACTGTTTCATCAATCATTTGGTTTTGTTGTTTTACAAAATCAATATGTTTGCGGTGTTCATCCTGAGATTGAATGAGTGTGGCTTGTAGCGGCGTTCGTTCGGCCTGTTGTTTTTCCAGATTGAGTTGTAACTGCTGTTGTTGTTCTGTGTATTCAGTGAGTTGCCTCTGTAGACTTTCAATATTTTGCCAAAGAGGGCGTAGCGACTCCGCAGGTTCGCCATTCGATAGTTTCTTCAGTTGTGGTTGCGCCGTTTGGTATTCAAGTTGGGCATTTTTTAGTTCATTATCAAGTGATTGTAATCTCACAGTGAGCTGGTTGTGTTGTTGCCACCAATTAAGTTCCTGTTGATGCTGTGCACGCTTTTGCTTTATTTCAGTTTCGTGTTTCAGTAACGTATTTTGCTGTTCTAGCAGCTCTTGGTGTTCTGATTCCGTAAGTAAATTAATACTTTGCGCTCTGGCTTTTAAGAGATCTAAATCTGTTTTTGCTTGCTTGTGTTGGTTAAAAATATATTTGGAGATTTGGCTATAAATTTCTGTGCCTGTAATTTCTTCAAGTAGGTCAGCGCGTTCTTTTTCGGAAGCGTTTAAGAAAGCGGCAAAGTCCCCTTGCGATAGCAAGATGGATTTTGTAAAGCGGCCAAAATCTAACCCTGTAATTTTGGTTATTTGGTCGCGAATTTCAGATACCTTAACGGTAATGATTTTGCCATCAGCCACTTGGGCAAGTTCCGCTTTCGGTGGTTGCAAGTTGCCATCTGGTTTATTACCTGCGCGGCGTTGGCTCCAAAATGCGCGATAGGCCGCACCTTTGACTTCAAATTCCACTTCTGCAAGGCAGTCCCCGGTGTGGCGGGTCATCAGTTCGTTTTGGCTTGCGGAAATTGAATCTAATCGTGGTGTCCGATGATATAGCGCTAAGCAGATGGCATCCAATAAGGTGGTTTTCCCCGCACCCGTTGCGCCTGTGATGGCAAATAGCCCCTGGCTGGCAAACGGCTCTTGCGTAAAGTCGATTTTCCATTCACCTTTGAGAGAATTAATATTTTTGAGGCGTAAACTTAAGATCTTCATATCAATTACCCTTGCTCTTGGCGTAATGCGTCGTAGGATTGTTGGAAAAGTTGGGTTAGACGCTGTTCACGTTCAGGGTCTTCTAGCGTTTCTTCGCTAAGGCGGCGTAAGAAAACTTCTTCTACTGTAAGTTCATTCAGGGTTTCATTGGCCAACGCAAGGTTTTGCCCTTGTTTTTGCTTTCTCTCACGGCGCAGTAACACGACTTCAACGGGAAGGTTTTGTGTGAGTGCTTCGATGCGTTGTTGAATATCCGCGAGATAATCTTGAGAGGCCACCTCAATATCCAACCAAACTGCATTTTCACCTTGGTAATCTTGCCATACGCTAAGTTGTTGTTCTATTTCTTTTAATGAGCCTTTAATCGTCTGTAAGGGCTGAATAATAGGGATCGCTAACGGGGTGATTTCGGTTAATTCGCTGCCTGTGAATTCAACTAAACAGACACTTTTTTGTTGGGCGGTTTCATCAAAACTGAGGGCAATAGGGGATCCGCAATAGCGAATATGTTGTTTTCCACCAATCACTTGAGGGCGATGAATATGGCCAAGAGCAATATAATCCGCAGGGGGGAACGCCCCTGAAGGGAAGGCTTCTAATGTGCCAATATAAATATCACGCACGGAATCGGTTAATTCCGCGCCAATGACAGTTAAATGCCCCGTAGCAATAATTGGAATATCCACGCCGAGCATTGCGCGTTGTTCGAGGGCAAATTGGTAGCTGGCTAGGTAATGGTCATGAATAGCGGTTTGTAGCGAAAGCTGTTTTTCTTCAATACTTTGCCCTGCAACACTCAATTGAATATCCCGAGGGCGTAAAAAAGGAATGGCACACACGAGGCCAATGGGTTGCGATTGTTTATTGTGTAGAGTAATAACATTCGGTTCACTGCCAGAGGTGACCACTTGGGTATTGAGGTAGCTTAATAATGCGCTTGATTCATTCAGAACGGAGACGGAATCGTGGTTACCGCTCAAAATAACCAACTGGCAACCCGTTTTTTGCAAGTCCACAATAAATTTATTATATAACTCGCGGGCATAACTAGGTGGTGACCCTGTATCAAAAATGTCCCCTGCTACGATAACGGCATCAACGTGATGAATTTCGACTTGGTTTACTAACCAATCTAAAAAGTGTTGGTGCTCAGGCGCACGGCTTTTGGTAAAAAAGTATTGGCCAAGATGCCAGTCAGAGGTATGAATAATGCGCATGAGCCATCCGTTCCTGTCTTTGATAAAGGGCATAAATTACTGCTATCCAGTATACCTGATCCTATCAAAACCTCGTGTTTTTCTCGTGTTATGGCGGAATTATTTCACTTAGATGACATTTACCCGCTAATATAAGGAGAAATATTTGATTTGCGAATAGACATTCATAATTTTGTCATAAAAGTGACGCATAATGCGTTCACATTAACAATGTCTTCTTATTTACAGGAACAATCATGGCAAGACGCATTCTAGTGGTTGAAGATGAAGCGCCCATCCGAGAAATGGTTTGTTTTGTATTAGAACAGAATGGTTTTCAGCCAATTGAAGCTGATGATTATGACAGCGCAATTGCACAGTTAGTTGATCCTCTCCCTGATTTGGTTTTATTGGATTGGATGATCCCTGGTGGTTCAGGTCTCCAAGTGATTAAACATATGAAGCGCGATAGCGCGACGCGTGATGTTCCCGTGATGATGTTAACAGCACGCGGGGAAGAAGAAGATCGTGTCAAAGGGCTTGAAGTCGGCGCTGATGATTATTTGATTAAGCCGTTTTCCCCGAAAGAGTTAATTGCTCGCGTTAAAGCTATTCTCCGTCGGATCTCTCCGATGTCGACAGAAGATATCATCGAAATGAATGGGTTAACGTTAGACCCAACCTCCCACCGTGTGACGAGTAATGACACCCCGATTGATATGGGGCCAACGGAATATAAGCTTCTGCATTTCTTTATGACTCACCCTGAGCGTGTATACAGCCGTGAGCAGCTCTTGAATTATGTGTGGGGCGCGAATGTTTACGTCGAAGATAGAACGGTGGATGTGCACATTCGGCGTTTAAGAAAAGCGCTAGAAACTGAAGGTCATGATAAAATGGTGCAAACAGTACGCGGTACGGGTTACCGTTTCTCTGTTCGTTATTAACGACAAACTAGGGAGAGACATGCGTGCTTGAACGCTTATCGATTAAACAGCTGGTTTGGGGGCTGTTTTTATTTATCTTGCCAGCGCTGATTTTGTCCATTTTTATCGGGCATTTGCCTTGGCTGTTGGTGGTTTCGTTACTGGCAGCCTTAGTGTGGCATGCATATAACCTGCTAAAACTATCTTATTGGCTTTGGTTGGATAAAAGTATGTTACCACCCGAGGGGCGAGGAGGATGGGAGCCGATATTTTACGGTATTTACCAGATGCAGCAGCGTAATCGTAAACGTCGCCGCGAATTAGGGCAGTTGATTAAACGTTTTCGTAGTGGCGCTGAATCCTTACCCGACGCCGTTGTGATGATGACCACTGAAGGCAATATTTTTTGGTGTAATCGCCACGCTCAGGCTTTGTTAGGCTTTCGCTGGCCAGAAGATAATGGCCAACATATTTTCAATTTATTGCGCTACCCTGATTTTAGTCGTTATTTTTCAATCAAAAGCTACGACCAAGCATTAACCATTGAGCTGAATAGTGGGGAAATTGTTGAGTTTCGTATCTTGCCTTATACCGAAGGGCAGCTGCTGATGGTGGCGCGAGATGTCACTGAAAAACGTCGGTTGGAGAAAGCGCGTAGGGATTTTTTTGCTAACGTTAGCCACGAACTACGCACTCCACTTACCGTTATTCAGGGATATCTTGAGGTAATGGATGACCAGGAAGGTATGCCAGCCGTCAATAAAAAAGCGCTGAATGTGATGCAAGAGCAAGCTCATAGAATGGATAATTTGGTTAAACAGCTTTTGCAGTTATCTCGTATCGAAATTGCACCGCAAATCAACCTTGATGAGCAGGTAAACATTCCAGTAATCCTCAAAATGATTGAGCAAGAAGCGTTAAGTTTAAGCCAGGGCCGCCAGCAATTTGAGTTTAATATCGATGAATCACTGCGAGTACATGGCAATGAGGAGCAACTGCGCAGTGCTGTGGCGAACTTAGTGTATAACGCCATTAACCATACGCCTGAAGGCACAAAAATTCGTGTGGATTGGCGTAAAACCAGTCTTGGTGCTCAATTTAGTGTGAAGGATAATGGGCCAGGGATCCCGTCAGAGCATCTTCCACGTTTGACAGAGCGTTTTTACCGTGTGGATAAAGCACGTTCACGTCAAGGTGGTGGTGGAACAGGGCTTGGGTTGGCTATTGTGAAACATGCCGTTCAGCACCATAGCAGCCAGCTGGTGGTCACTAGCCAAGTTGGTAAAGGGAGTGAATTCTCATTTACTTTGCCACCTGTGCTAATCGTTGATGATAAAAAATTGAAAAAATCCTAAATAATCCCACTTTATTAATATAATCAACTTGTTAATAAAGTGGATCCTGCTTGCTTACCTATTAATTAATTTTGTTAATACATTATTTTTTTATATTATCCTGCCAATTAATGATTTTGATATTATATATCCTACCAGTTAGTAAAAAAAATGAATGACAAAATGATGAGTTGATTATTTTTCGAACAAATCATATAACGAGTATTGTGATTTTACTGAAAGGAATCACTGGTTCTGAAAATTAGTTTAGTTATTTCCTCTTGTTTTCGGGTTTGCTATTGCCTTTTTGCCCTATAAAAGTTCTACTTGTTGTCAGTTATTGGCGATTTTTTCTGTTTTTTGATTTTTCGTTTTGTCATAGGCAAGCAGGCATACTTTTTTATATTGTTAACAGTATGTTTATCAGAATTCTATCTCGCTATATATATTTCAAAGGGTTGCTAAGTGCATATCCGTAATTTTTTATTTTCGCTACTAAAAATTAACATAATATGGCTCATCGTTTATCATCAAGAGATATCATCGCATTAGGTTTTATGACCTTTGCGTTATTTGTCGGGGCAGGAAATATTATTTTCCCTCCGATGGTTGGCTTACAGGCAGGGGAACAAGTTTGGACCGCCGCACTTGGCTTTTTAGTCACGGGTGTGGGTCTACCTGTATTAACCGTTATTGCATTGGCGAAAGTTGGGGGCGGAATTGAAGCCCTGAGTTCGCCAGTTGGGAAAACAGCGGGTTTACTGCTAGCGGTAGTCGCTTATTTATCTGTCGGCCCGTTATTTGCCACACCAAGAACCGCAACAGTATCGTATAAAGTCGGGATCGCACCATTATTTGGTGGCGAATCTGATATGTTACTGTTTATCTATAGCGCCGTTTATTTTGTGTTGGTAATTGGTATTTCGCTATATCCAGGGAAACTGCTGGATAGCGTAGGGCACATTTTGGCGCCTGTTAAAATGCTGGCATTGGCTATTTTGGGTGTTGCAGCGGTGATGTGGCCTGCGGGCGATCCAATTCCGTCGACGGTAGACTACCGTGATATGGCTTTTTCAAATGGCTTTATTAACGGTTACCTCACTATGGATACCCTCGGGGCGATGGTGTTTGGGATTGTTATCGTGAATGCGGCGCGTTCAAGGGGTATCGAAAACTCATCATTACTCACTCGCTACACCATGTGGGCAGGCTTAATTGCTGGGGTACTGTTGACGCTGGTGTATTTATCCTTGTTTAAACTGGGTGAAAACAGTGGCTCGTTGATCCCAAATCCAGAAGATGGTGCGGATATCCTACATACTTATGTGCAATACACGTTTGGTGGCTACGGTAGCTTCTTCCTTGCGGTATTGATTTTTGTGGCTTGTATGGTGACTGCGGTTGGCTTGACCTGTGCTTGTGCAGAGTTCTTTAGCCGCTACGTGCCAATTTCTTACCGTAAGCTGGTGTTGATCTTAGGTATTTTCTCTATGGTCATCTCAAACTTAGGTTTGAGTAAATTAATTGCCTTCTCATTACCTGTACTGGTTTCAATTTATCCACCTTGTATTGTCTTGATCTTACTGAGCTTTACATTGAAATGGTGGAAAAATCCAACGGTGGTGATAGCCCCAACGATGCTGGTAAGCTTTGTGGTCGGTTTAATTGGTGCGGTGAAAGCGTCCGAACATTTGAAAGTCTATATCCCAGAGTGGATGACAGCGATGCCATTGTATAAACAAGATTTAGTTTGGGTATTACCTACGCTTGTTGTCTTAGTTGTCGCGATTGTCTGTGACAAAGTGGTGTCACCATCAGTGCAGCATAAGCAAGCTTAATTATCTGAATTATCAAATAAAAGGGAGCCGATTGGCTCCCTTTTTCTTTTTGAGTGTTTTCAAAACTGAAATGTACTTACCAAATAAATGTAGAGTTTTTTTGTTGAAATTAGTACTCGGTACGAATGAAGTGGTGTGTATGCGCAAGGAGGTGCAGATGAACTACTTAGAGCTTATTGAAACGACAGTATTTAGTCGTGAGCGAAAGTTATTGATGGACGATGATGAGTTTCAATTATTTCAGACATTTTTGTTAGAAAATTATGAATATGGTGACACGATAAGTCGCACTGGCGGATGCAAACATACTGGAATGAAGCAACAAGAGTTTGCTGAGGCGATTGGCTCAAGTGTGGATTTAGTCCGTAGTTGGGAGCAAAAGCGTAGATTCCCATCGGGCATGGCACTTAAAATTTTATTTCTTATTGAAAAAAAACCTAGCATTATCGATGAATTAAGGAATATTCGGGTTTAACCAAGCCCATGATAGTACAGGGCTTGGTTTTATTACGCTGAATTAATCCACGCCTACCGCACTACCTGCTGGTCGGCGAACATCATTAGATCCGTAAATAAAGCCTTCGCGGACTTTACCAGAAACGGCGGAGTCATTACCCGATGACTTAGCACTGACGCCAGCACCATCAGGGATAGCAACCATGATTAGCTCAGCGGCGCCCCAAGGTGTTTGCTCAACCATTTTATAGCCCATCTTATCGAGGAGGGCTAAGCTATCTTTCGACACACCGCGCTCTTCGTAATATACCTCATCAGGTAGCCATTGATGGTGAATACGCGGTGCATTGACGGCTTCTTGTGGTGGCATACCGTGGTCAATGATATTCAAAGCAGTTTGCAGGGTGATAGAAATAATTCGTGAGCCTCCCGGTGAGCCAAGCACTAAGAATACTTTGCCGTCTTTGGTGACAATAGTTGGGCTCATTGATGAAAGTGGACGTTTACCCGGCGCGATAGAATTTCGTTCACCTTGTACTAAGCCATAAAGGTTTTTCTCTCCAACTTTTGTGGTGAAATCGTCCATTTCATCATTAAGGAAGAAACCTGTTCCTGGAGGGATAACCACGGAGCCAAATCGACCGTTGATTGTGTAAGTAGTTGAAACAGCATTTCCTTTTTCATCAACAACCGAGTAATGCGTTGTTTCTGGCTTTTCATGAGGCCCCATACCTGGCTGAACTTGTGTTGAAGGTGTCGCTTGGTTTGGCTTGATTTCTTTGCGCAGCTCTTCGGCGTAGGCTTTGCTTAACAATTTTTCGGTTGGGTTATCCACAAACTCAGGGTCGCCAAGAAACGTATTTCGGTCCATATAGGCGTGGCGCATAGCCTCGGTTAGGGTATGAATATACTCAGCAGAATTAAAACCCATCTCTTTAAGGTCATAACCCTCTAAAATATTTAAGGTTTGGCAGATAGTAACACCACCTGAGCTTGGCGGTGGCGCAGAAATAAATTGATAGCCTCTATAGGTACAGCTAACTGGTGTTGTGTCCGTGATAGTAAAATCGGCAAAATCTTTCGCGGTGAGTATGCCGCCATTTTTCTTTGACGCCTCCTCGACCGCTTTTGGTATTTCACCTTCATAGAAAGCGGACGGCCCATTTTTGGCAATTTTTTCAAGGGTATTGGCTAAATCGGTTTGTACCAATAAGTCACCGGGCTGGAAAGCACTACCATCAGGTTTTAAGAATATACGCGCAACTTCAGGGTCTTGTTTAAAGCGCTCGGTGGTTGTATCCAGCACATCGGTATCTGCACGGGTTAGGGTGAAGCCTTCTCTGGCAAGCTTAATTGCAGGCTCCATCACTTGTTGGCGGCTCATCGTGCCGTATTTTTCTAATGCGTAATCAAGGCCTTTTACGGTACCCGGCACACCCGAAGCGAGGTAGCCATACAGGCTTGCGTCTTTGATTAACTTACCGTCTTTATCAAGATACATGTCAGCGCTTGCTGCGGCAGGGGCGGTTTCTCTAAAATTGATGAATAGGTCTTTGCCATCAGCCAAGTGAATGGTCATAAAGCCGCCACCGCCAATATTGCCACAACACGGGTTAACAACGGCTTGGGCATAGCCAACTGCCACTGCAGCATCCACAGCGTTTCCGCCTGATTTCAAGATATCTGCGCCAATTTGTGAGGCTAAATGTTGAGATGAAACGACCATGCCTTTTTTGGCTTCAACGGCAGGTTCTGATGCAGCAAAGAGTTGACTTGAAAATAATAAGGAAACTAGTAAAGCAGCAGGGCGTAATGATGTTCTGATCATTCGTATCTCCCAGTTAAGGTAAAGTTTGATGTAACACAAATCAATAATATGAATAATTTGTTAATTATTTGTGTTTTTAATGTATAGCATACAATAGTGCAGAACGTTGAATATTTGAGTTAAGAAGTGTTAACTGGGTAGGGTTATTTATCAATAAGCAGGATTTAAATATGGATAGGAAAAGGGCTCAAAAAGAGCCCATGAAGTATATTATTTCTTATTAAACAATGCCATGTGGACCCAACCATTATTGGTTAAAATGAGAGGGCTTTGCTGTGCACGTTCAGCATGTGTTTGTGCTGATTTAATTTGAGGATAAGCCGCAATCACTTTTTCATTTTTTGCCCATGCAGCAACATCCTCCAGTTTTTGCGTGTAGTTGGCGATAGAAATCTGCTGACCACCGCGCTCAGCTGGCTCAGTAAAATTAGTGACTTCGTTAACGACTAACTTACCCGTGCAGAAACTGCCACGGCCTGAAGATTGGGCTTGCTTCTCGTTATAAAATTTTTGCCCTTCACTGGTCAATGTATATTCGACGCCATCCCCTACTTGCTCTCCACTCCACATATCTTTCACGGTGACTTGTTTTTCGCTTTTTTCCAGTAAACCTGCATTCACTAAAGTATCCAGTTGTTCAATATTACGGTAGCTGAATTTGGTGATAAAGCCTGCTGGCATAGGATCTACATTGATACAAATCGCTTTCTTAGTATCGAGGTAATCTTGGATAGACTTTTTGAAGTTACTTTCTGATGCGGTTTGGCTGCTATCACATCCTGCAAGTAATGCACTGATGAGGGCGATTGAAGTGATGAGTTTTAATTTCATTTTCCGATACCTAGCTTTGTTATTTATTTGTAATTAAATGATTCTAATTGTAACGGTAATATAAATAAGGAAAGGTTTATAGTCAGAGATAAATGATAAGGGAGATTTTGGGGTTGTTTGAGATGTTTCTTAGGACGAGCTTATGAAAAGAAAAAGCGGGCAGTGCCCGCTTTCGAAAAACTAAATCGATTGATTACAGTTTTGCAGAGTTTTTGGTCAGGTAGTCAGCAACGCCTTTTGGAGAAGCATTCATACCTTCTTTTCCTTTTTCCCACTGAGCTGGGCAAACATCACCGTGCTCTTCGTGGAATTGCAGTGCGTCAACCATACGCAGCATTTCGTCGATGTTACGGCCTAATGGCAGGTCGTTAACCACTTGGTGACGAACAACACCGTTTTTGTCAACGAGGAAAGAACCACGCAGGGCAACGCCTGCTTCTGGGTGTTCAATACCGTAAGCTTTCATGATTTCGCGTTTGATATCAGCAACCATCGGGTATTTAACTTCACCGATACCGCCGTTATCTACTGGGGTTTTACGCCATGCGTTATGAACAAACTCAGAGTCAAAAGAAACACCAACAATTTCAACACCGCGTTTTTTGAATTCTTCATAGCGGTGGTCAAATGCGATCAGCTCTGAAGGACAAACGAAAGTAAAGTCCATTGGCCAGAAGAAGATCACAGCTGGACGGCCGTTCAGGTGGGTTTTCAGGTTGAAGTTTTCAACGATTTCACCGTTACCTAAAACAGCAGCAGCAGTAAAGTCAGGGGCTTGACGTGTTACCAGAACCATAATTTACTCCTATGAGTTTGATTTTTGTCCGAGAGATTTTACAAAAAATTATGTATTTTCGGACATAGACTTCCAAAAGGATAAAAAATTATCTTTTGATAATAAAGACATTTAAACCAATTATTGTGATAGGTTTTAGCTATCAATTGTACTGGTTTAATAAATTAATATCAATAAGATAGTTTTATTCTGCCAAAGTGCAAGCATTAATTTATTCCTTTGCCTGTATTGTGACATCTTGTACAAAAATTTGTTGCAGCGCATTCACCATCATTTGTGGGTAAAATTGAAAGAAAATATTTTCAAGTTCACTATACTGCAATAAAAAATCATCAAATGAACCACTTAGCGCACTCAGTTTAGGCCTTCTTTTCGCCATCCCATTCAGGGATTTACCGATATAGCTTTTGTCTGCGTAGCGAATTAACCATTGCTGCGGCCAGAGATACTCATTTAGCTCCTGAAATTTTTCAGGGGTATGACAAAGCTGAGGTTCGATAATATTTCGACAATAACGCACAAATTCAGGCAATGAAATGGCTGGCTCAATTGTCGACCAATGCAAAGACAAAAAATGATCCCATACTAAATCCAAGGTGATCGGCGCAACACGCCGATATTCCTCACGAAACAGCAATTTGGCTTCTTTGACTAAGGGATGTGTGTCAGTAATTCGATCGACGGCTCGGTGCATCATAATGCCAGAGACAATTTCGGACGAGTAAATGCCCGCAGGGTTGCCGCGAACGTAGTCAGCCATTGTATTGCCGAGCAGGGAGCTGTCAGCGAGGTGGGCTAGGTGGAGGTGCGCTAAATAATTCACTTTAAAATGTCCGTCGTCTTTCAAACCACAGGGGTGTTAGCTTCGTAAAGCCACCCGAATCACATACTCATGTATGCTCATCGGGATATCTTTACTTGCTGCCTACCTGTGATTCGAAATCCATAGGACATGCAACGCAGCTTAGCTAACTTTTTGATTGCTCAAACTATAGCAGTAATTATGTTGAATTCGAAACTTACAGGACATTACTTGGTAGAGGAATAATAAAGAATTCCTCTAATTCGAAATTCATGAGGTATGAGTATTGAGAGATAAAAGGAAAAACAGAAATAATTCATTTATCGAATGGATAAATAGCGTACAGAATTTTTTGCTAACAAAATATTTGTCAAATAATGGTGGTTTTTTGTGCGATTTTGCGCTTATTTCTTGCGCCAAAGGCGGTGCGGCACTAGACTAGTCGCCTGTTTTTTTTAGATTGATGTCAATACAATGCGTGTTTCTGATTTTACTTTTGAATTACCTGAAGAACTGATTGCCCACTACCCACAGGCTGAACGTAGCGCTTGCCGCTTATTAAGTCTAGATGGCGGATCGGGGCAGCTAACGCATGGTGTTTTTACGGATGTTCTAGAAAAATTGGAGAAAGGGGATTTACTGGTATTCAACAATACTCGCGTGATCCCTGCAAGGCTATTTGGTCGTAAAGTTAGCGGCGGTAAAATTGAAGTTCTCATTGAACGCATGTTGGACGAGCACCGTGTATTAGCACATGTTCGCGCCTCAAAAGCGCCGAAAGAAGGCACTGAATTGTTGCTGGGTGAAGATGAAAGCGTCAACGCCACGATGGTGGCGCGTCATGGAGCTTTATTTGAGCTGCGTTTTGATGATGAACGGGATGTGTTGAGCATTTTGAACCAAATTGGTCATATGCCATTGCCACCTTACATCGACCGACCTGATGAAGAAGCGGACAAAGAGCTTTATCAAACCGTGTATAGTGAAAAACCGGGGGCTGTCGCAGCACCAACGGCTGGCCTACACTTTGATGAGCCTTTGCTTGAAGCTTTGCGCCAAAAAGGTGTCGAAATGGCGTTTGTCACGTTACATGTTGGCGCGGGGACGTTCCAGCCTGTTCGTGTTGATACCATCGAAGACCACATCATGCACTCCGAATATGCGGAAGTGCCACAAGATGTGGTTGATGCGGTATTGGCGTGTAAAGCGCGTGGTAACCGTGTTATTGCAGTGGGAACAACGTCAGTTCGTTCATTAGAAAGCGCAGCTAAAGCCAGCCAAGATGCCTTAATTGCTCCATTTTTTGATGATACCCAAATTTTTATTTATCCAGGTTATGAATATCAGGTGATTGATGCACTCATCACTAACTTCCATCTGCCTGAATCGACATTAATTATGTTGGTTTCTGCATTTGCTGGATATAAAAACACAATGAATGCGTACAAAGAAGCGGTTGCTGAGCAATACCGTTTCTTTAGCTATGGTGATGCGATGTTTATCACCCCCAATGCGAATGCAAAATTCGAAAAAATTGGCGAATAATCAGTGATAAGCGGTGGCATCGGCTGCTTGCTTAGCAAATTAATATTATCGATAACATCAGACTGTTTTTCTGATGTTTGGAGGCAAACGTGAAATATGAATTACAAACGACCGATGGCAATGCACGCCGCGGCCGTTTAGTGTTTGAGCGCGGTGTGGTTGAAACCCCTGCATTTATGCCAGTGGGCACCTACGGTACCGTAAAAGGTATGACCCCAGAAGAAGTGAAAGAAACGGGTGCCCAAATCCTGTTAGGCAATACTTTCCACCTGTGGTTACGTCCCGGCCAAGAAATCATGAAGTTGCATGGTGACCTCCATGACTTTATGCAATGGCAAGGTCCAATTTTAACGGATTCGGGTGGTTTCCAAGTCTTTAGTCTTGGCGCGATGCGTAAAATTAAAGAAGAAGGCGTACACTTCCGTAACCCAATTAATGGTGAGAAAGTTTTCTTAAGCCCTGAAAAATCGATGGAAATTCAGTACGACCTCGGTTCAGATATCGTGATGATATTTGACGAATGTACGCCATATCCAGCAGATTGGGATTATGCAAAGACCTCAATGGAAATGTCACTGCGCTGGGCTGCGCGTAGCCGCCAACGTTTTGATGAGTTAAACAATAAAAATGCGTTGTTTGGTATCATCCAAGGCAGTGTTTACGAAGATTTACGTGATATTTCGGTTAAGGGGCTGGTGGAAATTGGCTTTGATGGTTACGCTGTAGGCGGCCTCGCCGTTGGCGAACCGAAAGAAGATATGCACCGTATTTTAGAGCATGTTTGCCCACAAATTCCGGCAGAAAAACCGCGGTATTTAATGGGTGTCGGTAAACCAGAAGATTTAGTGGAAGGCGTTCGTCGTGGTATCGACATGTTCGACTGTGTGATGCCAACACGAAATGCACGAAACGGCCATTTATTTGTCACAAATGGCGTGGTAAAAATTCGTAATGCGAAGTATAAATCTGACACATCAACGCTCGATGCGGATTGTGACTGCTATACTTGTCGTCATTACAGTCGTGCCTACTTGCATCATCTTGATAGATGTAATGAAATTCTTGGCGCAAGGCTCAATACCATCCATAATTTACGTTATTATCAACGTTTAATGGCGGGTATCCGCCAAGCCATTGAAGACGGTAATTTCGAAGAGTTTGCGAAAGATTTCTATCAAAAGATTGGAAAACCTGAACCTTCGTTAAATATCGAATGAATTTAAGTGCGAAATCACGCTAATCTGTGTAGCATAGTTAGCTTGGTTTATTCGTTAGACTTCGAATATAAACGCACTGAATTAGTTAGAGTCTGTACTTAAAATTGCTTTCAATAAAACAATGAGGAAAGTTGAATGAGTTTTTTTATTTCTGAAGCAGCGGCATCAGCAGGTGCACCAGCGCAAGGTAGCCCATACACCATGGTTATCATGCTTGTTGTTTTTGCGCTGATCTTCTATTTCATGATTTTGCGTCCACAGCAAAAACGTGCGAAAGAACACCGTAAATTGATGGAATCTATCACTAAAGGTGATGAAGTTTTAACAACTGGCGGTTTAATCGGACGTGTGACTAAAGTGTCTGAAACAGGTTATGTTGTTCTTGAACTGAGTGAGAACACAGAAGTAACCATCAAACGTGATTTCGTTGCTGCTGTTTTACCTAAAGGCACAATGAAAGCAATTTAATTCTGATTTTCCCGAAGGGAACTGCCGTGCTAAACCGTTATCCTTTGTGGAAGTATCTGATGTTGATCGTTGCGATCCTCATCGGTCTGCTTTATGCGCTTCCTAACCTATATGGTGAGGATCCGGCTGTTCAGATCACTGGCGTGCGGGGAACCGCCGCCAATGAACAAACGCTGGTCCAAGTCCAAAAATCGTTACAAGATGACAACATTGAGAGTAAGTCTATCTCTCTGGAAAATGGGGCAATTTTAGCCCGTTTCAACAACTCTGATGTTCAGTTACGTGCTCGTGAAGTCATCATGAATGCACTGGGTGACCAGTATGTTGTTGCATTAAACCTTGCACCTGCGACGCCTAAGTGGCTCGAAGCTGTCGGCGGTGAGCCGATGAAGCTGGGTCTTGACCTGCGTGGTGGGGTTCACTTCCTGATGGAAGTTGATATGGACACTGCATTAGGTAAGTTGCAGGAACAAAACATGGATGGTTTGCGTAATGACCTGCGTCAAGAAGGCATTGCGTACTCTTCTATTCGTAAAGGCAATGATTACAGCGTTGAAGTTCGCTTCCGTAATGCTGACGATCGTAGCCAAGCAGAAAAAGCACTAGCACGTAAATATCCAGACCTCGTGTTTAGTGATGGCAGCGACAACACGATGATCGCTGTGATGACCGACGAGCGCTTACGTGAAGCTCGTAACTATGCTGTTTCTCAAAACATTACTATCATCCGTAACCGTGTAAACCAATTAGGCGTTGCTGAGCCTTTAGTTCAACGCCAAGGTGCAGACCGCATTGTGGTTGAGTTACCGGGTATTCAAGATACAGCACGTGCTAAAGAAATCTTAGGCGCAACCGCTACATTAGAATTCCGCCTTGTCAATACCAGCGTGGATTCATCCGCTGCAGAAAGTGGCCGTGTACCAGGTGACTCTGAAGTTAAATATGACCGTGAAGGGGCGCCATATGTCCTGTATAAACGCGTTATTTTAACGGGGGACCATATCACTGACTCCACCTCTGAAGCCGATGAAAACGGTGCACCGCAAGTGAGCATCAGCCTTGATAGTTCTGGTGGTTCTATCATGTCTGACTTTACGCGTGATAACCAAGACAAGCTAATGGCAACGCTGTTTGTTGAATATAAAGACAGCGGTAAAAAAGATGCGACTGGCCGTTCAATCTTGGTGAAAGACGAAAAAGTTATCAATGCTGCACGTATTTCTGCACGTTTTGGTAGCAAATTCCGTATCACTGGTATCAATAATGGTAATGAAGCACGCCAGCTTTCATTATTATTACGTGCAGGTGCATTGATTGCGCCAATTCAAATCGTTGAAGAACGTACTATCGGTCCAACACTGGGTATGCAAAATATCGAGCAAGGTCTGAAGGCGTGTATCGCGGGTCTGTTAGCGTCTATCCTGTTTATGATTATCTACTATCGTAAATTTGGTTTGATTGCGAGTAGCGCGCTGTTAGCTAACTTGGTGTTAATTGTGGGTGTGATGTCGTTGTTGCCAGGTGCAACACTTACCATGCCAGGTATTGCGGGTATCGTATTAACCCTTGCGGTTGCGGTCGATGCCAACGTACTGATCAACGAACGTATTAAAGAAGAGCTGAAAAACGGGCGATCCGTTCAGCAAGCGATTCATGAAGGTTATAAAGGTGCCTTCTCAAGTATTATCGATGCAAACTTAACGACATTGATCACCGCTATCATTCTATATGCAGTGGGGACGGGGTCGATTAAAGGCTTTGCAATTACGACAGCGATTGGTGTCGCAACCTCTATGTTTACAGCGATTGTAGGTACACGTGCGATTGTGAACCTGCTATATGGTGGTAAACGTATTAACAAGCTGTCAATTTAAGGAGCACGTTGTGGCACAGGATTATACTGTTGAACAATTGAACTATGGCCGTAAAGTCTATGACTTTATGCGCTGGGACAACGTTGCCTTCACGATTTCAGCTCTGTTATTGGTTGCATCAGTTGTCATTATCGGACTAAAAGGGTTTAACTGGGGTCTAGATTTCACTGGGGGGACGGTTATTGAGATTAACCTAAGTCAACCTGCTGATTTGGATAAAATTCGTGATAGCTTGTCTAACTCGAACCATAAAGACCCATTGATTCAAAACTTTGGTAGCAGCCGTGACATCATGATCCGTATCCCGCCAATTGAAGGCACTGCGGGTCAAGAAGTCGGCAAAGAGATTATTACGATTATCAACCAAAACGTTGATGATAAAGCCACTGTAAAACGAATCGAATTCGTGGGGCCGAGTGTCGGTGCAGAGCTGGCGCAAACAGGGGCATTAGCTCTGTTAACTGCGCTTATCTGTATTTTGATTTATGTCGGTTTCCGTTTCGAATGGCGTCTGGCAGCGGGTGCCGTATTGTCTCTTGCCCATGACGTGGTGATTACCTTGGGTATTCTGTCTCTGTTCCATATTGAGATAGATATGACCATCGTAGCATCATTGATGTCGGTTATTGGTTACTCGCTGAACGACAGTATCGTTGTTTCCGACCGTATCCGTGAAAACTTCCGCAAAATTCGTCGTGGTACACCGTACGAAATCATGAACGTCTCTTTGACACAAACACTGAGCCGTACCATCATGACATCAGCCACTACTTTGTTAGTGGTTCTGATGCTGTACCTGTTCGGTGGCGCAATGTTGGAAGGCTTCTCACTGGTTATGTTAATCGGTGTAACTATCGGTACTATCTCATCTATTTATGTGGCTTCTGCATTAGCACTGAAGATGGGTATGAAGCGTGAACACTTGATTCAAGCGAAAGTCGAGAAAGAAGGTGCTGACCAAGAGTCATTACTGCCTTAGTTTTTAAAAACGATAAATAACTAAGCCAATTAGTACTCAAAATAGTTTGTGTTGTGAGTAGGCAGCAAGCGAGCGATATCCCTAGGAACATAGTAAACTATGTGACTAGGGTATCGGAGTGCAGCTAACACCCTCACAACACGAAATATGAAGAGTTACGAACACCTTGTAAGTTACCTTACAAGGTGTTTTTTCTTGCATAGTAGGGTAAACTATCCCTCCGTAAATAGGACTCAGGAAACGCTATGCATTGCCCATTTTGCTCAGCTGTAGATACGAAAGTCATCGACTCGCGTCTGGTTGGTGAAGGTGCTCAAGTCCGTAGACGCCGCCAATGTTTGCTTTGTCATGAACGTTTTACCACGTTTGAAGTGGCAGAACTTGTCATGCCCCGAGTCATTAAAAGTGATGAAGTGCGTGAGCCGTTTGATGAAGAAAAACTCAATCGCGGTATGCAAAAAGCGTTGGAAAAACGCCCTGTTAGCTCTGATGATATTGAACAAGCTATTATTTCCATTAAGTCCCAGCTCCGTGCGACAGGGGAACGTGAAGTTCCGTCGAAATTAATTGGTAGCTTGGTAATGGATGAGCTGAAAAAGCTCGATAAAGTGGCGTATATCCGTTTTGCCTCGGTTTATCGTAGTTTTGAAGATGTGCGTGAGTTTGGCGAAGAAATCGCGAAATTACAGGATTAGCGCCAATGATTGAACAAGATAACATTTACATGGCGCGTGCTTTTGAATTAGCACGTCTTGGCCGTTTTACCACATCACCGAATCCGAACGTCGGGTGTGTGATTGTACGTGATGGCGAAATTGTGGGTGAAGGCTATCACCAAAAAGCGGGTGAACCCCATGCGGAAGTGCATGCACTGCGAATGGCGGGCGAGAAAGCGAAAGGGGCAACGGCGTATGTCACCCTTGAACCTTGTAGCCATCATGGCCGTACACCACCTTGTGCAGAAGCATTGATTAACGCAGGCGTGAGTCGTGTTGTTGCCGCGATGCAAGACCCCAACCCACAGGTCGCTGGGCGTGGTCTGTACATGTTGTCTCAAGCGGGAATTGAAACTCGCAGTAATGTTTTATTAGAGGAAGCCGAAGCGGCAAACCGCGGTTTCTTAAAACGCATGCGTACTGGCTTCCCGTATATTCAGTTAAAACTTGCCGCCTCACTCGATGGTAAAACCGCGTTAGAGACAGGCGAAAGTAAGTGGATCACCAGTGCTGCGGCGCGTAAAGATGTCCAAGAGTTTCGTGCCCAGGCTAGCGCCATCTTAAGCACCAGTAGCACTGTGATTGCGGATGACCCATCTCTGACAGTGCGTTGGAACGAGCTCCCCGCGGATATTCAACACGTTTACCCAGAAAGCCAAGTGCGCCAGCCAATCCGTATTGTGCTGGATAACCACAACCGCGTGACGGCTGACCATAAAGTCACACAACTTGATGGTGAGTGTTGGTTAGTTCGCGCAACCCCAGAAGCAAACACATCATGGCAAGGAAAAGTTGAGCAGATTGCCGTTCCCGCTGATGATAACGGCACTGATCTGGTTATTTTAATGATGCAGCTGGCGAAACGTAACGTAAACAGTATTTGGGTAGAAGCGGGGGCCAAATTAGCGGGATCGTTACTCAAGCTGGGTATTGTTGATGAACTGATTGTGTATATTGCCCCTAAATTACTGGGCAACAATGCACGTGGTTTGGTTGATTTCCCTGCATTAAATGCCTTGGTGGATGCGCCAAGATTTGAATTTACAGATGTGACGAAAGTCGGTGATGACCTGCGTGTCAGGCTACGCCCTGTCTGGTAAGTGCGTTTTTTTGAAATTCGCGCATACGATAAACGAAAGAATGTGATAAAATCCGCGCCCCGCGGGTTATAATTAATATTAGAGGAAGACTATGAACGTAATTAAAGGTGTTGTTGCTGCGCCGAAAGCGCGTGTTGCTATCGCTATTGCTCGTTTTAACAACTTTATTAATGATAGTCTGCTGGAAGGCGCTGTTGATGCGTTAGAGCGTATTGGCCAAGTTTCAAACGACAACATTACTATCGTTTGGGTCCCGGGTGCCTATGAACTGCCATTAACCGCGAAAGCGCTAGTTGAAACTAAAAAATATGATGCCGTTATTGCACTAGGTACGGTTATCCGTGGTGGTACTGCTCATTTTGAATACGTTGCGGGTGAGTGCAGCTCTGGCCTGTCCCATGTTGCAATGAATAGCGAAGTGCCTGTAACTTTTGGTGTATTAACCACTGAAAATATCGAGCAAGCTATTGAACGTGCGGGTACTAAAGCGGGCAACAAAGGCGCTGAAGCTGCCTTAACAGCACTTGAAATGATTAATGTGATTAAAGCCATCAAAGGCAAATAATACACAAATAATGTGACGTCGCGGAGAGTGTGTAAACCTCTTTGCGACACAAATTATTGTGTATAGTTTTTAAATTTAAGGGGAATCTTGTGAAACCTGCTGCTCGTCGCCGCGCTCGTGAGTGTGCTGTACAGGCCATTTATTCATGGCAATTATCTGGCAATCCAATTGCTGAAGTCGAATATGAGTTTATTGCTGAACAGGACATGTCAGACGTTGACGTAAACTATTTTCGTGAACTGTTATCAGGCGTTGCGACCAATGCAACTAAGCTTGATCAACTGATGGCGCCTTATTTATCTCGTCAACTCGAAGAGCTGGGTCAGGTAGAAAAAGCGATTTTACGTGTCTCTATGTTTGAATTGAGCTTCCGTGAAGATGTGCCTTACAAAGTCGCAATTAATGAAGGTATTGAATTAGCGAAAGTATTCGGCGCAGAAGATAGCCATAAATTCGTTAACGGTGTATTAGATAAAGCGGCACCAGCGGTTCGCCGTAAAAAATAATAATATCAGGGTTCCCTCCTGTAACACTACAGTAGTCGAGAGGTAGGCTGGGTTTCAGTCTACCTTTGTACTTATAGGCTCGTCATACTTTAAGTTACAGGTGTATTGGCTAGAATTGGCTCAAATGCAGGTTTTAGTCTATTTTAGGAAGTGCAGTCATTTGCCGCCTATTTGTAACTTGAATTATTCAGAGTATAAATTATTTATTTCGTTTAAAACGAAAATAGAGATAGCGAAAACGGAAAATCTACCATGTCATATGGCGAATTTGACCTCATCGCACGTTACTTTAACCGTCAAACCACTAACCGACGTGATGTGAATATCGGTATTGGTGATGATTGTGCGTTGATGACCATCCCGGAAAAACAGCAACTTGCTGTGAGTACTGACACTCTCGTTTCCGGCATTCATTTCCTACCTACGATTTCTCCCGCTGACCTTGCGTACAAATCATTAGCCTCTAATTTAAGTGACCTTGCTGCAATGGGGGCTGATCCTGCATGGGTTTCTTTAGCTATTACACTGCCTTGTGTCGATTGTGAATGGTTGCAGTCTTTTAGTGATAGTTTGTTCGAACAACTAAATTATTATGGAATGCAATTAATTGGTGGTGATACGACTCGTGGGCCTATGAGCTTAACCTATACAGTGCATGGCTTAGTGCCAGTTGGTAAAGCAATGTCCCGTTCTGGTGCGCGTAATGGCGATTGGATTTATGTGACAGGCACATTGGGGGATAGCGCGGCAGGGCTCGCTATTTTGCAAGATAGACTGCATGTTGCGAACACCGAAGACAATGCGTGGTTAGTTGCACGCCATTTGCGTCCTCAACCGCGTATTTTACAAGGCCAAGCCCTGCGTAATTTAGCCTCTTCAGCGATTGATATTTCTGATGGCTTGGTTTCCGATTTAAACCATATTTTAAAAGCCAGTGGCTGCGGTGCGCGGATCAACTTAGATTCGTTGCCACAATCGGAGGCGTTAAAACAAAGTTGTAGTGTAGAACAAGGGCGCTTATGGTCGCTCAGTGGCGGTGAAGATTATGAATTGTGCTTCACAGTACCTGAAATCAACCGTGGTGCGCTAGAAATGGCGTTAGCACATACAGGCTCTGGTTTTACCTGTATTGGGCAGATCAAACCCCAATCCGAAGGGATCCGCTACTTTTGCAATAACCAAGAAGTTGATGTAAACCTTAAAGGTTTCGATCACTTTGTTTCGGAAGGTGTTTATGGCGACTAGCCAAGAAAAAGTAGAAGCGAAAAAACGGCTAAACATGCGTAACCCATGGCATTTACTTGCTACGGGGTTTGGCAGTGGATTATCGCCGATTGTTCCTGGAACGATGGGCTCACTCGCTGCAATCCCATTCTGGCTATTGATGTCAGGGATGCCCGTTTGGAGTTTATGGGTGGTGATTGTTGCAGGCTTCTGGATTGGCTGTATGATTTGCCAACGCACGTCGGACGACATGAAAATTCATGACCACGGCAGTATTGTCTGGGATGAGTTTATCGGTATGTGGATTACGTTGATGGCGATCCCTGTGGTGGATTTTGAGTGGGTTGTCACCGCTTTCTTTATTTTCCGTATTTACGATATGTGGAAGCCTTGGCCGATCCGTATTTTTGACCGTAAAGTTGGCGGCGGTTTTGGCATTATGATCGACGATATCATCGCGGCGATTTTCGCTTATGCAACTGTCTGGCTATGTGTTAAGTTTAATTTGCTCTCATTTTTATGAGTAAAATAAGAAGGCCATCAATGGATGGCCTTGCTTGTCATCATTAACAAAATTATTCCTTTCGACGACTAATTCCCATTACTGATGTTTGTGCTAGCGTTAACCCTTTGGTTTCTGGAGCAAACAATATCGAAACGACTAAACCTAATAACGACACTCCCGCCCCCATCAATACCACATTACTAATACCATATTCACTGATAAACACAGGCAGAGCCCACGTAGAAAAGATGGTTCCGATACGGCTAATTGACATGATCACACCGACGGCAGAAGCACGGATATCCGTTGGGAACAGTTCATTTGGATAGAGCCATTGTAAGATCCCAGGCCCTCCAGAGAAAAAGGCGTAGATCCCAAACATAATGATCACCAGACAGATCCCAAGGTTGGAAAATAGCCCGAGGGTCGCTAGTGCAAGTGTCATAATGGCAAAGCTGCCAATAAGTAAGGGACGTCTGCCCATTTTATTGAGCCAATACATGGCAGGCAGGCAACCTAACATAAAGAATAGGCTGATCACGACGTTACCGAGTGCGGCGTTTTTACCTTGATCCCAACCGAGCTGCCCAACAATTTGTGGGCCGAAGGTATAGATGGCGAACATTGGGATCACTTGGCAAGTCCAAATAATCGCGGTAAATAAGACGAAGGAAAAATGACGTTTAGTGAATAATTGCAGGAAATGTGTTTTCTTCTGTTCTTCCGCTTCAAACACCACGGGTTGCCCGAATAGTTTTTCCATCATTTTTTCACATTCTTTAATTCGCCCTTTACGTATCAACCACAGTGGCGATTCAGGCAAATCAAAGCGACCGATCAAAATAACGATGCAAGGGATTACTGCGCTGCCTAGCATCCAGCGCCAGCCGCCTTCGACATCGTACAGCACATAGCCCACAAGGTTGGCGCAAGTTGCCCCCACATACCACATCGCCGCAATAAAGCCGACGGCAAATGCCCTTTGTTTGGTGTTTGAAAATTCGGTGATCATTGAGGTAGCGATGGGGTAATCAGCGCCAATCACAATGCCAATCAAAAAGCGCATGAGAAGTAGCTGCAATGGCGTGGAGACAAACATGGTTGCGACAGAAATGACGCCAATCGCCACAATGTCAATGAGGAACATTTTGCGTCGACCGACTTGGTCACATATATAGCCAAAGAGTGATGTACCGATAAATAACCCTGCAAGGGTTGCTGCGCCGAGTAAGCCTATCCACTCGCTGCTTAAATTGAGTAAAGGGGTGAGTTGTTCAAGTGCGACACCGATCAGAACCAATACATAACCATCAAGAAAAGGCCCGCCGCTGCCCCACAGCATGATCCGCCGATGCACGGAGGAGAATTGAATATCATCAAAACTTTTCGGTTTCATTGTGTATCCCAGTGTCAGCGTAAAATACGCTATAAAACTCTCGAAGTCTTTGAAACTTCGAGAGTAATACTAATCAGCCGTAACGAAATTCAATGCCGAAAGTGCCTCGTGGGTATTCCCACTTTTCGAGTGCACTCTCTAAGCCTAAAATACGGCAAGTACCGCACTCAAGGCAGCCAGCATAGTCAAAACGGACTGAGCCATCTTCTTGTTTTTTATATAAACCTGCGGGGCAGGCCTTTGTTAAAGTGTCGAGCACTTGCATATCAGGGTGTTCTTTGATGACGATATGTGGATTTTCTTCATCGACATTAAATTTATTGATACCAAGTTTGACATCAACGTTAACTGGCTGGCTCATATTGCTCTCACTCCTTTAATTCCATCCTTGATTAAATTCATGAAGCCCACTTTTTTCGCATGTTGCAGCATGGTTTTACGCAGTGGAACAGGCGCTTCATCCGAAATGGTAAATAATTTTTTCGCAATCCCAATCGCCATTTCTGGGTAAGCGGTAAACATACGTGGGTTATCCAAAAATTCAGGCATTTTTTGGTACATCTTCATGTCACGCAGTGGACCTTCATTTAATAGTGAAAGATATGCACTGAGCCCTTGCTTGCTAAAGTCTTCTTTTTTCATTGCATTAAGCACAGTTTTAGCTGCCGCTTCACCCGAGGCAACGGCTAAATCCATGCCGCGAATGGTAAACCCAAGGTTCATACACATACCCGCTGCATCACCCGCAATTAACACGCCATCACGGACAAGTTCCGACTGCATTTTTAAGCCCGCTTCTGGCACAACGTGTGCAGCGTATTCAATCATCTTGCCGCCTTCAATTAACGGGGCGACAGCGGGGTGCTGCTTAAAATCTTCTAACATTTGTGGAACAGATTTTTTGGCATCTTTGATATGATGCAAACCACAAACCAGACCTAAAGAGACAGTGTCCTCATTGGTATATAAGAATCCTCCCCCCATTAGCCCATCAGTTGGCGAGCCAGCAAATAGCCATGCAACGCCTTCATTGTCTTTAATATTGAAGCGATTACATAAAACATCTTTAGGGAGTTCGATTAATTCTTTAACCCCAACAGCGACATGTTCAGTGCTCACACGCTTCGTCATGCCAATTTGTTCGGCGAGCAGTGAATTCACCCCATCAGCCAAAATAACAACTTTGGCTTCAAGCACATCACCATCCGCTTCGACACCAACGATTTTGCCGTCCCGCTCGACCAGTTTATCAACTCGGATACCTGTAATGCATTGCGCTCCCGCATTTTCAGCTTGTTCTACCAGCCACGGATCGAGTTTTCCCCGTAAAACAGACCAAGATGTTTCGTCTGGGCTCTGCTCGGCGCTATTTTGAAAATCGACGGTGACGGCACCGGTTTCAGTCATAAATGACAGCCTTTCACGGGTGATCATGCGTTCGATAGGCGCTTCTTGGGTAAATCCAGGAATAATGCGTTCTAAACTATGGGCGTACATCCGCCCACCTGTGACGTTCTTCCCGCCAGCGTAGTTTCCTCTTTCAATTAGGAGAACTTGCGCACCTTCACGGGCAAGCACCAGTGCAGCGACAGAACCCGCTAGGCCTGCGCCAACAATGATTGCATCAAAAATATCATCGGACATAGTTTCTCCAAATCATACTAAGCAGTGGAGTGACAACTCCACTGCGATAGGCTTATTTCGCCAATTGCTGCGTTAAAGCAGGCAGAATTTTGAATAAATCACCGACAATGCCGTAATCGGCAAATTGGAAGATAGGTGCGTTTTTATCTTTGTTAATGGCAACGATAGTTTGTGCGCCATTTGCCCCGACCATGTGCTGGATTTGCCCTGAAATACCGACAGCAAGGTAAAGTTCAGGTTTGAGCATTAAGTTGGAAATCCCAACGTAGCGCTCGTGCTCCATCCATTTTTCATTTTCAGCGACAGGGCGGGAGCAGGCAATTTCAGCACCTATGGCATCCGCAAGCGTTTTGGCAATGGCAATGTTTTCTTGGCTGCCGATTCCGCGACCTACACTCACTACAAGGCGAGCTTTGTCTAATTCCACGGAGTTGCCTGCTTTTTTCTGAACCGAGGTACGTACAACAGATTGTTTTGGTTCGACCCATTGTGCAGTTTGAGCCGTCCCGCTGCGTGATGCATCATTTGCAGCTGCTTCAAAGGTGCCTGTGGTAACGGTTGCAATGGAAAAGATGCTATTTAAGGTTTCTTGGCCAAAAGCTAAGCCGCCGTAGACCATATGTTTAATGACTGCTTTGTCGGCTTCGATAGCAATCGATGCCGCATCATTTGATACGGCAGCTTGCAGTCTTGCACCTAAACGAGCAGCCAGTAATTTTCCACGACGTGTATTCGGTAGTAGTAACAGGCCTTTGTCGCCATGTTGTTTAATGGTCGCAACGATGGTGTCAGCGTAGTCTTCCAAAATACGGTCATCAGGTTTGCCCGTTAATTGAAAGACTTGTGTTGCACCCAATTGAAATGCTTGGGAACTTTGTGCTTCATCTAATGCTAATACATTCACTTGCTCACCGAGGGTGAGTGCTCCGCCAATCAATTCGGGTAGACGAGAAGCCATATCGCTAAAGACCCAAACGGTTGATAATTTGCTCATGACGCCTCCGATTAAATAATTTTTCTTAAATGTTCAGCAAATTGTGCAATTTGGTCTTCGCCATCACCTTCAATAATGATGCGTTGACGCACTTTTTGCTTCGGTGCTGCAATCGATTGAGCCGATAAAGCGGCGACATCTGCGAGTGCAATATCAGCGATGCCCCATGCTTGAACTGGCTTTTTCGCAGCGCCTAAAATTGCTTTCATAGACGGAATAACAGGGACGTTAATATCGGAGGTCACTGCAATAATGGCTGGCAGCGGAAGCGACAATGTTTCAATTTCATCTTCAAGTTCGCGCTCAACGACAATGTTATCTGCCCCAAGAGAAACAATTTTCTTCACGCCATTAATGGCAGGAATTTGCAGGCTTTCACCTAGTAGAATGCTGACTTGCTGTGCATTGAGGTCAGCAGAACCGTCACCACAAATGATTAAGTCAAAACCTATTTTTTGTGCGGCTGCACCAAGGGCAATGGCACTTTGATGAGGAAGGGCATGTTCGAATTGGTCATCAATAACCACGACTAATTCATCTGGGCCGCGAGATAACACGTCTTTACGGCCTTTCATGTTGGTCAGCGCTTTGCCACCAATACTTAATGCTGTGATTTTGCTATCGGGTTGTTGTGCTTTAATTTGATTAGCCGCTTCGATGGCATTTAAATCATATTGACTAATTTTGGTATCCGCACGGGAAAAATCTAAAGAGCCATCTGAGCTATTAATAATAATATCTTGTTCATCAGGAACAGATTTATAACATGTAATAATATTCATTACATCTCCTAAAAATATATTTAATAAATATGATCCGTTTTGGTTTCGGATTATATAATTATCATGAACTGGATATTTAAAAATAAAACCTAGGTCACCAATATTGAAAACTTGAAATTAAACGTGTTTTAAATATTCATACTGCTACCTTACTCACCAATATTGTAAAAATCATCAACTTAGCGACGAAATGTTCAATATTGCTACCCTAATCACCAATACTGAAGGTATTTAATAACATTGCCGTTACAAGATATTTTATCTATTTGTATTGATTGGTTATTTTGATAATAAAAAAACGAAAAAACAGTAACAAATATTTATCACGAATAATATTGTGACCTTAATAACAGAATTGTTAATGATGAGCCGACATGATTTGAATAGTGATTGGATTAATAGTTAATTAAATTTATAGGAATTAAATAATAAATAAGTGGAGAGGTATTGCGAATAATATCTATTTTAAAACTTATGTATTAAATAATAAATCGGGATCGAACTATGAGCAAAGAAAATAAAAAGGGTGGGATAGAACCGAAAGTGTTTTTTCCTCCATTGATCATTGTTGGACTATTGTGTTGGTTAACCGTCCGTGACCTTGATGCTTCGAATGAAGTGATCAACCAAGTGTTTAGCTACGTGACAAACGTGTGGGGCTGGGCATTTGAATGGTATATGGTCGTGATGCTTGGTGGCTGGTTTTGGTTGATTTTAGGGCCATATGCGAAAAAAACCCTAGGAGAAGAGAAGCCTGAATTTAGCCGTGCGAGCTGGATTTTCATGATGTTCGCTTCGTGTACATCGGCAGCGGTACTTTTCTGGGGGTCTATTGAAATTTATTATTATATTTCAACGCCGCCTTTTGAATTTGCCCCTTATTCAACTCAGGCGAAAAGTATTGGGCTTGCCTATAGCTTATTCCACTGGGGGCCATTACCGTGGGCAACCTATAGCTTCTTAACGGTTGCGTTTGGTTACTTCTTCTTTGTACGTAAAATGGATGTTATCCGCCCAAGTAGTACATTAGTACCGCTGGTCGGTGAAAAACACGTAAATGGTTGGTTCGGAACAATTGTTGATAACTTCTATTTAGTGGCGTTAATCCTTGCGATGGGCACTAGTTTAGGGTTAGCAACTCCGCTAGTGACTGAATGTATTCAGTATTTATTCGGTATCCCTCACACTTTACAGCTTGATGCGATCATTATTTTCTGCTGGATTGTTTTGAACGCAATCTGTGTGGCATTCGGTCTGCAAAAAGGGGTGAAAATTGCCAGTGATGTACGTAGCTACCTGAGTTTCTTAATGCTTGGATGGGTATTCATTGTTGGTGGTGCAAGTTTTATCGTTAACTACTTTACCGATTCTATCGGGGTATTAATGATGTATATGCCGCGCATGCTGTTCTATACAGATGCGGTCGGTAAAAGCGGTTTCCCACAAGGCTGGACAGTATTCTATTGGGCTTGGTGGGTTATCTACGCAATTCAAATGTGTATTTTCCTCGCACGTATCTCTAAAGGTCGTACCGTTCGTGAACTGTGTATTGGTATGGTCGCGGGTCTGACCGCAGGTACCACTCTGATTTGGACGATTTTAGGCAGTAACACACTGCAACTTGTCGACCAAAATATTATTAACATTCCAAAACTGATTGATGAGTTTGGCGTTCCACGCGCCATCATTGAGACATGGGCTGCCTTACCTTTGAGTACTGTAACAATTTGGGGCTTCTTCATCCTCTGCTTTATCGCCACTGTGACACTAATTAATGCTTGTTCTTACACCCTCGCCATGTCGACTTGTCGCGCAGTGAAAGACGGTGAAGAGCCGCCATTGTTAGTGCGCATCGGTTGGTCTGTTTTAGTTGGTGTCATCGGCATTGTTTTACTGGCTCTAGGCGGATTGAAACCAATTCAAACAGCGATAATTGCCGGAGGATGCCCACTTTTTTTCGTCAACATTATGGTAACGCTCTCGTTTATTAAAGATGCCAAAGTGCATTGGAAAGATGACTAATTTACTCAGAAACAACATTTAAGAGGTTATTGATATGGATTTTAGATTGAATGATGAGCAGGAGCTGTTTGTCGCAGGGATCCGTGAACTGATGGCCAGTGAAAACTGGGAAAGCTACTTCGCACAATGCGACCGCGACAGCCAATACCCTGAACGCTTTGTCAAAGCGTTAGCGGATATGGAAATCGATAACCTGCTGATTCCAGAAGAGCATGGTGGTTTAGATGCAGGGTTTATCACCGTTGCTGCGGTGTGGATGGAACTGGGGCGTTTAGGTGCGCCAACATACGTGCTGTATCAACTGCCGGGTGGTTTCAATACCGTACTGCGTGAAGGGACGCAAGAACAGATTGATAAAATCATGGCGTTCCGCGGCACGGGGAAACAAATGTGGAACTCAGCCATTACTGAGCCGGGCGCGGGTTCTGACGTGGGTAGCCTGCAAACTACTTATCAGCGCCGTAACGGTAAAGTTTACCTGAACGGAAGCAAATGTTTTATCACCAGTAGCGCCTATACGCCATACATTGTGGTGATGAGTCGCGATGCAGATTCGCCAGATAAACCCGTCTTTACTGAGTGGTTCTTGGATATGAGCAAACCAGGTATCAAGGTTAACAAACTTGAAAAGCTGGGCCTGCGCATGGATAGCTGCTGTGAAATTACTTTTGATAACGTCGAACTGGATGAAAAAGACATGTTCGGTCGCGAAGGAAACGGCTTTAACCGCGTAAAAGAAGAGTTTGACCATGAACGTTTCTTAGTGGCGCTAACTAACTACGGTACAGCGATGTGTGCATTTGAAGATGCGGCGCGTTATGCCAACCAACGCGTTCAATTCGGCGAAGCAATCGGTCGTTATCAATTAATTCAAGAAAAATTTGCACATATGGCGATCAAGCTCAATTCAATGCGCAACATGTTATACGAAACTGCATGGAAGAGTGATAACGGGCTGATCACCTCAGGTGATGCAGCAATGTGTAAATACTTCTGTGCAAATGCCGCATTCGAAGTGGTGGACTCTGCGATGCAAGTACTGGGTGGCGTTGGTATCGCGGGTGAACATCGGATCGCACGTTTCTGGCGCGACCTGCGTGTTGACCGCGTATCGGGTGGTTCAGATGAAATGCAAATACTGACACTAGGCCGCAGTGTACTGAAACAGTACCGCTAATGACGTAACCGTCGTGGATTGACCCTTTGATCATGGTTAGAGGGTCAACCGAGTTTCACAGGAGAATCGAACATGGCAGCGCATTTACCTATGCCTGAATTTGGCCCGCTTTCTGGGGTTAAAGTCGTATTTTCAGGAATTGAAATTGCAGGCCCATTCGCGGGGCAAATGTTTGCGGAATGGGGGGCAGAAGTTATTTGGATTGAGAACGTGGCATGGGCAGACACTATTCGTGTCCAGCCAAATTACCCGCAGCTATCGCGACGTAATTTACGGGCGCTCTCATTGAATATCTTTAAGGATGAAGGACGAGAAGCATTTCTTAAGTTAATGGAAACGACGGATATATTTATAGAAGCGAGTAAAGGCCCTGCTTTTGCCCGCCGAGGGATCACGGATGAAGTGCTGTGGGAGCACAATCCAAAATTGGTTATCGCTCACTTATCGGGCTTTGGCCAGTATGGCGACCCGCAATATACCAATCTTGCTGCATATAACACCATTGCTCAAGCCTTCAGTGGCTACCTGATTCAAAACGGTGATAAAGACCAACCAATGCCCGCTTTCCCATATACGGCAGACTATTTCTCGGGTATGACCGCCACAACTGCGGCATTAGCTGCGTTATATAAAGCGCGCGAAACAGGGAAAGGGGAAAGCATCGACGTGGCAATGTATGAAGTGATGCTGCGTATGGGGCAATACTTCATGATGGATTATTTCAATGGTGGTGAAGTTTGCCCACGTATGACCAAAGGGAAAGACCCGTACTATGCAGGTTGCGGCCTGTATAGCTGTAACGATGGTTATATTGTCATGGAAATTGTCGGTATCACGCAAATCCAAGAAATTTTCAAAGATATTGGTCTCGCACATTTATTGGGTACTCCTGAGATCCCAGAAGGTACACAACTGATTCACCGTGTTGAATGCCCATATGGGCCACTCGTTGAGGAAAAATTAGATGAGTGGTTAGGCGCACGTTCCATCGAAGAGGTACTTGCAAGGTTAGCTGAGCTGAATATTGCGAGCGCTAAAGTGTTAACCATTCCTGAGTTAGAAACTAACCCACAATATATTGCCCGTGAATCCATCACCAGTTGGCAAACCATGGATGGGGAAACCTGTCGTGGCCCAAATGTGATGCCAAAATTCAAAAACAATCCAGGACAAATCTGGCGTGGTATGCCATCTCACGGTATGGACACCACTGAAATACTAAAAAACATTGGCTACAACGAAAATGATATTCGGGAGCTGGTCGATAAAGGGCTAGCGAAAATTGTTGAGTAATTAAGTGATTATTCAGGTCAATCTTTCCTGTTGGCCTGAATGTTCATTGGGGAAATAGAGGGAAAACAATTAATGGATGTAATCGGTAGACAAAATTTGCGTCAAATGTGGGACGACCTTGCGTTAACTCACCAAGACAATAAGGCGCTTATCTTTGAGTCTTGCGATGGAAATATTCGTGAATTCAGCTATTTAGAAATGAATGAGCAAATCAATCGCACAGCGAATCTCTTTTTAGCCTATGGCATTCAAAAAGGGGATAAAGTTGCCTTACATCTGGATAATTGCCCTGAATTTTTCTTTTGCTGGTTTGGTTTAGCGAAAATCGGCGCAATTATGGTGCCCATCAACGCACGGTATAAATATAACGAAAGCGCGTGGATTATGCAGAACTGCCAACCTCGTATGGTAGTGACTTGCACCGTATTTTTAGATATTTATCAACGTGTTTTGGCGGATGAAAGCACTTGTCTTGAACATGTTTTTTTAATTGCAGATACACCCGTCCGACAACAAGATGGCATTTCGGACTTTTTATCAGAACAAGCGGCTCAGCCAGCGGCGCTCACACAAATTGTTGAGCTCAGTGTGAGCGATACTGCGGAAATCTTATTTACCTCAGGAACAACGTCAAAGCCTAAAGGGGTGATTATCACCCACTATAATTTACGTTTTGCGGGGTACTACTCTTCATGGCAAAACGCGTTACGTGCCGATGATGTGTATTTAACGGTGATGCCTGCTTTCCACATTGACTGTCAATGTACGGCATCGATGGCAGCTTTCTCCGTTGGTGCAACGTTTGTCTTAATCGAAAAATACAGTGCGCGGCGTTTTTGGCAGCAAATTGTTAGGCATCGTGCCACTGTGACTGAGTTAATCCCAATGATGATCCGAACGTTATTAAGCCAACCGCTGGCGGATAACGAAAAAGAGCATTGCCTGCGAGAAGCCATGTTTTATCTCAATTTAAGCGATGAAGAAAAAGAGCAATTTATGGCACGTTTTGGCGTGAAACGCTTTTTAACTTCTTATGGTATGACCGAAACGATAGTGGGGTTGATTGGGGACAGACCTGGTGATATCCGCCGCTGGCCATCAATTGGCCGCCCTGGTTTTTGTTACCAAGCGCAAATTCGGGATAAAAACAACCAACCCGTTGAAACAGGAGTGATTGGCGAACTGTGTGTTAAAGGTGAGCGCGGTAAAACGCTGTTTAAAGCGTATTACAACAACCCCGAGGCTACAGAAAAAGCCTTTGATGGCGCAGGTTGGATGCATACAGGGGACTTCGCTTACCAAGACGAAGACGGCTTTTTCTATTTTGTTGATAGAAGCAGCAATATGATCAAACGCGGTGGTGAGAACGTCTCTTGTAGTGAAATCGAAAATATCATTGCCTCACACCCTGCCATTGTGGATGTAGCGGTCATTGGTGTTGCGGATGATATACGTGACGAAGCCATTAAGGCGTTTATTGTGCTGGAAGAAGGGGAAACCTTAACGCAGGAGGAGTTCTTTGCCTTTTGTGAAAAACAAATGGCGAAATTTAAAGTACCAACGTGTGTTGAAGTGCGCAAAGATTTACCGCGAAATTGTTCTGGGAAAGTACTGAAAAAACATCTGCAATAATCGGATCATTCTATTAATTCTGAGGATACCTCTGTTTATTACTTAAAACAGAGGTATCCCCCTATGATGACGAAAGGATTGCACTATGAGTGAATCATTAAAAATTACCCGTAATGGCTCCATTTTGGAAATCGTACTCGATAGGCCTAAAGCGAATGCGATAGATGCAAAAACCAGTTTCAAAATGGGTGAAGTTTTTCTTAACTTTCGAGATGACCCATCTTTAAGAGTCGCCATTATTACAGGGGCAGGGGAACGTTTTTTCTCTGCAGGATGGGATCTAAAATCCGCTGCGGAAGGTGAAGCCCCTGATGCGGATTTTGGTCCAGGTGGCTTTGCTGGGTTGACTGAGATTTTTAATCTTAATAAACCCGTGATTGCGGCGGTTAACGGTTATGCATTTGGTGGCGGTTTCGAACTCGCATTGGCGGCAGATATGATTATTTGTTCAGAAAATGCCAGTTTTGCGTTGCCAGAAGCCCAATTAGGGATTGTTCCAGACAGTGGCGGTGTTTTACGTCTGCCAAAAATAGTGCCTGCACCTATCGTGAATGAAATGGTAATGACAGGCAGGCGCATGGATGCTCAAGAAGCATTGCGTTGGGGCGTTGCGAATGATGTGGTGCCTATTGAAAAATTGATGGATAGAGCCCGTGAGCTGGCAGAGCAAATCACGCAAAGCGCACCATTAGCGGTTGCGGCATTAAAAGAAATTTTCCGTGCTACTGGGGAGTTGACCGTCGAAGAGGGTTACAAACTGATGCGCAGTGGGGTATTAACCAATTACCCAGCGGTTTTACACTCTGAAGATGCGACAGAAGGGCCGTTAGCGTTTGCAGAGAAACGTTCTCCAAGTTGGAAAGGCCGATAATCTAGCCACCTGAGAGGTCAATTGTGAGCTTCTATTCATTTGAAGGCGTAAGGCCCGTGGTACACCCAACGGCGTATGTTCATCCTTCCGCGGTCGTGATTGGTGATGTAATTATCAAAGAAGGAGTATTTGTTGGGCCGAATGCGTCACTCAGAGGGGATTATGGGCGCTTAGTGATTGAAAAAGGGGCCAATATTCAAGATTGCTGCATTATGCACGGTTACAGTGATGTAGAAACGATTGTGCGGGAGTGCGGGCATATTGGTCATGGCGCTATTTTACACGGGTGTATCATTGGCCGCGATGCTTTAGTCGGAATGAATAGCGTCATCATGGATGGCGCCGTGATTGGTGAGGAAAGCATTGTTGCTGCAATGAGTTTTGTTAAAGCTGGTTTTCAAGGCGAACCACGGCAAATGTTAGTGGGGAGCCCCGCACGATTTCTTCGTCAGGTTAAGGATGAAGAACTACATTGGAAGCAATTGAATACAAAAGAGTACCAGGATCTTGCTGGGCGCTATCTTGTTGGGTTAGAAGAGACTAAGCCCCTCACTGAAATTGAAATTAATCGACCAAAACTATTTGGTACCACAGAAGTGAAGCCTAAAGGGCAATAGGTATTGGTCGGAAATAAAAAAAACGCGGGTTTAAAACCTGCGTTTTTTTATTGATATAACATATTAACTAGCGGCGCTGTGCTTTGGATAACATCCATTGCCATTTCTGTTCTCTATTCAGTTCACTTGGTGGCATTGAAGCCGCTTTCACGGGGGAATCTATGGTGACTTTTTCCGATTGGTGGTTTCTTAAACGAGAATAAAGTTGGTTATCAATTTTACTCACTTTAATTAAACGCTGGCATTGGCACCCACGACCCGATAGTTTATTCGGGATCATTTTAACTTCACATTGGATCTCAGCCACATCCGATAGAATATAAGAAACAATATTAACAGCATTAGGATGCGGAATATCGAAATTGTTAGATATTTCTCTGGCGGTTGTCCAACGACCTTGCTTCATTACCCAATGTGCTATGGATAAATACAAGGGTTCGTTAATATATTGTCCACACATAAGCGCTCCCAAATCTAATTATTAAAATTGAATAAATAAAGAGAAACTATATGTAAATTGTAGTTGGAATAATGTTATTTATCTCCCGTAATAAATTAAAGGAAAATAATTAATTATTAAAGCCTGGTTAAAATTGTTAAAATAATATATTTGTTATTGATTTATTTTACTTTGCTTTTAGATAGTTAAGTAATTTATAACGAATATAAGTCAGAGCCTAAATTGCGCAGTCATACAGTGACAAGGTTCATAATAATAGATTTAAAAATAATTTGCATGTGTTTATTTTTGAAAATTACATTCAAGGTAATAATTTTGTTTATATTCTATTTTTGGGTGAAGAGATAAACATTGTTGTTTATTATCTGATTATATTTGGTTTTTTTATTGAAAGGGATGTTATTAAACTAAGGGGAATATGTAAATGTTGTTATTTTAGATAACTATTTTTATAACAAATTAATCTAATACTCAATTAATGCGTATTTGAAAGAAAATGAGAGTCATTACACGAAATAATGACTCTCATTTAATAAAAGGTTATTTATTCAGGTAGCTTGTGATTGAATTAACAATGCCTTTGGCATTTAATCCAAGATCGGCAATCAGCTCTTCTTGGCTACCTTGGGAGATAAAGTAGTCTGGCAAGCCAAGGTTTAATACAGGAATTATTTTCTTTTCATGCATTAAAAACTCGTTCACGCCACTCCCTGCGCCACCCATGATGGCATTTTCTTCGAGTGTCACTAACATATCATGGCTATTTGCCATCTCGAGGATCAATGCTTCATCCAAGGGTTTCACAAAGCGCATATCCACAACGGTCGCATTTAATTGCTCTGCGGCTTCAAGCGCGTGGCTGAGTAAGGTCCCGAAGCACAGAATAGCCACTTTTTCACCTTGGCGGCGGATGACTCCTTTACCAATAGGTAATGGTGCTAAAGGCTGGAGTTCAGCCCCTGTACCCGTACCACGAGGGTAACGGACAGCACTTGGACCATCGTTATAGTGGTAGCCAGTGTGTAGCATCTGGCGGCACTCATTTTCATCACTAGGGGCCATGATAACCATGGTTGGTATACAGCGCAGGAATGAAATATCAAAAGACCCTTGGTGAGTTTGCCCATCGGCACCTACGATCCCTGCGCGATCAATTGCAAACATCACGGGGACTTTTTGGATTGCTACATCATGAATAACTTGGTCATAGCCACGTTGCAAGAACGTTGAATAGATAGCGACAATTGGTTTATAACCACCAATCGCTAAACCTGCAGCAAAGGTTACAGCGTGTTGCTCAGCGATAGCGACGTCGAAGTATTGGTCTGGAAATTCTTTTGAAAAACGCACCATACCAGAGCCTTCACGCATGGCTGGCGTGATAGCCATTAATTTGCCATCATCTTTTGCTTCGTCACACAACCAATCACCAAAAATTTTGGAGAATGTTGGGCCAGTTTCTTTGCTTTTCGGTAACGTAAAGGTACTTGGGTCAAATTTAGGTACTGCATGCCAGCTAATTGGGTCTTTTTCCGCAGGCTCATAACCGCGGCCTTTTTTGGTCATGATGTGCAGAAATTGTGGCCCTTTTAAGTCACGCATATTTTTCAATGTTTGGGTGAGTGCAACAACATCGTGCCCATCGACAGGGCCAATATAGTTGAAACCAAGCTCTTCAAACATTGTACCAGGCACCACCATACCTTTGATGTGTTCTTCGGTTTTCTTCAGTAATTCTTTAATCGGTGGCATGTTAGAGAACACTTTTTTGCCACTTTCGCGTAATGTGGTGTACAGCTTGCCAGAAAGTAAGTGCGCCAAATGGTTATTGAGCGCGCCAACATTTTCTGAAATCGACATTTCGTTGTCGTTGAGGATAACCAGCATATCTGGCGCGGCATCTCCTGCGTGGTTCATGGCTTCAAATGCCATCCCTGCCGTGATTGCACCATCGCCAATGACACACACGGTTTTACGGTTTTGTTTCTCTTTTTCTGCCGCAATGGCCATACCTAAACCAGCACTAATGGATGTTGAGGAATGGCCAACGCTTAAAATGTCATACTCACTTTCACCACGCCATGGAAATGGATGTAACCCATTCTTTTGACGAATAGTATCAATACGGTCACGGCGTCCCGTTAAGATTTTATGGGGATACGCTTGGTGGCCGACATCCCAAACTAGGTTATCAAAGGGGGTTTTGTAGACATAATGCAAGGCAACAGTCAGTTCTACTGCACCAAGACCAGAGGCAAAGTGACCGCTAGAGCGACCCACGCTACTCAGTAAAAATTGTCTGAGTTCATCACAAAGCTTAGGTAAGCTTTCTTTGGGCTGCAGACGAAGCTCATCAGGCGTCTCAGCCAATGCTAGCGTTGGATATTTAGCGATATCAATACTCATTAGGTGCTCACTTATAATTAATCAAAAATACCCATCCTATTTTCAGCGACAGTAAAGGGCTGTATTTTCTTACGCTAGACATACATAAAAATCGATGTTTCGCGATTTGTTCTATTAGCCACTGACCCATCACATCAAATAGTTAAGGTAAAGCCCGTTTTACAGCTTAAACTACATCGGGTAATCAATGCCGTAATTATCAGTCTTCTTAATGCCTAAAGGCAAAGCATATTGTCAGCTTTTACGCTCAATAATAAAATTAGCTAAAGCACTTAGCATCTCTATATTATACCCATGGGATTGGATCGTCTCTAAAGCGTCTATTGCATCATGATATAGCTCACGCGCTTTTTTCTGTGCAGCCTCAAGGCCGAGTAGCGATGGGTAAGTACTCTTTTCATGTTCAGCATCCGCGCCTTGGCGCTTACCCGTTACCGCACTATCCCCAATGACGTCTAGGATATCGTCTTGAACTTGAAAGGCAAGTCCAATGGATTCAGCATATTTATCTAAGGCTGGTAACAATTGATGGCCTTTATCGCCAGCGGCATATGCCCCAAGACGAATCGCTGCACGAATGAGCGCACCAGTTTTATGTTGATGAATACGTTCTAATGAAGCAAGGTCAACATGTTTGCCTTCTGCATCTAAATCAAGGGCTTGGCCACCACACATTCCTGCTAGGCCACTGGCGTAAGCTAGTTCAGCTATCATCGCGATACGGTCTTTATCAGAAATATCAGGCATTTTCGCTGAAGCAAGTAACTGAAACGCGAGGGTTTGTAAGGCATCACCCGCTAAAACGGCATTACCTTCACCATACTTGATATGGCAAGTCGGCTGGCCGCGACGTAAATCATCATCGTCCATAGCGGGTAAATCATCATGAATCAATGAATAAGCATGAATACATTCAACTGCTGAGGCGGGGGCATCAAGGTTTTCTTCACTGACACCCAGCATGGAACCGACTGCATAGGTTAGAAAGGGGCGTAAACGTTTCCCACCTAATAATGCACCGTAACGCATTGCATTGGCTAATGGCAGTTCTGCAAAAGGCAGTGCATTTAGCGTATCTAATAGGTATTGGTTAACTCTGTCGTAGGCATGTTTTTGTTGCAGTGCAAAGCTATCTGGAAGTTGTTCAGACATAATTTATTCAGTTTCAGGTGAAAAATCGGCAAGGGGTTTATTTTCATCATCGCTAAGCAATATTTGTACGCGTTGTTCGGCCTGTTGCAGTACTTTTTGACCTTGTTTGGCGATTTGGACACCACGCTCGAATTCATTGAGCGCATCTTCTAGTGGAAGATCGCCAGATTCGAGGCGAGCAACAATTTGCTCCAGCTCTTGAAGTGAGTTTTCGAAACTAACAGTTGGAACTTGCTGAGATTTTTCTTTAGCCATGTTATTTAGCCACTAATGTTAAATCAATATATTTGGAGTATTTTAAATATTTAGCAGACTAACGCAGTCTTGCTACGGTTACAATTTATTATTGGTGTTTTTAGATTCAGTCCGCAAGATAGTGTTATAATACGCCTCTTTATTGACAATTGGTAACGTGTACATGTGTCACTGTGAGATACATTCGTTAGCCCCAACAACCATGAACATGCAGCTATTATGAAGTTTATCATTAAGTTATTCCCAGAAATTACCATTAAAAGCCAAACTGTTAGGCTACGTTTTATTAAAATTTTGACCAGTAATATCCGTAACGTGCTTAAGTCACTTGGCGAAGAAATTTCGGTTGTCCGTAATTGGGATAACATAGAAGTGCGTGTGAAAGGGGAAACGAAGCATGACGAAATTTGTGACATGCTCGGTCGTATTCCAGGTATTCACCATATTCTTGAAGTTGAAGAAAAACCGTTTACCAGTTTGCACCATATCTTTGAAATGGCCCACGAAGCTTACGGCCCATCATTGGAAAATAAAACCTTCTGTGTGCGTGTAAAGCGCCGCGGTAAACATGAGTTTTCATCTATTGAAGCTGAGCGCTACATTGGCGGTGGGTTAAATCAACACATTGCTTCTGCGAAAGTGAAGCTTAAAGACCCTGATACCACCGTACATTTAGAAATTGAAGATGACAAACTCATCCTAGTGAAAGCGCGTATTGAAGGGATCGGTGGTTTCCCAATTGGTACTCAAGAAGATGTTTTATCGTTAATTTCAGGCGGTTTTGACTCAGGCGTTTCCAGCTACATGCTAATGCGCCGTGGCTGTCGCGTGCACTATTGTTTCTTTAATTTAGGCGGCGCAGCCCATGAAATTGGTGTGAAACAAATTGCGCACTATTTATGGAACCGTTTTGGGAGCTCCCATAAAGTGCGCTTTATTGCCGTTAACTTTGAACCTGTCGTCGCAGAAATTTTAGAAAAAGTCGACGATGGCCAAATGGGTGTTGTATTAAAACGTATGATGGTGCGTGCGGCGTCGAAAGTTGCAGAGCGTTATGGTGTGCAAGCGATTGTGACGGGGGAAGCACTTGGGCAAGTTTCTAGCCAAACCTTAACAAACTTACGTTTGATTGATAATGCGTCTGATACGTTAATATTAAGACCGCTGATTTCCCATGACAAAGAGCACATTATCAAATTAGCTCGTCAAATTGGGACGGAAGATTTTGCGAAAACCATGCCAGAATATTGTGGTGTGATTTCGAAAAGCCCAACAGTGAAAGCGGTAAAAGCACGGATCGAAGCGGAAGAAGCTAATTTTGACTTTTGTATTTTAGAGTCTGTTGTTGAGCAGGCACAAAATATCGATATTCGCCAAATCGCACAAGAAAGTCTAGAGAAAGTCCCTGAAATTGAAATGGTCAGTGAGCTTTCAGTGGAAAATGAAGTGATTGTGGATATCCGCTCTATTGATGAGTTCGAAGATAAACCTTTGAAAGTTGAAGGTATGGAAATCAAACATATTCCATTCTACAAACTCAGCACACAATTTGGTGACTTACCAAAAGATAAAACCTATCTATTATATTGTGACCGTGGGGTGATGAGCCGTTTACAGGCGTTGTACCTCAAAGAACAAGGGTTTGATAATATTAAGGTTTACCGCCCATAATCGAGACAGGGTGCTTGTATCATCCAAAACTTATCAAAGAGAAATGTGGGGGAGATAACCCCCCCACAAGACTACTTACCGCACGATAAAGTAGCTTGAACCAGAGTATTTCCGCTACTGATGCTTAACGAGCACAATCTTTCTTGCATCATGCCTGAAAAACTCAATACCGTAAGACACACGGTAATTAACCCTACAAGGGCAATTTTGGCCATTCCTCTTGACTCCTTTTCTAAAAGGAGACAGAATCAAACTGTTAGGTTTTTGAGACTGCCTCGGAGGCTTTCGTCTTTTTGGCTCTGGCAAATGCTTGAACCAAAATGATCCAAGCACCCGTCGCAATCATAACAAAAAGCCGTGAGCTTCAAAGGCTTTTTCAGTCATTATCTGTAAAATAAATCATTTTAATTCAGTGTGTTAATTGATTTTCAACCAATTATTCATGGTGGGTATGAATAGAGGGTTTATCTTCCAAATAGTCGTTGATTCCATTCGGTAAAACCAATCACCTCGGGGTATTTTGGTGGCGATAATTAGACAGGGTGCTTGTACCACAAACCGACAATAGAAAGAGAAATGTGGGGGAGATAACCCCCCCACAAGACTACTTACCGCACGATAAAGTAGCTTGAACCAGAGTATTTCCACTACTGATGCTTAACGAACACAATCTTTCTTGCATCATGCCTGAAAAACTCAATACCGTAAGACACACGGTAATTAACCCTACAAGGGCAATTTTGGCCATTCCTCTTGACTCCTTTTCTAAAAGGAGACAGAATCAAACTGTTTGGGTTTTGAGACTGCCTCGGATTAAGATTAACATCTAAATTCGGGGCTTTCGTCTTTTTGGCTCTGGCAAATGCTTGAACCAAAATGATCCAAGCACCCGTCGCAATCATAACAAAAAGCCGTGAGCTTCAAAGGCTTTTTCAGTCATTATCTGTAAAATAAATCATTTTAATTCAGTGTTTTAATTGATTCTTAACCAATTATTCATGGTGAGTATGAGTGGAGGGTTTATCTTCCAAATAGTCGTTGATTCCATTCGGTAAAACAAGCTGCCCAGCAACGATTCCTGCGATTTCTCGACCAACTAATAATTCAATTAGTTTTAATGCAAAATCAAAGGACGTAGCGGGCCCTTGGCTGGTCAACAAATTGACGCGTTCATCAAAGTAAACTCGCCGATCAACCCATTTACTCGCAGGAATTTTATCTTTCATCGACGGATAGCAGGTCATATTACCAAGGGGAAATAGTTGGTGGTGTTCTAATACAATGGCAGGGGCAGCACAGATTGCTGCAACAATGTTACCGTCCAGATGCATACGGCGAACTTTTTCAACGACTAATGGGCTATCACGAAATGTTTCAGCGCCTTGGATGCCGCCAGGTAGAACGATAGCGTCAAAAGGTTCATCAGCCACTTTAATTAATGGGATGTCTGCGACGATTTTCATACCCCGTGAGGCGGTGATTTGCAGGGAGCCGTCTTCATTAGCACTAGCAAGAGTGACTTGAATGCCTGCTCTGACTAATAAATCCGCAGTAGTGACAATTTCAATCTCTTCACTACCATGGGTGATGCAAATTAGAACGGAAGTCGTCATATTGTTGTTCTCTATTTTTGACTAAATGATATAAACGGTCATTTTCAGGGGTATTTAGGCCATGAGCTCGGGCTTGTTTGATTAAAAATCCCGTGATGTAATCAATCTCTGTGCGACGATTATTGCGAATATCCTGTAACATGGACGAGTAGTTATTAGCGGTATTTTGAATAATGCCATTAATATACTCAGTCAGTTCTGTTTTATCGGTGTGTAACCCTTCTGCTGCCATAACGTGGCAGATTTCATCAATAACCCGTGAAATTTGCTCTGTGTGGTAAGTTAATTCACCATTTTTACAATTATGTTCTACCGTGAGAGGGTTGATAGCACAATTAGCGATCAGTTTTCGCCAACAGGTGGTCAAAATCTGATTGTGCCAAGCAACGTCAGGAAGTGCTTCATGTAGGATATCTGCAATAGGGTAATAAGCTTGTGCTTGTGAATTGATTGCCCCAATATGTGTCATTCCGTGAGCAACATGAAATACTTGGTTGTTTTCTTGCCAAGCCGCATGGGTTGTCACACCTGCTAAAACGGGGTGTCGCAAAGGTGCTAGCTCTTCTATTGTCCCCATTCCATTATGGAGGAGTAAAATGGGTGTTTTTTCAGGAATATTGCCAAGTAGAGGCAATAAGGCATCGGAAACTTGCCATGCTTTTAAGCAGACAATCACCAGTTCACTGGTTTGTAGATGATTGATATTATTACAAGGAATGAGTTCGCGAAAAGTACGTCCACCAGGTTCATTCACATCGACAAACAAATCGGGCTGAGCCACACGCAGCCAGCCTTGAGTATCATGGCCTTGTAAGGTGAGGCCAGCAAGCCAAAGCTTACCGATAGCACCACAACCGATCAGGGTTATTTTCATAGTGTCCCTCTGAAATATGTGCTCTGACACCTTGTCATCTCTGACATTGGCTATCTGACCAAGTATATACCTTAGTGTGCGTTAATTATAGCGTAAGGAAGGAGAGAGCCCTGATAACTTGAAGTGCAGTGGCTAAAAACGTTATCATGCATGCAACAAAAAATATCCTTAGAGGTCTGAACAATGCCATCATTTGATATTGTGTCTGAAGTTGAAATGAATGAAGTGCGTAACGCGGTAGAGAATGCGCAGCGCGAGCTTACGAGCCGCTGGGACTTTAAAAATGTTGAAGCAAGCTTTGAACTTAACGATAAAAATGAATCAGTAAAAATCACCAGTGAATCGGATTTCCAAGTCCTCCAACTGGTCGATATTTTAAGGGAAAAAATGGCGAAGCGTGGTATTGATGGCGCAGTGCTAAATGTCCCTGACGATATTGTTCATAGTGGGAAAACTTATAGCGTTGAAGTGACGTTCAAACAAGGCATCGATGCGGCTATTGCTAAAAAAATCATTAAGTTAATCAAAGACAGCAAACTGAAAGTCCAAGCGCAAATTCAGGGTGACCAAGTGCGAGTGACAGGTAAAGCACGCGATGATTTACAGTCGGTTATGGCACTAGTGCGTGGCGGGAATTTAGGCCAGCCTTTCCAATTTAATAACTTCCGTGATTAATTACGACGAGTAAGTTATCAATAAAAATAGGCCTACAATTTTGCAGGCCTATTTTTTATTGCTGAATAATCGCTTCCAGTTGCTCGCGATTAATGATTTTTCGATCAACTTTAACGTAGGCACTTAATTCCTCGTCGACAACTAAAGCTTCCATAACCCCATTTTGAGCTCGTAGCTTTTGTTCTAGGGCGCGAGTATTTTTTAAGTGTGTGGGCAATTCGATACGAATACTACTGACGTATGGCGGTTGTTTCATGGTTAGACTAACGACAAACCAAAGGATTGTCAGGATCAAACCACCAATAAAGACAGTATTTGCCCCTTCAAAATTATATAACCATCCACCGACAATCCCCCCAAGTGCGACACCTAAAAATTGGCTGGTGGAATAAACCCCCATTGCGGTTCCTTTATAGCCTGCGGGTGCTTCCTTACTAATCAATGATGGCAAAATGGCTTCCATAATATTGAAGCCAATAAAAAAGATCTGTAAGCCAAGGATGATGATCCATAACTGGCTACCTGAGAACCACAATGTGATTTCTGCAACTGCCAATAGTGCGATGCAGACCAGGAAGACTTGCTTCATTTTACGATATTTTTCTGCGTAGATTATAAAAGGCAAAACAGTCACAAAGGAAATTAGCATTGTGACCAAATAGGCTTTCCAGTGATCTTGGGCGAGAAAGCCTGCTTTTGTCATAATCAGTGGCAGAGCAACAAAGCTCGACATTAGCAATGTATGTAGGCACAAAATACCGATATTTAATTTTAATAATTGAGGCTGAGCTAAAACGGTTTTTAAATTGCCTTTCACAAAGGCAGATTCACGGTTCAAAACATGGGTGTTGGTGTTTGGTACAACAAAAATGGTGAGTGCAATCGCGCCAACGGCAAGTAGGGCTATCCCCCAAAATAAACCATTTAGCCCAATTAGATGGGTAATGATAGGCCCTAAAACAAGCGCAATCGCAAAAGTTAACCCAAAGCTTATCCCTAGAAATGCCATTGCTTTGGTGCGATTTTGTTCGCGGGTTAAATCAGATAGTAACGCCATGACAGCTGCTGAAATCGCACCAGCGCCTTGCAATGCGCGGCCAATAATAATACCCCAAATTGAGTTACTGAGCGCTGCAATAATACTCCCAATAATAAAAATGATTAAGCCAATAACAATGAGTGGCTTACGACCGATTTTGTCTGACATCAAGCCAAAAGGGATCTGAAAAAGTGCTTGGCTAAGGCCATAAATACCAATGGCAATGCCCACTAAAAATTCATTTGCCCCTTGTAAGTGCATTCCATAGCTGGTCAAAATGGGTAAAACCATAAACATACCAAGCATTCGCAAGGAGAACACAGAACCTAATCCCCACGTGGATCTGAGCTCTGCTGATGTCATTTTGTTATCGTTCATTTTTATTCTTCATATTTCGAGCTGTAGCGGTATTGGCTTCTCTTAGCTAGCTAGGTCTCACATATTAGTAATTCAAACTATTTTAGATAGTGTCTGATTACATTAAAAATATGTTGAAATATCAGCTTATTAGCCATTTTTAATAGTGCATTTTATATCTAGCTTATAATAGCAAGGGGCTATTTAACCATAAAATAGATTCATAAGGATAGGCAGAATGCGTAAAAGTGAGTTGTAAAAGCCATCAGAGACAAATAAAAACGGCGGGGAAAGCCCGCCGTTTAGACATTGTTATCATCAGAGAGCAGATAGGTTATCTGACGAGAGCTATAACAGTATCGGTTGAAACGGTAGGATCAACAGACATCATTACACTCAATGCAGTAATTGCTACGATTGAGAAAATGAATAGTTTTCTTGCCCAGACTCGGTCGTCGTTCTCGGTTTTGAAACCTGAAATCGCCATACCCAGCCACCACAAGCTAACTGCTGCACCCACGACCAAATACTTATAGCCCGCGTATCCGCTGATAGCTAACATTAACGTTGCAACCATAAACGCAAGGATGTACAGGAAAATATGTGTCTTAGCGACAGAAATTCCTTTAATCACCGGTAACACGGGAATGTTCGCGGCTTTGTAATCCTTAAAGCGGAAAATGGCAATGGCATACGAGTGAGGCATCTGCCACAAACTGAAAATTAATAACAGGATTAGAGCCCCTGCATCAAATTCATTGGTGACAGCGCAGTAACCGATAACGGGTGGTGCTGCGCCAGACAAGCTGCCAATTAGCGTGCCATAGACTGACTTACGTTTCATATACAGGCTATAAATGCCTACATAAACAATGAAACCGATGACTGCAAGTAGCATTGCCAAGGCATTGGCTGCTACGAGTAGCAGCACCATACCAGCAATACCTAATGCAGCGGCGTAAATCAGGCTAACTTTCGGGTCAATCAGCCCTTTAACTAAAGGGCGATTCTTAGTTCTTTCCATGATACGGTCGATATCACGGTCGATGTAGTTGTTGAAAACACAACCAGAAGCCACGACCAGTGATACACCCAGCAAAGTCGCAACGAACAGCGGGTAATCAATTGACCCTTTTGAGGCCAAAAGAAAACCGCCGATCACAGAAATCAAGTTTCCGAATATAATTCCTGGTTTGGTCACTTGCAGGTATTGCTTAAACATATCGGCAACTCTTTAGTCGAGCATCATATTGATGTTCAGGTTGTACATAATCCACAGCGAGCCGACAACAACGATGCCGACAATAAGCATGGTGAACAGAAATGCAACCAAGTTCCAACGCTCATCAGATGAGGTATTCATATGTAAGAAACATACTAAGTGAACGAAGATTTGCACGACTGCCATACCGACAACAGTCCAAAGGATTGTTGACGTCGTCGCTGTGCCTTCCATCACCATCCAGAACGGGATAACCGTTAGGATAACTGACAGAATAAAGCCAATCAGGTATGTCTTAACGCTACCGTGGCTTGCTCCAGTGTGAGCATCTTTTGCATGACTCATTTAAATAGCCCCCAGAAGATAAACAACGGTAAATACACAGATCCAAACCACGTCTAAGAAGTGCCAGAACAGGCTCAGGCAGTTCAAACGTGTTTTGTTAACGTCAGTCAAACCACGACGAGTGACTTGAATCATCATGATAACAATCCAAATCAGACCCGCAGAAACGTGCAGACCGTGCGTTGCAACCAGTGCAAAGAAACCAGATAAGAAACCACTACGGTCAGGGCCAAAGTCTTCAGCGATCAGTTCGTGGAACTCATAGACTTCCATGATAACGAAGCCAAGGCCTAACAGGAATGTCGCGAACAGCCATAAGTTAACTGCACCGATTTTTCCTTTATGCATCGCAATCATAGCGAAGCCGTAAGTAATACTACTTACTAACAGTAAGAAGGTTTCGCCTAATACGAACTTCAGACTGAAGATATCTTTACCAGCGGGACCGCCAGCAGTTCCATCAGCCAAAACAACATAGGTTGCAAACAAACAAGCAAACAGGATCAAGTCGCTCATGATATAGAGCCAGAAACCGAATACTTTAGTGCCACCTGCATCGTGGTGCCCATGCTCAGCATGGGCGATATTTTGGTTAGTCATTGTATTAGTTGACATCGTTCACACCTGCCTTACGTAATTCTTCAAAGTGCTTATTCTCGATTTCTTCGATTTCAGCCACAGGTACGTAGTAATCAACATCTTCGTCGAAGCTTTTTGCAATCCAAGTTACGATCATTCCACCGAAACCAATGATTGCCATCCACCAGATGTGCCAGATCATTGCGAAACCTAAAACTAAGCTAAATGCTGCGATGATAACGCCAGCGCCAGTATTTTTCGGCATATGAATTTCTTCATATGAAGTTGGTTTCTTATGAGCAAGACCTTTTTCTTTCAAATCCCACCAAGCATCACGAGTTTGAACGTGTGGTTCAATCGCAAAGTTATAGAATGGTGGTGGTGAAGAAGTTGCCCACTCAAGAGTACGTCCACCCCATGGATCTCCCGTTAAATCACGGTTTTCATGGCGGTCACGAATACTCACAATGATTTGGATAACTTGGCATGCAATACCGATAGCGATTAACGCAGCACCGCCTGCAGCAACAACCAACATTGTGTGGTAGGTCGGGTCAATATTCTGGCTTAAACGACGAGTCATCCCCATAAAGCCCAGAATGTATAACGGCATGAATGCTAAGAAGAAACCGATGATCCAGAACCAGAATGCACGGACACCCCATTTTTCATTCAGTGTAAAGCCGTAAGCTTTCGGGAACCAGTAAGTCATACCCGCGAAGCATCCGAACACCACACCACCGATGATAACGTTATGGAAGTGAGCAATCAGGAATAGACTGTTGTGCAGAACAAAGTTTGCACCTGGTACAGCTAACAGAACACCTGTCATACCACCCACAGAGAAGGTGATAATGAAACCAATAGTCCACAGCATTGGTGATTTAAACTCAATGCGACCTTGGTACATAGTAAACAGCCAGTTGAAGATCTTAACCCCTGTTGGGATTGCGATAATCATGGTGGCGATACCGAAGAAGGCGTTTACGTTCGCACCTGAACCCATCGTAAAGAAGTGGTGCAGCCATACGATGAAGGACATAACGGTGATAACGATTGTTGCCCAAACTAATGAGGTATAACCGAATAAACGTTTTTTCGAGAAGGTTGCTGCAACTTCAGAGAACACACCGAACACTGGTAGAACAAGGATATACACCTCAGGGTGACCCCATGCCCAAATCAGGTTGATGTACATCATCATGTTGCCACCCATATCGTTAGTGAAGAAATGGGTACCTAAATAACGGTCTAACGTCAGAAGCGTCAGAGTGACGGTTAAGATAGGGAAAGCAGCAACAATCAATACGTTAGTACATAACGCAGCCCAGCTGAATACAGGCATTTTCATCATCGACATACCCGGAGTACGCATACGGATAATCGTGGCGATGAAGTTAACCCCTGTTAATAACGTACCAATACCCGATATCTGGAGACTCCAGAGCCAGTAATCGACCCCGACCCCTGGGTTGTACTCCAAGCCTGATAATGGCGGATAAGCTAACCAACCTGTTTGTGCGAATTCACCTACCCCTAAAGAGATGTTGATTAAGACAACACCAACTACAAAGAACCAGAAGCTCAATGAGTTAAGGAATGGGAAGGCAACGTCGCGCGCACCAATTTGCAGAGGTACAACGAGGTTCATCAAACCGACAACAAATGGAGTTGCCATGAAGAAAATCATGATAACGCCGTGTGCGGTAAAGATTTGGTCATAGTGATGAGGGTTTAAAAAGCCCTCTTGCCCAGCAGAAGCAAGCACTTGCTGACCACGCATCATGATGGCATCCGCAAAACCACGGAACAACATAACCATCGCTACAATGATGTACATGACACCAATTTTTTTATGGTCAACCGAGGTTAACCACTCTTTCCACAGCCATTTCCATTTACCGAAATAGGAGATCACACCGACTAAGCCAAGCCCACCAAGGACAATAGCAATCAGTGTGACAACGATGATCGGCTCGTGGAGCGGAACTGCATCTAGTGTTAATTTTCCGAACATGCCCTTATTCCTCAGCGCCTGCTGCATGAGCATTATGGCTCATATGCATAGAATGACCTGTAGATTCTTCTTTGGTTTCTACAGGAGCGTGACCTTTATGGTGCTCATGACCAAACTTCAGAACGATATCGTTATAAAGGTTAGGTTTCACGCTAGAGAAGTAGGTAACAGGAACATTTGTGCTTGGCTTAGCGACTTCGTCGAATGCCTGCATTGTATCCATTGTCTTAGGAGACGCTTTTACCTTTTGTACCCACTCATCAAAGCCTTGGCGGTCAGGGGTTGCAATCGCATTGAACTTCATATCAGAGAAGCCATGGCCACTGTAGCTTGCAGAGAAGCCTTTATAGGTGCCTGGTTCATTAGCGATTAAGTGAAGTTTAGTTTGCATACCTGCCATCGCGTAGATTTGGCCACCTAAAGATGGAATGAAGAACGAGTTCATCACCGAATCAGACGTGATTTTGAAGTTAACTGGCACACCAGTAGGGAATGCGATTTCGTTAACTGTAGCAATACCTTGCTCTGGATAGATAAAGATCCATTTCCAGTCAGCTGAAATAACTTCGATTGTGACAGGTTCCTGATCACTCACTAATGGCTGATACGGGTCCAGCTCATGTGTCGTCTTCCAAGTGATAGCACCCAGAATGATGATAATGATGATAGGAACAGTCCAGCAGACTAACTCAATTTTATTTGAGTGAGCCCAGTTTGGACGGTATGTAGCAGACGTGTTGGATTCACGATATTTTCTGGCGAAGATAATCGTCATAAAAATAACGGGAATAACAACAAGCAGCATTAAGCCAATTGCAATAAGAATTAGCTCTTTTTGTTTTACGCCTACGGCGCCTTTTGGATCCATCAACACCATGTCGCAACCACCTAATAATAAGGTTGCTACAACGAGTGAGATTGCTCCGATACTTTTTTTGTAGTTCATAAGTCTCATCCACGACCCCAAATGACAAGATTCTAATTGTCGTTTCATCAGTGCGGGCATTTTACGGTAAGGTTATGCGAGTGTAAATGATTGTAAGGCAAAGAAACGGAATTGTTAGCTCTTTATGTTAATATGATCACATGTAAAGAACTTATAAAGAAAAAGTTAAAATTGATACGGATTATAAGTATATATTGATAAAAGCCCTTTAATACTAAATTATCTTAGTAATTTTTCAAAGAAAAATATATACAAAAGAAGTGAAAAAATGACAAAACTGATATGAATCATAAGCAATATGGTAAGGGAAATTACGTTTTTTATTGCCGATAAAGCTATTTAAGTCGCTTTATCGGCAAAATAGTTTAGAAAAATTATTACTATTTTGATTTAAAAAGAAAATTAATAAATCGCCATACAATTTTCAATAACGCATTAGAACGTATACTTTAATGTATAAATGATTGCGTCTTGATAAAATGTATCGCCTAATTTATTGTCAGCATAGCGATATTGCACACCCGCAGCTAAATGTGGCGTCGTATTCCACCAAAAAGCCATGGCACCATTAATGCCATTTCGCTTTCCTCCGTTGTAGCGTTTATTGCGTGCAAATTCCATTTCGTGCCAGTTGGTTATCATGAAGTTTTCTTCAAACGCGCTGAAATTATAACCTGCTACCCACCCAGCGGTATAACCGTTGTTACCAGAATAGAATGTTTGATCAGTATAGTTTAGGGCGATAAAAGGCTTAAACCACAAGTCACCAAAAGCGGTGTTGTAACCGATACCATATAATGTATTCACATCATGGAAATTCCCGCCATATTTTGTTCCTGGCAATGACCATGTACCGTAAACGTGACCGTACAGATTAAAACCAGTATCACCTAAATAAAAACGGCCTGTTGTTTTGATGGTGTAGCGTTTATTACGTCCTGAATCGGTATGCTGTGTATGGAGAGGGTTTTCCACATCAAAGAAACCGTAGAGTTCACCCCAATTAAAATTAGCTCCACCTTCTAATTCAACATAAGCAAAATCTTTTTTACGAGTCGTTTTCTCCGTTTTGGTCTCAGTACGGTGAGACCAGTCTAAATAGTTAATGTTGATATCAGCAAAACCATTTTGATAGCCTAAAAGATCATCAGAATATGCCGTACCTGCCACAGAAGCTAAGGCGGCAATATAAAGGAGTTTTTTCATAATAGATTATTTTCGTTAATTAATTAATGGGGTTGAGTAGTGCACTATTCGTTAACGTGTTATCTAACTAGTCTCTAACATGTGATATATTAGGCTTTAAAATTGCAATTAAGAAATATTTTTCATTGGATGAGTGATCATAATCACGATCATAAAGTGATTTTGAGGTGTTTTGTGATTAAGGGCTATTTTATTTGAATGATCAGATTCCCTAAACTAATAAGTTAGTCTTAGGGAATCAATTAAATAGATAAGTAAATGTGAGAGAAAAAAGAATTATTGTTTGACAGTTTTACGCACAGCGAGGAAATCTAAACTCCCCCCAATAATTAAACTGATGGCACCAATGCTAATCCCAGCATTAAACAAAATATTTTGGTAACTAGGGATAGCCAGCCAAAATTCAATTTGCGTGGTGAATAGGTAAACTTTCATTCCATTAAAAGAAAATGCCAATAGAGAAAGTAGCCAAATCGCAAGGCAAGTTACTGCAGCAAGTAGGGCATAAACAGCGAAACGATAGCCATTTGCGTATAGCTCACGGCGCTGGAACAGCCCTGTAGCCTGGGTATATAGCAAAGAACTGCGACAGGCTAATAACAATAAGATCCCTGGAACGGCAACGCCAATGGAGATCAAATAAAACAGTGGCCAGCCATAGTTACTGACGAAAATACTGGCGACTGGGCCAATATATACCCGTCCTACCGCAGAAAGGGCAGAGAGGAGTGCAAACTGCGTTGCGGATAAGGATTTATTACACAGCGTCATTAGCAGTGCAACAAATGCTGCGGTACCCATCCCTGAAAAAATATTCTCAAGGAAAATAATGGAGCCCATCGTCATGATATGAGGCGGGGTGACAGCGAGGAACCAATAACCAATGTTCGACCCACCTTGGAGCAAGCCAAAAAGAAACAGAGCCTTAAACAAGCTCATGTTTTTCATTAAGTAACCACCTAATAATGCACCAATGATAGTAGCAGCCATTCCGACTGTTTTATTCACTGTACCGACTTCACTAAGGCTAAAGCCCAGCGCATTGAGTAAAAAGTTAGTATTGAGCGCCATAACAAAAGCATCGCCCAATTTATAAAACACTAATAATAATAAGACGAGCCATGCGTTGTTACGGCTAAAAAACTCGGCTAGAGGTTCATAGATGGCTTTTTTTAACGAGGTAGGCGGGACGCTATTTTCTTCGGGCTCTTTGGCTAGTAAAGTCGCAATAACACCGATGACCATTAACCCTGCCATGACAAGGTAAAGCTGTTTCCATGTAAGGAACTTATCGGCGAGCCAAAGGGCTAACCCACCAGAAACTAACATGCTGATTCGATAGCCCATCACTGAGGTTGCAGCACCAATTCCGCGTTCTTCTGCGCTTAGCAAGTCAGTCTTATAAGCATCAAATACAATATCTTGGGATGCAGAACAAAAAGCGACGGTAACGGCTAATGCGGCGAGATACCATAAATGCTCAGAAGGGTTCATGAATCCCATTGCGGCAATACTAATAATAAGAAGAATTTGTGTGGTTAACAGCCAGCCTCTACGACGTCCCAAAAAAGGCGGTGTATAACGGTCCATCATAGGAGACCATAAAAACTTCAAAACATAAGCTTGCCCGACTAAGGAAAAGAAACCAATTGTTTTGATATCAACGTTTTCAACCGTTAACCAAGCTTGCAATGTCCCTGCAGTCAGCGCTAAAGGTAAGCCAGAAACGAAGCCTAAAAGGATTAAAGTAATATTATTCGGTAGTGTGAAACGAGGCATTATTCCCTCTAAGCCTAAGGTGATTTTGCTGCAATACATAGCGCTGCAGAGGTATTGACCGCGCAAAGCTATCCAAGTGTTAACTTGGATAGCTTAATACGAAATGATGGTATTCGCTCGTTTAATAGCGTGAATTTTGTCTGATAAAATCGGTAATTTCTTGATCGGATGCCATGTCGGCAATTAAATCAGCTAATGCACTATTAATTGCAGCTTCAATTTTTGCATTATTCGCCGCTAACAATTCTTGTGTATTAAAATTACGGGTGAATGAGCGCGTTTTTGTTGAGCCATTTGGTGCAGTTGCTGTGATGCTTACACTTGAATTAACAGTAATATTATGACGTAGACTACCTTCAGCAACTTTAGTGTCCAATTTGTTCAATTGAACGACTAAATTAACATTGGCGGGTGAAGTGACCATAAAGCCACGAGCAGCCATCTGTTTTTCAACGGCTTCTTGCATCAAATAGCGGGGATCACGGGATGGATTAAGCACCACTAGGCTACCATTACGATTGACTTCCGCTAATGATTTATTGGTACGGTTGTCTACGCTGCTAACGCTAATTGAGGTTGCATTCAGCGTCGGATTTTTAGCGGGTAACGCTATTTTGGGTTCGAGCGAGAGTGTATTGCTGCTAGTTGCACATCCAGCAAGTAGAAACAACGCAAAAAGTGGAAAACACAGTTTTCTTAACATAATTTTTTCCAGTTCATCTTTCCTAATTGAAAATGTTTCGTTATGGTGCGGGTAGCCGCCACTCGATATAAAGTCGAGTGGCCAAATTATCCTGAACTATTAGACAACAGTTTTTGAAAAAATTCGCACTAATGTGTCGATATCATAACATTGCCAAGTCATGATCGGATATTTCTATAATAAGAAGATAGCAATAATCAAGATGTGCAATATAGTTTACTGAACTTATCAATACTAGAGCGGGTCGCTATTAAGGAGTATTTTATGGTCGCCAATGCATCACAAAGTATGCAGTCTCGTGTGAGCCAAAAATTACAAGATGCTTTTGAACCAAGTCACTTGAATGTCATTAATGAAAGTCATCAACATAATGTATTACCTGGCTCGGAAAGTCATTTCAAAGTCATCTTAGTCACTGATAAATTTGAAAATAAACGAATGCTTGGCCGTCACCGTGAAATTTATGCTATTTTAGCCGATGAATTAGCGGGGGGCATCCATGCTCTTGCTCTGCATACCTATACACCAAAAGAATGGGATGAATTGGCAGATACCGCGTTAAAATCGCCAGCTTGTCGTGGTGTAGGTGGCGTTAGTCGTTAATTTGTGTAGCCAATTGGCCTTTACTTGGGACGATTGGAATTATCCATCAAACCTAAAAGGAGTCTGATGGGTATTTTTTCTTCAATTTTCGTGAGGAAATAAAAATTTTAGTCAGAAAAGTCACAAATAAAGAGGAAAAATCGCTTCTTTTATCTGCTTTTCTCGACTCAGGGCGCTGTCATCGGTATAATGCTGCGTCTAATTTTCAGTAAGGTTTCGGGACGCTTCTGATATCAGGGATTGACCGTTACGTAAGTAACGCCCCCGGTTCTGGAAGGGAGAAGGCCATTAATTGCTTAATGGCATAACTCTGGAGTAGACCGATCACTAAGATTTATTTTGAGGTAAGAAGATGCAAGTTTCTGTTGAAACGACTCAAGGCCTTGGGCGTCGTGTAACAATCACCGTTCCTGCCACTGATATTGAAAAAGCAGTAAATAGCGAGCTGGTTAGCGTTGCTAAGAAAGTACGTGTTGATGGTTTCCGTAAAGGGAAAGTACCAATGAACATCGTTAAACAACGTTATGGTGCGTCTGTTATGCAAGACGTTCTGGGCGATGTGATGCAACGTAACTTCATCAATGCAATCATCGAAAACAAAATCAACCCAGCTGGTGCGCCTAGCTACAAGCCAGAGCAACTGGAAGATGGTAAAGATTTTGTTTACGCAGTTGAGTTTGAAGTTTACCCAGAAATCGAATTAACCGGTTTAGACACTATCGAAGTTGAAAAACCAGCGGTTTCTGTTAAAGACGAAGACCTGGAAAACATGTTAGATACTCTGCGTAAACAACAAGCAGAGTGGAAAGAAGTTGACGAGGCAGCAGCAGCTGATTCACGCATCACTATCAACTTCACAGGCTCTATCGACGGTGAAGAGTTCGAAGGCGGTAAAGCAGAAGATTTCGCACTGGTTATGGGCGAAGGCCGCATGATCCCTGGCTTTGAAGACGGCGTTGTTGGCCACAAAGCTGGCGAAGAGTTCGATATCGAAGTTAACTTCCCAGAAGATTACCACGCTGAAAACCTGAAAGGTAAAGCAGCGAAATTCGCTATCGTTCTGAAGAAAGTAGAACAACGTGAACTGCCAGAATTTACTGAAGAATTCATCAAGCGTTTCGGTATCGCTGATGGTACTTTAGACGGTCTGCGTGCAGAAGTTCGTAAAAACATGGAACGTGAGCTGAAAAATGCGGTGCGTAACCGTGTTAAAGCACAAGTTCTTGATGGTTTGATCAAAGCGAACGACATCGAAGTTCCAGCAGCAGTGGTTGATGGTGAAATCGATGTTCTGCGTCGTCAAGCGGCACAACGTTTTGGTGGCAACGAACAACAAGCGATGGAATTACCACGTGAACTGTTCGAAGAACAAGCAAAACGCCGTGTTGTTATCGGTCTGCTGTTAGGCGAAGTGATCAACAAAAACGAACTGAAAGCTGACGAAGATCGTGTTAAAGCGCTGATCGAAGAAATGGCATCTGCATACGAAGATCCTGCTGAAGTTATCGAATACTACAGCAAAAACGAAGAGCTGATGAACAGCGTTCGTAACTTAGCATTAGAAGAACAAGCGGTTGAAACTGTTCTGGCTGTTGCTAAAGTCACTGAAAAAGAAACTAATTTCACTGAGCTGATGAACCAAGTTCAAGCTGGTTAATTTATTTCTTGTTGTACAAAATAAAAACCCGCGGTGTCTTACTGCGGGTTTTTTTGCAATTAAAGCTTTTGAATAACAACTTTTTTGTGAATTAAGATAGGGTAACCTTGAAAATCACATTTAAACCCTAATTATATCCCTAATACTTCATCTAGCATGTATTCAGTTTTGCTTGCGATTTGAACTATTTTGTAGAGCAAATATCAAAAGAGAGACGAATTCCACCAAAAGAGTTATTTCGTCATTTTTGAAAATCAATTATGGTTTTCTAATGGGATAATACCGTGTAAGTAAACAGACTTGTGTTAGACTTATTGAAAGAGCGTCTTATTGACTTCAGCACAGTTTACTGCACTTTCTTCTTATTTCACCCGTAATCAGTCCAATATAGGCTAAAATAGAGAAATAAGAGGATCGTGAAAGTTTGCAAAAAAAGGTATTTTTAAACATGTTGTTTTGCAACACTCCCTTTGCTCAAGATGATGGTTAGCAGATAGCAAATTAGGCGCAAGCACCAGAAAGTTTTTAATAGGAGATTTCGATGTCACATTTTGGCGGTCAGGAACAATTAGCATCCCAAATGGCTCTTGTGCCAATGGTCATTGAGCAAACCTCTCGAGGTGAGCGCTCATATGATATTTATTCACGTCTATTAAAAGAACGTATCATCTTCCTGACGGGTCAAGTGGAAGACCATATGGCGAACTTAATCGTCGCTCAAATGTTATTCCTTGAAGCAGAAAACCCTGAAAAAGATATCCAACTGTACATCAACTCACCAGGTGGTGTGATTACGGCAGGTATGTCTATCTATGATACCATGCAATTTATTAAGCCAGATGTTAGTACTATTTGTATGGGACAAGCGTGCTCTATGGGCGCATTTTTGTTGACTGCTGGCACAAAAGGTAAGCGTTTTTGCTTGCCAAATTCGCGTGTAATGATCCACCAACCGCTAGGTGGCTATCAAGGCCAAGCAACGGATATTGAAATCCATGCACAAGAAATTTTAAAAGTGAAAACTCGTATGAATGAACTCATGGCTCACCACACGGGTAAGTCCATTGAAGAAATCAGCCGTGACACTGAGCGTGACCGTTTCTTGTCAGCTAATGAAGCGAAAGAGTACGGTTTAGTCGACCAAATTTATAGTAGCCGCTAATTGGTTAACTTTTGGTATAATTAATTCATACCATAAACTATTTTAAGAAAATCGTTGCTGTGTTTCCTGTTTTAATCAAACAAAAACAAGGCAATATGGATAAAAGTGAGGTCAACTGATGACAGAGAAACGCAAAGAGGGAACGGGTAAACTGCTTTACTGTTCTTTCTGCGGAAAAAGTCAGCACGAAGTACGTAAGCTGATTGCCGGTCCGTCAGTCTATATCTGTGATGAATGCGTAGACTTATGTCTTGATATCATCCGTGAAGAAATTAAAGAACTTGCGCCACACCGTGAGCGCAGTGAACTGCCTACGCCACATGAAATTAGGCAACACCTTGATGATTACGTCATCGGTCAAGAAAAAGCGAAAAAAGTCTTGGCGGTTGCGGTTTATAACCATTACAAGCGCTTGCGTAATGGCGACAAAACCAGTGATGGTGTCGAATTAGGCAAAAGTAATATCTTGTTAATTGGTCCAACGGGGAGTGGTAAAACGCTGCTGGCTGAGACCTTAGCACGTTATTTGGATGTGCCATTTACTATGGCCGATGCCACGACATTAACCGAAGCAGGTTATGTGGGTGAAGACGTCGAAAATATCATCCAAAAATTACTGCAAAAATGTGACTATGACGTAGAAAAAGCGCAGCGTGGTATCGTGTATATCGATGAAATTGATAAAATTTCTCGTAAATCTGATAACCCATCCATTACCCGCGATGTTTCGGGTGAAGGTGTGCAGCAAGCACTTTTGAAACTTATCGAGGGTACCGTTGCGGCTGTTCCTCCACAAGGTGGGCGTAAGCATCCACAACAAGAGTTTTTACAGGTAGATACCTCGAAGATTCTGTTTATTTGTGGTGGCGCATTTGCTGGTTTAGATAAAGTGATTGGTCAGCGTTTAAATACCCGTTCAGGTATTGGGTTCGCGGCAGAAGTAAAAGGCGAGTCAGACAAAGCAACAGAAGGTGAATTATTAACACAAGCTGAGCCAGAAGATTTAATTAAATTCGGTTTAATTCCTGAGTTTATTGGTCGTCTGCCAGTGGTTGCTACGTTGACTGAGCTGAGCGAAGAAGCGCTAATTCAAATTTTACAAGAGCCGAAAAATGCATTAACTAAACAGTACCAAGCGCTGTTTAGTCTTGAGGGAACTGAACTTGAGTTTCGAGAAGAAGCGTTAAAAGCTATTGCGAAAAAAGCGATGGCACGTAAAACGGGTGCCCGTGGCTTGCGTTCAATTGTTGAAGCTGCTCTGTTAAATACCATGTATGACCTTCCTTCTATGACGGATGTCGAAAAAGTCGTCGTTGATGAAAATGTCATTAACGAACAATCAGAACCTTTGTTGATCTACAGCAAGCCAGATGCTCAAGCTTCAGGTGATAACTAATCTTTAAGAAAGCGTTCAATAAATAATCAAACAAAATGAGGGATATCCCTCATTTTGTTTTTTATGTTTAACTACCCATTGAATGCTAAAATCTTGTCCCCATATAGTTTATATTCTGAGGTGTGGTTTCCTTGTTTTTGAGAATATTTTTCAAGCGAGAGACAGAAACCCTTAAACTAGCGTGAGCTAAACGAAGAGAGAGCTTTATGAATCCAGAGCGTTCCGAACGCATTGAAATACCAGTATTGCCTCTGCGTGATGTAGTGGTATACCCACATATGGTGATCCCACTGTTTGTTGGACGTGAAAAATCCATTCACAGTCTGGAAGCAGCGATGGATCATGACAAACAAGTGATGCTGGTTGCGCAAAAAGAAGCCTCGACTGATGAGCCAGGGGTGAACGATTTATTTGCTGTTGGTACAGTTGCATCCGTTATTCAGATGCTAAAACTGCCAGACGGCACAGTGAAAGTCTTAGTTGAAGGCTTAAGACGTGCGCGTATTACTAGCTTGACGGATAACGGCGAGTATTTCCTCGCGCAAGCTGAGTATTTAGCATCCGAACAAGATAAACACGCTGAAGGTGCCGTTTACGACGAAACCACAGCGGGCACTCCAGCATCAATTCTTGATGAAAAAGAAAATGAAGTGCTGTATCGCACCATTGTGAGCCAGTTTGAAAGCTATATTAAGCTCAACAAAAAAATTCCACCAGAAGTGCTGACTGCATTGCACTCGATAGAGCAAGACCAGCTTGATAAACTTGCAGACACTATTGCATCCCACATGCCGCTAAAATTAGCGGATAAACAGCGCGTTCTTGAAATGGCAAATATTGCTGAACGTGTTGAGTTCCTGATGGCGATGATGGAGTCAGAAACAGAATTACTGCAAGTCGAAAAACGCATCCGTAATCGCGTTAAAAAGCAGATGGAAAAAAGTCAGCGCGAGTACTATCTGAATGAGCAAATGAAAGCTATTCAGAAAGAACTGGGTGAAATGGATGACGCGCCAGATGAATATGAATCGCTAAAACGTAAAATCGAAGAAGCGAAAATGCCAAAAGAGGCACAAGAAAAAGCAGAAGCAGAATTGCAGAAGCTGAAAATGATGTCTCCAATGTCTGCAGAGGCCACGGTTGTCCGTAGTTATATCGACTGGATGGTGCAAGTACCATGGCATGCGCGTAGCAAAGTCAAAAAAGACTTAGTTAAAGCACAAGAAGTGTTGGATACCGATCATTATGGCCTTGAGCGTGTTAAAGACCGTATTTTAGAGTATCTGGCAGTACAAAGCCGTGTCAGTAAAATCAAAGGGCCAATTCTTTGCTTGGTAGGGCCTCCAGGGGTTGGTAAAACCTCTTTGGGTCAATCTATTGCGAAGGCAACGGGTCGCCAATACACCCGCATGGCGTTAGGTGGTGTGCGTGACGAAGCAGAAATCCGTGGTCACCGTCGTACCTATATTGGTTCAATGCCAGGTAAACTTATCCAGAAAATGGCAAAAGTTGGGGTGAAAAACCCACTGTTCCTGCTGGATGAAATAGACAAAATGTCTTCAGACATGCGCGGAGACCCTGCATCAGCATTATTAGAAGTGCTTGATCCAGAACAAAATATCGCGTTTAACGACCACTATTTAGAAGTGGATTACGACTTGTCTGACGTTATGTTTGTTGCGACGTCAAACTCGATGAATATCCCTGCGCCACTACTGGATCGTATGGAAGTGATTCGCCTTTCAGGTTATACCGAAGACGAAAAACTGAATATTGCTAAAAAACATTTATTATCGAAACAAATTGAACGTAATGCCTTGAAAAAAGGCGAATTAACGATCGATGATAGCGCATTAATGAGCATTATTCGTTACTATACGCGTGAAGCGGGTGTGCGTGGTTTAGAGCGCGAAATTTCGAAATTGTGTCGTAAAGCCGTTAAAGCATTATTAATGGATAAAAAACTCAAACACATCGAAATCAACGCAGATAATTTAAAAGATTATCTGGGGGTTCGTCGCTTCGACTACGGCCAAGCAGATACTGAAAACCGTGTCGGCCAGGTGACTGGTTTAGCGTGGACTGAAGTGGGTGGGGACTTACTTACCATTGAAACTGCGTGTGTACCAGGTAAAGGCAAGTTGACTTATACCGGTTCTTTAGGTGAAGTAATGCAAGAGTCGATCCAGACGGCCTTAACCGTGGTGAGAGCTCGTGCTGAAAAACTGGGTATTAACAGCGATTTCTATGAGAAACGCGATATCCACGTTCACGTTCCTGAAGGTGCAACACCAAAAGATGGCCCAAGCGCAGGTATTGCGATGTCAACAGCCTTGGTTTCTTGTTTAACAGGTAACCCAGTTCGTGCAGACGTGGCAATGACGGGAGAAATCACATTAAGAGGGTTAGTTTTCCCAATTGGTGGGTTAAAGGAAAAATTATTAGCTGCACACCGTGGCGGAATAAAAACCGTATTAATCCCTAAAGAAAACGAACGTGACTTAGAAGAAATTCCTCAAAATGTGATCGCTGATTTAGAAATTCACCCAGTGAAAACCATTGAAGAAGTTCTTTCTTTAGCTTTAGTTAACCCGCCTTTCGGGGTTGAGGTTGTTAAAAAGAAAGCGAAAAGAGTGAGCTGAATCAAGAAGTTTGCATAAAACTAAGGCTGACAGCTAATTTAGGGCTTGTCAGCCTTTTTTTTCATCGTTAATTTAGCGATGATTCTGATAATTGTTTGTATGCAATCTGTTCTCTTGCCATTGGTAATCAGGATTGATATAACGGCTAAATCATTAATTAGCTGTACGAATAGAAGCTAGCTGCTATAGTTAATTTGATGGTTTATAGTCCAACTAATAATGGGGATGATAAGAGTGAATAAAGCTCAACTGATTGATCAAATCGCTTCTGATGCGAATATTTCTAAAGCTGCTGCAGGTCGCGTTGTTGACGCGTTCGTTGCTACTGTAACGAGTTCTTTGAGTAAAGGAGACGATGTTGCTTTAGTTGGCTTTGGTAATTTCACTGTTCGTGAGCGTGCTGCACGTACAGGCCGTAACCCACAAACGGGCAAAGAGATTAAAATCGCTGCGGCGAAAGTTCCAGCTTTCCGTCCAGGCAAGGGTCTTAAAGACGCTGTTAATAGCTAATTAAGTATTTTAGTTTGTCTTTCTTGCATTTTTGCAAAAACTCAAACTGACGGAATGCCTTTAATCAGCTAATATATAAGCGCACCATGGAAATGGTGCGCTTTTTTTTCTTTCTGAGTTAAGATTAGCGTATTATTAAGAAATTGAATTCAACAAAGCGGAGTTAAGCCTTTTTATGATGGAAAATCTACGCACGAAGGCCAACAGTCCTTTTATTAAAATTTTGCTAGGGCTCATTATGCTGTCATTCGTGCTGACAGGCGTTATGATGGGCGGCTTAGGTGGCAATAGTGCCAACAAAGCAGCAGAAGTTAATGGGCAGCCAATTAGCAAGGAACAGTTACAGCAGGCTTTTCAGCAGGAACGCCAATCATTACAAGAATACTTGGGAGATAAATTCTCTGAAGTGGCGAGTAATGAAGAAAGCATGAATTTGCTGCGTCGCCAAGCGCTTGATAATTTGATTAACAATGAATTGATTAATCAATATGCTAATGAACTGAATCTCTCAGCAAGCGATCAACAGATTGAGCAATCCATTTTCTCTATGCCAATCTTCCAAACTGATGGTCGGTTTGATAGCGACAAATATCGCGAAATCTTAAGTCGTTATAACATCAATGCGGATAGTTTTGCGGCACAAATTCGCCAAGATTTAACACGTGCTCAGCTAGGGAAATCTTTTACTGGGACGGACTTCGCTTTACCATCAGAAGTTAAAGCATATGCTGAATTATTTATGCAAGAGCGTGAAATTCGCACTGCAACTTTGTCCTTAGCTGATGTGCAAGCGAAACAAACGATATCTGAAGAAGAGCTGAAAGCATACTACGATGCGAATCAAAATAGTTTTATTTCACCGGAAAAAGTGAAAGTCAGCTATGTTGAAATGGACGCAGCATCTATGCCAGAAGCCACTGTTTCTGATGAAGAAGTGAAAACGTATTATGAGCAAAACCTGAAAAATTACACTCAGGCAGAGCAAAAACAATACAGCATGATCCAAGTAGCTTCAGAAAAAGAAGCGAACGACATCATCAATGAAATCAAAGCAGGTGCAGATTTTGCAACGCTAGCGGCTGAAAAATCAACGGATAAATTCAGTGCGGGTAACAAAGGCCTGATTGGTTGGATGGAGGCCGCTTCAACGCCGAGCGAAATTATCACTGCAAACTTAACAGAAAAAGGCCAACTTTCGGCACCAGTTAAAGCGCAGGATAACTACGTTGTTTTCCGTTTAGATGATATTAAGCCTGAGTCAACAAAACCGTTTGAACAAGTTTCTGAAACCATCAAAGTTAGCTTGCTGCAAGATAAAAACATCAAGCAGTTCTATGACTTACAACAGAAAGTCAGTGAGGCTGCCACAAGCGATATGGAATCATTAGTTTCAGTTGAATCTGTTTCTGGCTTGAAAATGGTGACAACAGATTGGTTTGATCGTAACAATCCACCTGCGGCGTTAAATTTCCCTAAAGTTATCAATGAAGTCTTTAGCGACCGTCTAGTTGATAAAAATGGCTCTAAAGGGATTAACTCTGACGTAATTAACGTTGAAGGTGACCGTGCATTTGTTGTTCGTGTGACTGAGTACAAACCAGAAAGCACAGAGCCGTTTGAAACAGTTAAACCTGCGATTGAAACATTAGTTAAGCGCCAGAAAGCCGATGCAGAACTAAAAGCAACCGCAGACAAGCTACTTGCTGACTTGAAAGCTGGTAAAGGCGAAGAAGCGTTAAGTACAGCGGGCGTTAAATTTACTGGCGTGCAAACTGTTTCGCGTTTAATGCCACAAACCGCGACGATTAACACAGCAATGGACATGGCTCAACCTGTTGATGGTAAGCCTGCCTACTCTATTGCACGTGATGAATCTGACAACTATGTTGTTATTCAGTTGGATAAAGTGACTTTAGGCCAGCCAACGGAAGACGAGCTGAAACAGTTATCCCGTGAATACCAAGGTGTGATGAGCTCTGCTGTGAATGAAGCGTTGATGCTTAATTTACGTGAAAATGCGAAAATTGAAGTTCTGAATCTTGAATAATTGCGAGTAGCTTCGCAATTTAAGTTGTAAGCATATTATTAAAAGGCCACCTTTGGGTGGCCTTTCGCATTTTTATTTTTCGCAAAATGCCGAGATGATTTTTTTCTGGCACTGTGATGTCTCTACATACATAGGAGAAACATCATGTCATGGAAAACAATTGTTAAACGTAGTTTAGCGACAGCATTATGCTTAGCATTATTGGGGGGCTTTTCATCTTTAACATGGGCGAAAAAAAACACAGCAGAGAAAAACGCAATAACACACTCTCAGCCAACTGAATCTACAGAAAGCGTAAAAGGTATTGATATCAACCAATCAAATAAAGTGAGTATTAATAACGCAACGGCAGAAGAGCTGGCTCAAAAATTGAATGGTATTGGCAAACAAAAAGCAAAAGCTATTGTCGAGTACCGGGAAAAATACGGTGCGTTTAATACCATAGAAAATATTTTGGAAGTCCAAGGAATTGGCCCTGCGTTTTTAGAAAAAAATAAGAATAAACTCATGCTTTGATGTCATGGCTCCTCATTCGAATGATTGGGGAGCTACTTATGATATGGCTATTTATTAATCTGATTTACTGTTTTATGGTAAATAATTTGAGAGCTAAGTCTTATTCGTGATATTTATTCAGCATATTTTCCGTACATTTGTTATTTTTATGTTATCGGAATATAAACTGGTCGGAGTAGTTATGACAACAAAGATTAAAGTTCATGGTTATCATATTGATGTATTCCAGCACGTAAACAATGCACGCTATTTAGAGTTCTACGAGGCAGACCGCTGGGAGTGGATGAATAAGCGCAACTTTATCAGTTGGGCAATACAAAGCAATTTAACCATGGCTGCCGTGAATATCAATGTGAACTATATTCAGGGGGTATTGCTGGGGGATGAACTCACTGTTGTGACACGGATGGATAAAATCGGTTCTAAAAGCGCGGTGTGCTATCAACAAATTATTCGTAATAAAGCAGGGCAATCAGAAGTCGTCTCTGATGCTTATGTCACTTTTGTATTTATTGATAACCTCACTAATAAAGCGATTATGATTGATGAAGAGCTGCGTGAGAAGCTGGAGTCATTTAATGCGGTTATTGATGATTTTATTAGTTAATTAAATGAAAGCCTACCTGATCTTGATTATCAGGTAGGTAAACTTGCTTACTGCATTATTTAGCTTGTAGTTGTTTTAATGACTGCATTACAGCTTCTTTTTGGTTTAAGTATTCGTTTAAGCCATTGCTTCTTAAATGGCAGGCTGCACATTCACCGCAGCCATCGCCTTGAATACCATTATAGCAAGTTAGCGTTTGTTCTTTGATGGTGTTAAGGTGACCGTAACTATCAGCTAACGCCCAAGTTTGGGCTTTGTTTAGCCACATAAGGGGCGTTTCGAAGCGAATATCCTTTGCTAAACCAAGAGTGACGGCGTGATTAAGCGCTTTAACAAATTCATCACGGCAATCGGGGTAACCTGAAAAATCGGTTTCGCATACGCCAGTGATCACTGCTTCTGCTTGGACCTGATAAGCGTAGATTGCTGCTAGGGTCAGAAATAAGATATTGCGCCCAGGTACGAAGGTACTCGGTAATCCACTCGCCTCGCTTTTTTCAAAATCAGGGACAGGGATGTTGTTTCGCGTCAAACTACTCACGGCTAATTCATTGAGTAATGTGACATCTAAAACTTTATGGGCTGTTGCGCCTAATGATGCACTTAATTTCAGCGCAACTTCAATTTCTTGACGATGTCGTTGTCCATAATCGAAAGTGACACAATGCACCTCATCATAATTTTCTAAGGCTTGGATCAGACAAGTTGTTGAGTCTTGCCCACCACTAAAGACGACAACCGCGCGTTTCATAGTCACTCCTTGGTGATAATTCATGTAATTCAAGAAAATGAGGTTTTAGTTTTCCATGTTAGCGAGGTGATAACATAATTAACAGTTTTATTTTTATAGGTTTAGTCTATTTGATGTGCTATTTATCCTATTATTCTTTAATTTGTATAAAATTATTCTATAATAAAGCGAATTGGTGACACTATTATTTTTTTTGAATGATGATGTTTTGCATAATAAGGTTTCCAATATTAAAAACATAACAAAAAGCATTTACATCTAAGCCAAGAGAGCAATCATGTTAGATAAAATAGACAAAAAACTGCTTTGTTTATTGCAAAATGACAGTAGCTTATCCCTCAATACACTCGCTGAAGCGGTTAATTTAACCTCTACACCGTGTTGGAAGCGCCTAAAACGTCTCGAAGATGAAGGCTATATTCGTGGACGAGTTACGCTACTTGACGGCGAAAAGCTGGGGTTAGGCTTGACGGTTATCGTAACGATAAAAACTCAGCACCATAATAGTGAGTGGTATGAGCAATTTGTGTCATTTGTTAGTCAGATGCCAGAGGTACTGATGTTTTACCGTATGGCGGGGGAATATGATTACCTGATGCAAGTTGAAGTGCATGATATGAAATCTTATGACCTTTTTTATAAAAAGCTGGTGAATGGTGTTCAGGGTTTAATTGATGTCACTTCAAGCTTTGCGATGGAAAAAATCAAATATACAACAGTTTTACCTATCCCTGATTAGATTGTCGGCAGAAAAGACAATATAAGGCAGCTTAAGGCGTATAAATTAATTAAAATCATTCAAGGCAGCAATACGTGCGATTATTTTCACAACTAAAATGGTATTTTTTAAGTGAATGGCGGCGCTATCTCGGCGCTGTTTGCTTTTTGATTGTCATTGCTATCTTACAGCTCATTCCTCCTCGCATTGTTGGCGTGGTTGTTGATGGGATTAGCAAAGAAACCATGCCGAGAAGTCAACTAGTCAACTACGTCCTGCTAATGTTATTCATTGCATTAATTGTTTATGGCTTGCGATATGTTTGGCGGCTTTGGCTATTTGGTGCCTCTTATAAACTGGCTGTTCAACTACGCCAGAAATTCTATCGCCAATTAAGTCTGCAAAACCAAGCATTTTACCTGAAATATCGTACAGGGGATCTTATCGCTCGTACGACAAATGACGTAGATCGTGTCGTATTTGCAGCAGGGGAAGGGGTGTTAACGCTAGTTGACTCGTTGGTTATGGGATGCGCTGTTTTAATTATGATGAGTGTTGAGATCAGCTGGCAGCTAACCTTACTGGCGTTGATTCCGATGCCAATTATGGCTATCGTCATCAAGCGCTATGGGGATCAGCTTCACCATCGGTTTAAGCATGCCCAAGGCGCATTTTCATCATTAAACAACCATGCACAAGAAAGTTTAACAAGCATTCGCATGATCAAGGCTTTTGGTCTTGAAGACCATCAATCTAACCAGTTTGAGCAAGTGGCGACCGAAGCAGGCCGCCGTAATATGCATGTCGCAAAAATTGATGCGCGTTTTGACCCAACGATATTTATGGCAATCGGCATGGCGAATTTACTCGCTATCGCGGGTGGGAGCTGGATGGTATTAGATGGTTCGCTCACGTTAGGTGAACTCACTAGCTTTATTATGTATTTAGGGCTAATGATTTGGCCAATGTTAGCCCTGGCTTGGATGTTTAATATTGTTGAACGCGGTAGTGCCGCTTATAGCCGAATTTTAAGCTTATTAAATGAGCCACTGGTGATTAACGATGGCTCGTATTCATTGCAACCTGAAAAAGGTGAATTGAGTGTGAACATTAGCGCTTTTAGCTACCCAGAAACAGCTCGAACCTCGCTATACAATGTCCAATTCAACTTAAAACCAGGGCAGTTTTTAGGTATTTGTGGGCCGACTGGATCAGGAAAATCCACATTATTAACGTTATTACAGCGACAATTTGATGTGACTGATGGGGACATTTGCTATCAAGGGTTGCCGTTATCTGAAATTAAACTAGATGAATGGCGTGCAAGGTTATCGATTGTGAACCAATCCCCTTTCTTGTTTTCAGATACTGTGGCAGGAAACATTGCTCTTGGCAGACCAGATGCCACGCAAGCTGAAATCGAAGAAGCGGCACGAATTGCCTGTGTGCATGATGATATTTTGCGTTTGCCAGAAGGTTATGAGACGCAAGTGGGTGAGCGGGGCGTTATGCTTTCAGGGGGGCAAAAACAACGTATTTCTATTGCACGGGCAATTTTACAAAACGCAGAAATATTGGTGTTGGATGATTCTCTTTCCGCAGTGGATGGGCAAACAGAATTTACTATATTGCAGAACTTAAGCCACTGGCGACAAGGACGAACGTTAATTATTAGTGCTCATCGGTTATCTGCCTTAGTGGAGGCCGATACTATTTTAGTGCTATCTCAAGGGACAATAACCGCTCAAGGTGAGCATGAATCTCTAATAAGTCAGCCAGGCTGGTATAAAGATATGTATCATTATCAACAAATTGAAGCGGCTTTGGATGGTGAACTATGAGCCAGAAAAAACCACTTTGGCCAGCATTAAAACGGCTTCTCTCCTACGGGAAAATTTACCGTGGCACGATGGGTATTGCTATTGGTATGTTATGGCTAGCTGCAATTGCGGAGGTCAGTGGGCCTCTGCTCGTTAGCTACTTTATTGATAATATGGTGGCTAAAAAAGAAATTATCATGCCACTGACCTTGTATATGGTTATTGGTTTTATATTGCTACAGGTAATTGCTGCGCTACTGCATTATTACCAAATCATTTTATTTAATAAAGCCGCTGTCGGCGTGGTGCAAAACTTGCGTACTGATGTGATGAATGCGGCGCTTCGGCAACCGTTAAGTGCATTTGATAAACAGCCCGTTGGTCAGCTAATTTCTCGCGTTACTAATGATACTGAAGTGATCAAAGACCTTTTTGTTATGGTTGTTCCGACGGTGTTTCGTAGCTTAGCGCTGATTTGCGCCATGTTAGTCGCGATGTTTTCCCTTGAATGGCGAATGGCATCAGTTGCAGTAATGATTTTTCCTGCTGTATTTGTTGTGATGATAGCTTATCAACGTCTAAGCACACCGATTATTCGTCGAGTTCGTTCATATCTTGCGGATATAAATAACGGTTTTAATGAAGTTATTAATGGTATGACGGTGATCCAACAATTTTTGCAGCAAGCTCGGTTTGGCGCAAAAATGCAGGATGTGAGTCAAGAGCATTATAAAGCGAGAATGAAAGCATTAAAGCTGGATGGTTTGTTGCTACGTCCATTACTTAGCTTATTTTCTGCTTCTATCCTGTGTGGTTTACTATTCTTATTTGGCATTGAAGGGACAACAACGATTGGGGTAGGCGTTTTATATGCTTTTATTAATTATTTAGGCCGATTAAATGAACCGCTAATTGAATTAACATCACAGCAATCGATGTTGCAGCAAGCCGTGGTTTCTGGTGAGCGTGTTTTTGAGTTAATGGATAGCCCACAGCAAGGCTATGGCGAAAGCATTGCTCCGTTACAAGGTGGCTCAATTACCATTAATCACCTTTCTTTTGCCTATCGCGATGATAAATTAGTTTTGAATGATATTAATCTGCATGTGCCGAATAACCACTTTATTGCGTTGGTTGGCCACACTGGAAGCGGTAAAAGCACAATTGCTAACCTGATTATGGGGTATTACCCATGGCAAAAAGGTGAAATATTGCTGGATGGTCGTGATTTACACACGTTGTCTCACCAAACTTTGCGTAACGGTATTGCGATGGTTCAGCAAGATCCTGTCGTATTAGCGTCTTCATTTTTTGATAATGTGGCATTAGGGCGTGATGTTAGCCAAGGTAAAGTATGGGAAGTGCTTGAAACTGTGCAACTTGCAGGCTTAGTTCGACAGCTTCCGGAGGGTTTAGATACTGTACTTGGCGAGCAAGGAAATACACTGTCTGTTGGGCAGCGGCAGCTATTAGCGATGGCTCGGGTGCTAGTAGTTACGCCTAAAATTCTTATTTTGGATGAAGCAACTGCAAATATTGATTCAGGCACAGAACAAGCGATTCAAAAGGCGTTACGTGTTATTCGTGAAAATACAACGCTGGTGGTAATTGCGCATCGCTTATCAACCATTGTTGATGCTGATGAAGTGATTGTGCTGCATCGTGGTGCAATTGTTGAGAAAGGGACTCACTCGCATCTTTTACAACAAAAAGGGCGTTATTATCAAATGTACCAGTTGCAACAGGTCGGTGAATCCTTATATGCCCGCTGTGATGCTGGGATTGAGGTTGTAACTAGCTAATTATTCTGCACTATTATAATGCATCCTAGAAAACCACTCATTCGAGTGGTTTTTTATTTTGTTGTTTCTAATTGAATTTAAACAATAAATAGTTTTTGGCATGAGATTTGCTCATAAGTCAGTAGCGCTCATAGAGGATGAGCGTGCTATTGAGATGACTTATAGGAGTGAGAATGAAATATATCATCGTAATCATTAAGCCATTTAAATTAGATGAGGTTCGCGAGGCGTTGTCCGAAATTGGCATTCAAGGGATGACAATGACAGAAGTGCGTGGTTTTGGACGACAAAAAGGGCATGCTGAATTATACCGAGGGGCAGAATATACCGTCGATTTTTTACCTAAAGTGAGAATGGAGATTGCCGTTCCAGATGAGTTAGTCGAGTTAGTCATTGAAACAGTCGAGAGAAAGGCACACACCGGTCAAGTTGGCGATGGAAAAATATTCATTTTGCCACTTGAGCAAGCAGTACGAATTCGTACGGGTGAAAAACAAGATGAAGCACTTTAGGAGAACGGCGATGCGTAAATGGTTTCAATATATATTAATAGCAGCAAGTAGTTTTCCAATGACCGTTTTGGCTTCCCAAGAGGGATTAGATAAAGCAGATAATGCCTTTATGATGATATCCACGGCCTTGGTGATTTTCATGATTGTACCAGGTATTGCTTTGTTTTATGGCGGGTTATTAAGAAGCAAAAACGTACTTTCACTTATGGCACAGACGACAGTAATTCTAGCGTTGGTTTCTGTTATTTGGATTGTTTATGGGTACAGCTTAGCATTTAGTGAGGGGAATGCATTTTTTGGTGGATTTAGCCTTGTGATGTTAAAGGGAATTACAGTGGAAAGCTTATCCGCAACAATTCCGCAGTTTGTTCATGTTGCATTCCAAGGGGCATTTGCATGTTTAACCGTGGCGCTAGTGATCGGAGCTTTAGGCGAGAGGATTAAATTTTCAGCCGTTTTAATTTTTACTGTTATTTGGACCACTTTTGCTTATTTACCTATGGCACATATGGTTTGGGGGGGCGGAATTCTTTCACAAGATGGGGCATTGGATTTTGCGGGGGGAACTGTCGTACATATTAATGCGGCAGTCGCAGGCTTAGTTGGTGCTTACTTACTTGGCCATCGTACAGGGCTTGGTAAAGAGGCGATTAAACCACACAACTTGCCGATGGTATTTATGGGGACATCCATTTTATTTATTGGTTGGTTTGGATTCAATGCAGGCTCTGCGGGAAGTGCTGATGGTATAGCTGCTTTAGCCTTTGTTAACACCGTTGCAGCGGCTTCTGGTGCGATTTTATCGTGGACATTGGCGGAATGGATTTTTAGGGATAAACCGTCTTTACTTGGTGCTTGCTCGGGTTGCTTAGCTGGACTTGTTGGGGTCACTCCTGCGGCTGGAACTGTTGGCGTTGGCGGCGCATTAATCATTGGGCTGCTTTCAGGGATTGCGGGTTTATGGGGCGTGGTAATATTAAAACGTAAGCTGAGAGTCGATGATGTTTGTGACGTTTTTGGCGTTCATGGTGTCTGCGGTATTTTAGGTTGCTTGCTGACAGGGGTATTTACCTCAAGTTCATTAGGAGGAAGTGGCTTTGCGGAAGGCATCACGATGCTAAAACAGGTCGGTATCCAAGCGTTTAGCATCTTAGTGTGTGTTGTATGGACCGCTGTTGTTGCATTTATTGCTTTTATGGTTGCAGCGAAGACATCAGGGTTAAGAATTGGTGTCGAAAAGGAAAGAGAAGGTTTGGATATTACTTCCCACGGTGAAAGTGCTTATAACTAAGGCTGCCACGTACTTTTATTTATGAATTCAGGATAAAACTGTGTTCTATTCAAATTGATAATGGCAGTATACACAACACTGCCATTACCTTTTTGCTGAGTAAGTAATCACTTACTTTTCAATCGATGTTGTCTAGCGAGGTTGCCTTTGACGTATAACACCTTCTTGCACAGCTGTTGCAACAAGATCACCTTGAGGATTGTAAATTTGCCCTTTCACAAAGCCTCTTCCGCCAGACGCTGATGGGCTTTCGACTGCATAAAGTAACCAATCATCGATTTTAAAAGGGCGATGGAACCACATTGAGTGATCAATGGTCGCGACTTGTAAATCTCTTTCCATAAAACCACGACCGTGGGGCTGTAAAGCGGCAGGTAAAAAATTATAGTCAGAAGCGTAGCCTAATAAATAATGATGTAGTGAAGGTATATTGGGTAATTGCCCTTTAGCTTTAAACCAAATATAGCGGAATGGCTCTTGAGGTGGCGCATCAAATGGGCTGTAGAATTCAACTGGCCTAAATTCGAAAGGGTTAGGCCTTAAGGCATATTTTTTGACGGCTTCAGGCAATTTATCGGCCAATGCTTGCACAATATCATCTTGAGAAATTAATTGAGAAGGAGGTGGAACGTCAGGCATCAAGTTTTGATGTGAATATCCATCTTCTTGGGTTTGAAATGAAGCCGTCATAAAGAATATTGGTTGGCCATTTTGAATGGCACTGACACGGCGTGCACTAAAACTTCCACCATCACGTAAAATTTCCACGTCGTACACAATAGGGCGAGAGCTATCGCCAGGACGTAAGAAATAACTGTGAAAAGAGTTAATAAAGCGATCTTCAGGAAGCGTTTGTTCAGCGGCATACATGGCTTGCCCAACAACTTGACCACCAAAAACTTGTGGTAAACCAAGGTCTTCGCTTTGCCCTCTGAAAATACCTTCTTCAATTTTTTCTAGTTCAATGAGGCTAATTAAGTTCTGTAATTCTGGGCTCATAATTACCTTAATACCGTTAAAAATAATGAGATGTCGGTATTTTCCCATTATTTTACCAAAATAGGTAGATAGATTGTGTAAGGGTAAACTAACGCTTACTTGCAGTTACAATTTGAAATATTATTTTGTTATTTTATTCAAATTGGTTATACTTTTTTCAATTCCCACATCAAAAAAAGATTCTCCAATTTCAAGTTTTTTAAATATGTTATTAAACATTGCCTTATAGGTCATAATTATGATGTTCTTACGCTACTTAGTTAGCTTTATATTTGTTTTTTCTTTAATCGGCTGTGAAGGGAATAACACGAAGCCAGGTGAAAAAACACTGAATAGTAAAACTAGCCATAACAACCAAACTGTTGATTCAGGAAAAATCGAAGGGCGTGTTGTGATTGTGCAGAGCTCTGTTATACCTGCAGGTGCGGTTATGACTGTTACGCTTGCAGATACTTCAATCACGGATTTGCCTGCGCTTATTTTGTCTCAAAAATACTATGATTCATTCAATAATCGCCCGACCATACCTTTTGAGTTAACTTATCATAAAAATGAGGTAAGGCCTGAAGGTAAACTGACTGTGAATGCAACGGTTAATGCTGATGGAAAGCTACTTTATATCACGGATTCTGTGGTTGAAGTGATTAATAATGGTGTTACCAAAAATATTGAATTATTAATGGTGCCTGCCAATTAACGTTATTTTTATCGCACCTAATTTTTCGATTTTACAGTTAATAGGTTGTCTTTTTTGTGTAATAAACCAGCACTTAGCCGCAGTATTCTTGCTATTTAAACGGCGATCGAGCATAATGCATTTGCTTCGAAAGAAGCATTCAATGGGGGCTCTGTTGGTTCTCCCGCAACGCTAACTTGTTAACTTGGTCAGGTCCGGAAGGAAGCAGCCATAGCAGGGGTCGTGTGTGCCGGGATGTCGCTGGCAGGGCTCCCACCCAAAATTTCATTTCTTACTTTATCCTTTAATATTATTTAAATACATTCAACCCAGTGCTAATAACTAATAAAGTTACCTTTAATTTATTTAACATTTAAATTTTATATAAGTGTTAAGGTGGTTTTGTGTTTTTAAATAATGCCTAATATATAAATAGAACAAAGTTAAAAATATCGCATTAATTGTTAAAATGAGTTGCTTTTTAAGTTTGAGAGGAAAATAAACAGCGTAAAAGGGGTATTAGCATTAAAATAATGCCAATAATTGTGTTTGAATAATAATGAGTTCAGCCGATAAATGTTGTTACCGGCTATAACCATTTACTATCTGTGCGTGTTTCTAAGATATTATCTAACAAATTTCCAAACAGAAGCTGGAATTTTATCGTAGAGTTTATTCATTGTCAGTTCAGCAAGGCGATGATCTGCTGCTGAGTAGAACAATTCCAATTCATCATCAGATAATTCATACTTGTTTTTTTCAATCACTCGCTCAAGTGTTTCAATTGTTGTGCATTTTCTTAAACGCATCAGATAATCAGATTTGGTCATAACGCCCTTTCTTTTATGAGAAATAACTCGGTAATATACAATATGATAGTTAGACTAAAGATAAATAAAGCCTTTAAGTTTTGCTGGTTAGACATTTTAGATCGTCATCCAGCACAGCGACAAGGTTTTGATTCATTGTTTCCCAATCAATAATTTCACTCAATGTGATGACAGGGCTACCAAATAAATCGTAAGTCTCATCGAGATATTCTTCGATTAATGAAATAACAAGATTTTCTTTTGGATATTTGATTTTAAATCGCCAAACAAATGCTGCGATGTGCTCTATGAGTTCATTAAGCGCCGCGCTTTGGTCAGAGCTTAAGTCATTAATCCAATGTGTATTTGTTTGTTGTAAACTTAAAATAGCGTCCCGATTCAGACTATTACATAAGTATTTAAGTTCTGCTATATCATGTCTTTTGGGTGAGTATTCATCCATAATCACCTCCGCAGGCGAATCTGACGTTTGCTATGTATCTTTTTATATCAATAATACAGCCATAATAACTAATTAAAAGCACTTATGTTCAATGTAAAAACATGGGTTGTTAATATATTGAAAAATATAAGGTTATTATAAAAACATTGAATGTTTGAAGGTTTATACTATTAACATAAGTAATATTCAAATACAGACTAGCAGTGAAAACCGCCTCAGTGTAAGAGCAATAATATCACTATTATGACATAAGTCACCCTCTATTAACCACTTTTTTCTACTTTAGAGGGGATACGGGATTTTCTGACTAAACACAATTTTATAGTGTATTTAAATCACCCGTGTATTTTAAATACAATCAGAGATGAAAGTTGACATAAGACAGCTTATAAAAAGTATTACTCCATTCAGAGTATTTAAATAGTTTTATTCAACCTATTAGATGAGGTATTTAAAAACCTTCACAAAATGAAGTAAAGGTTTTTAAATTAGGTTGCAACTTAGAGATAGAGATTTAATGTAACGCCAGGTTTCAGGTCTGCCATTTTGACTCCAGAGTTCCAAGTCATTAAATCATTCAGCTTGATCCCGTGGCGTTTTGCAATACTGTAATAAGAATCACCCTTGCGAACTTTGTACACTGTGCTTTTACGACTATTAGCGACTGGTGCGGCACCTGAAACTTTGAGCATTTGGCCTGGTTTAATCACGCTAGCTGTTTTAAGGCCATTTAGCTTCTGAATGTTTTTCGCTGTCGTATTGAATTTTTGAGCAATACTGGCGATAGATTCACCTTTGCGGACTTTATACGTGGTGACCTTGGCACGATTTTGGCGAGCCGTTGAAATCGCTGTTGGTTGTGTTATTGCTTTAATTTGTTGATTTTGCACAGTGGCAAGGCGAATTGTTTCTAAAACCTCTTGGTCTGTTAGTGAGGTTTTAAATTGCTCTGCTTTTGCAGTAGGCAACATAATATAGTGTGGCCCTGTGGGAGATGTAATCCCTCGGGTATAACCAGAGTTGTAGGTTTTGACGGATTCAACTGTTAACCCTGCCAGCTCAGCCGCTTGGGATAAGGTAATTTGTTGACCGACATCCACTTGTGTTAGTGCTCTATTTTTATTGCTTGTCGGTAAATTAACTTGATACTGCTCTGGATTTTTTAATACTTTACTTAGTGCTAAAATTTTAGGGACATACTGTTTAGTTTCTTTCGGTAATGATAGTGACCAAAAGTCAGTTGGAAGGCCAGCTGCTTCGTTCTTTTTAATCGCGTTTTGTACACAACCTTCACCGCAGTTATAAGCCGCTAAAGTGAGTGCCCAATCATGGCCGAACATCACATTTAGGTTCTCGAGTAAATCAAATGCAGCATTGGTAGATGAAAGAACATCTCTGCGCTCATCAACCCATTGAGTTTGTTTTAACCCATAAGAGCGGGCTGTGATTGGCACTATTTGCCACAAGCCAGCGGCTTGTGCTGGGGAGGTCGCTTTGGGATTAAATGAACTTTCAATAATTGGGATTAAAGCGAGTTCCATCGGGAGGTTACGTTCATTAATTTCGTCTACGATGAGGTACATATAAGGCTCAGCCCTTAATGCCACATCGTAGACAAAACTTTGTTTATTCATATAACTGTTGGCCATTTCCCTAATTTGTGGGTTATCAGGGATGTCCATTTTTAATTCATCACTAATATAGCCCCATAAGTCATAATCAACTTTAGATTGTTGTCGACTAGCCGCTTGGTTATGTGAAGCAATGGTTTCAATTGTATGATTTACTGTGGGTTTATTCTGCTTAACTTTTTTCGGGGTAGTTTGGCATCCAGCCAGCAGAACAATGGCGATAAGCGTCGCGATTATCTTCATTTTTTTCTATTGTTCTTCATTTTAATGTTTAAAAGTCGAACAATAATACTTACCCCACCCCGATATGACAATCAATAAACTTCAATATTGGTCTTTTAATTGACGTAACAGGGTAAAAACGGCCCTCAAAGGTGGATTTTGCATATTAATTTGCAATTTTTTCTGTAATTGCTGATTATCACACTGAAGAAAAATATTTATCTTTTTCTCTGTTTTCAATGTGGTAGGTACTGTAGGTTGATGTTTGTCACGCATTTGCGTTATCTTTTGTAAATATTGTGTAATTGCTTCATTTTCAGGCCAAATATGATGCGCAAACTTTAGATTTGATAAAGTATATTCGTGGGCGCAACAAATGAGAGTGTCATCGGGCAGGGCAGCAATTTTCTGAATAGATTGATACATTTGTTCTGGCGTACCTTCAAAAATACGGCCGCAGCCTGCGGAAAATAAAGTATCACCGCAGAATAAATAAGGTGCTTGATAGAAACCAATATGGTCAGTGGTATGCCCAGATAAAGAGATAACCTGGAAGTTGAAGTGATTGACGACGACGTTATCGCCATCTGCAACTAATTCAGTTGCGCCTTTATCTGCGGTTTCTTTTGAACCAAATACAGGTAACGTTGTAAATTTGTTTAAAATATCTTCCACACCACCTGTATGATCATTATGGTGATGGGTTAATAAGATGGCGACAGGGGTTAAGTGCCTCTGGGTGATTATTTCGAGCACAGCCTCTGCCTCCGCAGGGTCAACGATGATACACTGTTTTTGGTTATCTGCTAAAACCCAAATATAGTTATCATTTAAAGCGGGGACTCGAATTAACTCCATAGTGACCTCGAAAACTGTTTAATAGGGGAATGTCATGAAGCCTGCGCGTATTGATAAAAAAATTCAAATGCCCGTTAGTTGGTCTGATATTCCTTTTGGCGAACAATACCAGCAAGCCCTGGAAAACCAGCTTCGTCCTTGGTGGCCGAAAATGTTTGGTTTTCATCTCCTTAAGTTAGGGCATTTAAGCACTGAAATCCATACCGAAGAATGTCTAATCTCCCATCAATTCAATGTGGGGGAGAACGACCCTCGCTTTAACCTTATTGCGCAGCCCGATGCCTTACCTTTTACAGCAAAGTCGATTGATGCTTGTTTAATCTCACATTGTTTAGCATATAGCCATGATCCACATTGGCTATTGAGAGAGGTTGACCGCGTATTAATCGATGATGGTTGGCTGATTATTACAGGGTTTAATCCATTTAGCCTCGCAGGGTTAGCAAAGTTAGTTCCTGTTTTACGTAAAAGACAGCCTTATTGTAGTCGTTTCTTTCCATCGGTTAGGGTATTTGATTGGCTGAGTCTATTAAATTATGAAGTGTTATATCATCGGAATTGCCACGTAATTCCATGGATGAGCCCGCAGCGGTGGATCAATAAAAGCGGTGGTGGAATTGGTGTGCTTAGTGTCATCGTGGCGAGAAAACGAACATACCCGCTCACGCCAACACCATTAAAATTCAAACAACCGAAAATGAAAATTGGCACCGCATTAGGGGCAGCAAAAGAGTTAAGTAAACGCACGAAAAAGCCAAGTGCTTAGTCTTTTGCGGGTTGATATCCAGTGTCTTCTTTTGTTGGAGATGATGCAGCTTCGCGTGCTAACTCATCACATTTTTCATTTTCAGGGTGGCCTGCATGGCCTTTCACCCAGCGCCAATCAATCGTGTGGGGTTGGATTGCTTCATCAAGACGTTTCCATAAGTCCACATTAACGACTGGGGATTTATCGGCTTTTCGCCATTGCTTACGTTTCCAGCCATGGATCCATTGAGTAATACCTTGGCGAACATATTGGCTATCTGTGGTTAGGATGATATCACATGGTCTTTTGAGGGACTCAAGGGCAACAATGGCAGCAAGCAGCTCCATGCGATTGTTAGTCGTCATAAAATAGCCGTCACTGAGCGTTTTTTCATGTTGTTGATAACGAAGGACAACACCGTATCCACCTGGTCCTGGATTACCCAAACAGGAACCATCCGTGAAAATTTCTACCTGCTTTGTCATTTCTGGTACACTCTATAATATTCATTCACCTCTAGTTTGACACAAAATACCATTATGAGCACGGCGATAACCCGACAAATTGTCCTTGATACTGAAACAACAGGTATGAATAAGCTTGGTGTTCATTATGAAGGCCATAACATTATTGAAATTGGCGCGGTTGAAGTCATTAACCGACGCTTAACTGGTCGTAATTTCCATGTTTATATCAAACCGAATCGTTTAGTGGATCCTGAAGCTTTTGAGGTTCATGGGATCAGTGATGAATTTTTACAAGATAAACCCGTCTTTGCTGACATTGCTGATGAGTTTCTTGAATTTATTCGAGGGGCAGAATTAGTTATTCACAATGCGCCCTTCGATATCGGTTTTATGGATTATGAGTTCCGTAAACTCAATAGAGGGATCCCACCCACAGCCGATTTTTGTACTATCACGGATAGTTTGGTGTTGGCACGAAAGTTATTTCCAGGTAAGCGCAATAACTTAGATGCCTTATGTGACCGTTATTTAATTGATAACTCTAAACGTACGTTGCACGGCGCTTTACTCGATGCTGAAATTTTATCGGACGTGTATCTTGCGATGACGGGGGGGCAAACGTCGTTATCATTCTCGATGGATGCCGAATCAGCAAATAATGAGCAAGCATATGAAATTCAACGTATTGAACGACCTTCAAGTGGTTTAACTGTGTTATATGCTTCTGATGAAGAACTTATTGCTCATGAAGCTCGCCTTGATATTGTTGATAAGAAAGGTGGAAAACCTTGCCTTTGGCGGCAGTCTGATGAAGAAGAAATTTTGCATTAGTTTTGAGTGGTTTTTGCTAAGCGTAATAAAGGTGCGGTGATTTATCCTATTATTTGGGCTAAAAACTGTTCAACTGCGCGATTTTTCAAGAAAAAGTATTGACTGCTTAATGAAGTGTTCGTAATATGCATGGCGTTCCCAACAGGGAACATTCGGAGCGGTAGTTCAGTTGGTTAGAATACCTGCCTGTCACGCAGGGGGTCGCGGGTTCGAGTCCCGTCCGTTCCGCCAAACATTGAAGCCCTGAGCATTTGCTCGGGGCTTTTTTTTATCTTTTTTATGCGAATTCTACTTTGCATTTTATCGTAATTTGCCCTTCACATAAATTTTGTTTCATTAATTCATATCGTAACAAATTGGTGTTATACGCATAGAATGCGTTTATTGTTTTTGTATATGACGATTTTGCAACGCATACTGCTAGTAAGGCTCATATTTTTGATTTCGAACAGTAACACATTTTATTTCATTATTAATATAATGACGGTAATTAGGTGCTTTTTTATGCGTTATTGTGACGATTAAAAAATGTTTTTTTTTATATCATTGATGAACTATTTCAGTTTGAAATGTTATTCTAACAATCATTCTCATTTTTATAATGCTTAGAAAAGTTGAAAAGTAAAGAGTACATTTTCCTTTCCCAAAGATAAACTTGGCGTACTCGATCTTAACACTAGATATTGAATTTTTTTTAGGTGAAAAACCTTAATACTCGTATTTGGTGTTAAATCCCCATTCAAATAATACATTCCATGCCAATTTGTAACAAAATGAAAATGCCTATTAAATTGGGTGTCTCTAATATATATTTAAAAAAATAAGTAATTATATCTATAACTTAATTCGCGCATATTAAAAACAAAATAGCAACATTTAAAATTAATCTATTAATCACATAGTTACTTATTAATTTAATACTCTGATTACGTGTTTTTTGTTGTTTTTAGATAGGGAAATGTTGCAGAAAAAATATTTTGATAGCCGCGGGCTATTGGTTTTTTGTTTTTTAATAGTTTTAAACATTTTTACACGATTTTGTATCCATTTATATTATTAAGAACAAATTAGTTACGAATAATTAATTTTTGAATTATTTAATCAAGAATATAAATATATTAATAATTAGCTTTTATAGAGTTATACGAATTATTTCACCGTTGGGAAAGTTTTGGAAATGCTTATGGAATCAAATAAGTTAAGTTATTATGCTGGTTTTTTCTTACGAAAATCTAGACGAGAAAAAAAATCTAACTGGTAAGCAATTAGCAAAGTTAATGCGTGTAAGTCAGCAACAAATTTCTCGTTATGAAACAGGTAAAACACCGTTAACCTTAGATCAATTACATCAGCTATTATCTCTACTCGATAAAAGTTGGGTTGACCTTATTCTCTTTGTTCAAAATGAAAAAGAGAATGAGAATAATTTAAAAAACGAAATAGAAGAAAAGGAAAGCTATTCATTAGGTCGGTATTTAATGGATTTTGTATCTAGTAAAGAATAATAATTATATTACGTTAATTAAAGAACAGTGGTCAGATTATATTTTATAAAAAACACAAGAAAGTGTTTTTTATACTATGTAATTTTCTATTTGTTATATTTTGAATATTAATTAGAGAGAACAATATGTTTAATAAAAAAATGGCATCTGTATTATTATCTGGGATTATTGCTGCTTCTTTTGCTACTGTTGCAAATGCAGATACGCGTACTGCTCAAGCGACAGCAACATGGCAAGCAACTGCAATTAAAGACACAACAAGTATGTTAGTTGTTACCCCACTTAAAAGTTTGACTTTCAATTACGCTGAAGGACAAAAAAGCTTTAACCAGCAAAACGGTGCATTTGATATTGCTATCCAAGGCCAAGCAGGTGCAACTGATTTTAAATTAACATCAAAAATTATTGCAAATACCTTAGCAAGAACAACTGATGATTCTACATTAGAAGTTGGTGTTAAATGGAATGGTGCAGATTTAGACTCGACTACTGATACAACTTTAATTGATGTCGCACAAGGTATCACTTCAGGTTTAGACAACTTAGCTGCAAATGGCTCTTGGGATGTTTCAGACCGTTCAACAGACCGCGGTGAGTTTACTTTCGTTATTGCTAACGCGAAAGCAGCTGGTGTAGACGCAGAATTTAAAGATTTAGCTGATGGCGTTTGGGATGGTGATGTAAAAATTCAGTTTACAGCAAACTGGGAAGGTAGCTTCACTACTCCATAAGTTAGATCGTTAATTAAATAATAAATTTTATATTACGATAAAGAGAATATAAGGATGTTGATCTTTATCGTTTTCTATTTGAGTTTTTATAATGAATAAAATCACATTTACAGTTATTTTATTATCCATGTTACCGTTAAAAAATAGTTTTGCCGTTAACGTTGGTAATATTACGGAAATTATTTCTTCAGGTGAAGAAACCTTAGCAAAAGAAATTGAAAATACTGTTGATGCGGCAAGATTGGTTAACTTAAGTATTGAAAAGATAGACTCTCCACTTGAGGGTGGAAAGGTTATCCCTATTAACGATCCTAACGAAATACTGTCAACACCAGCGAACATTATACTTCCAGGCAAATCACGAGATATTTTTAAAATTATCTATCAAGGCCCGAAAGACGAACAGGAACGTTACTACCGGTTAAACTGGACAGATGACCCAATTAGTGAAAGCGGAATGACTAAAAGTACCAAGTCAGCGTCTGCAACGACATCCGCAACAATAAGTACAATTTTAGTCGTAGCACCAAGGATTGAAAGTTTTAAATATAATTATGATAAAAATAAAATAGCTAATTTAGGGAATAGCTCTTTTCGGGTTGTTGCATCAGGCCCTTGCTTAACCGAAAAGTTAAAATATGGCGCAGAAGGTATTTGTCGTGAACGTTATTATCTCTTACCTAATTTAGCCGTTAACCTTCAGTTGGTTGATATAAATAATAAAAAAACAAGTATTGGTATTTGGCACAAAGGGGAGTTTATTGTTGTCAAATAATTAGGGTTAGGTCTTAATTATGCGTAAAAGTGTTATCGCGTTATCAATAATGAGCTTTATTTTTTCAAGTACTCTTTCTGCTAAAGATATTAAGCGAATTAAAATTGGTGGGTATGTTATTCCTCCTGCTTTTGTTTTGGCTTTAGAGGAAGGAATGTCGGTGCCTGTGTTTCTACGTTTAAAATCAGATGATGGGAAAAATCAAAGTGAAGATAAAATTGCAGATGCCATCATCATTATAGCTGAAGGGAAGATTAAACTTGCCAATATTCATTTTATCGACACAAATAAAGGCCCCAAAATACAACCTTTGCTGATTGAAAGTTTAGAACAAAAAAAAGATGTTTTCTTTAATGAGCTTAATAATATTGTCGTTGATAAAAATGCAGTGCTGCAATTGAATATTGCTTCGTTTAATTTATCTCTCGATGTTAATAAAGAAGCGATTGCCGCTAATGAAAAAGTCAGACAGTTTGCATTAGGTGATTCTTCCGTTGACACTTTTTCGACGGTTGCGAACTATGACCTCGGTATTTTTGAAAGTCAGGTAAAAAAAGGAAAAAATTCATCAAGCAGCTATTTTAACTTAGACACGTTATTTGCGATTGCAGAGCACCATATAAACGTGAATGCATCAGCATACAGTATTGGTAAATCGAACTCTGATATTGAGCTTTATCGGGCAATGTATGAGCGTGACTTTAATGGCCTACGTTTTGCCATCGGGTTAATGAGTACGTGGAACTTGCAGTCTATTGCGAGTTTAACAACCTTAAATCGCAGTAAAATATATGCGGCATCTATTGGAAATAATGCTTCAAGTGTCGTAGTCAATAAAAAATACTCCCTGACACCAATTTATGTCTTTTTAAATAGTCCAGGCGAAGTGCGAATTTATCGTGATGAAAAATTATTAAATATCCAGAACTTTCCAATGGGAAGTTATGAAGTGGATACCAGTATTTTGCCCTTTGGTATTTATGACGTAATGATTGAAACTGTTGTTGATGGCAAAATTGTGACATCACAGCGTCAAACAATTAATAAGTCATTTAGTTCAAGTGGTGCTGATTTTGACAAGCTTAGCTGGGAAGTTTATGGCGGATATATCGATTTTGATAAAAAACGTTATGTCAGAGGGAAACAAGCAGAACGCCAACCATTAGAAAAAAGTTATTTGTTCGGGGCGTCTGTTGCAAAAAATTTCCCAGTGTTGTCTGGGATAAATTTTCAAATGTCGAACTACGGTTATGACAATTATTTAATTAATGAAAGCAGTATTAACCTTTCATTGAACCAATATGTCTCAATTTCTTGGCAAGGTATGGTGGAGAATCATGGCAGCTTTAGGAATATTGCGACAGTATCAACCAGTGTGCCAGACGGCTATGGCTCTGTTTGGGCTTCGAAAGAAAAAGCGGTTATTAAAGGTGACCTGCCTATTTATGATTCAAATAGCGAATCTTATGGTGCGACGTTGAACCTTGATAAGCTTGTTGACCGAGCAGGGTCATTTACCATTAGCAGTACAACAGATAAACGTATTGGTAGTGATTCAATTAACTATGAATATTCAAATACACTATTTTCAGGCCGCTATGGCACGATTGGATTAAGAACAGGCGTCCAGCGTTACCATTATGATGACCAAAAAAGCCTGAATGAAAAATTTATCAGTCTTGATTTTTCATTACCGTTATCAACATGGTTAAGTACAGGTCTATCTTCAAGTAATGGCAATATGAAAGCCAATATTTACGCGAATAAACGTTTCGAAGATTCTGTTATTACCGATATCGGGGGATCTGTTTCTAAATTAGTGCGCGATAAAAATAATGGAGAGTCTGATTTCTCAACGATGGGTTATGCCTCCTACGAAACGAAATATAACTCAGGGATGCTAACGGTTAATCGACCTGATAATCAAAGATTGAATGGTAACTTTACATCTCGTGGTTCGTTAGCCTATAGCGATGGCACCATTATGCCCAGCGGGCAACAAGGGAAGTCGGGCGTCATCATTAATTCGGATATTTATGGGGCAGGGAGTATGACCGCTCGAGTTAATGGGCAAAGTTACCCAATTAGTGGAAAAAATACGTTTATCCCTTTATCGCCTTATTCAGACTATGACATTCAATTAATGAATAATGAGAAGTCTAAAGACAGTTTTGACATTGTGTCTGGGCGAAATAAGTCTGTCACTTTATACCCTGGGAATATTGCTATCTATAAACCAGAAGTTAGGCAGTTAGTAACGGTATTTGGCCGTTTGAAATCCCCTAATGGTGAATTTATTAAATATGCGTCTATTCGTAATCATATTGGTCGTACGAAAACGGATCACAATGGTGAGTTTTCAATGGATGTTGATGTGCGATATCCCGTTATTTCTCTTTTACAAGAGGATGAGCAAACTATATGCGAAGCTGATTTAAATTTAGAAGGTGCTCGAGGCGCGTTGTGGCTAGGCGATGTGACTTGCGACCCGCAGCGTACAGTCGCATTAAGGCAATGAGAATTTTATGATGATTAAACCGATTTCTTTTCTGTCTCTTAGTAGCATGATATTCAGTGCTTTATTCAGTTCAACGGCGGGTGCCGTTGCACTGAGTAATTCCATTGTTTTTGTTGAGAATGGTGTGGATGATGAATATTTTGTCACACCGAGGTCGTTAGACCCCCGCTTTACTGGCGCAAATAAATTTTCTCGTTATTCAGCAAAAAACCAAGAAAGTTTAGGGTATATGGGCTACACCAATACTTCGATTCGAGCAAATCAGAATGTGGATATTTGGTTTGAAAATTCCCCTATTGATGGCCCATTTATCGGCAACCGTTGTATGCGTAATTATTGCAATCGAGATACAGGTTATTGGCCTGCACAATACGTTGGTCGAAATGGTGCATATAAAATTGTGCAGGACAATACATTGGGAGAAGGGGCATACGCGCGAGGTATTTTTAGCGAATCAACCTATCAATATTTTAGACAGATGGCTGTTGGGGCGGTTGAAACCTACAGTTATCGTGCATGCATGACCGACTTGGATTATGACCCAGCGAAAGGGGAAAGTTGCCAAAGTGTTGGCGGGCGAATTATTGCATCCCACGAATTTACGATTACTAAATCTGCCCATATTAAGCTCAGCTCTACTGGGGCAATGCAAGAGGTTTACATTGACAGCAATGGGAACCCAAGCTTAGGCCCTGGCGAACAATTTTGCCGAATTGGCGTTGTCGCTAATGTCAATGGCTTGATTTGCCAAGTTGTAAAACACGAGACATCAGGGGATGTTTTTGCCAATGTTATATTGAGTTTAAAAGTTAACTCAACGCTGATCCCATTTACTGTTGCGGGCGCATCAATAAAAATTGGGCCTGATGATGGCTCGAATATTTGGCGTAATTATAATTCAACATATGCTGCCAATACGTATTTTAAAAGTTCGAATCAGTATGTTTCTATCTTTTTTTCCAATACGTTCTTTAAGCAGTTAATAACGAATAATGTGGATTTTACCAATAGCCAAGACTTTTTTACCTTTTCGTTTACTAACCCCGCAGCGGCGCCGCAGTCAGGGTATTATGAATTTACGCCATCAAACCAGCTAGTGATAAAACCACGCGATTATAGTATCAGTATTGTGCCTGCGGATTATATTCCAAACCCGTCAAAGACAGGAAAGATTGGCCCAGAAGAACCGCCGATTGAGTTTAACTATATTGTGACGACCAGTGGGCCTCGGCAGGCTGACTCTATTACCGCAAGAGTAGAAGGCCCAACGGTAAATGTGAATGGTCAAAACTTTTGTCTGTTCAGTTCAGACGATGATAAATTCCGCGTGCCATTCTCGGCTTATTTATCATTTAAAAATGCTTCAGGTACAGAGGAATCTTATCGTTCAAGTTGTGATGGCACAGAAATATCGATGAATGACGCCTTATGGGCAGAAACGCCGTGGGATATCCCTAACCAAGATTTAGGCTCCTTCTATCGAACCTATCTAGATTTACGTTTTCCGATGAATGACTCTAATTCGTTGTTTACTTTGGATGGCATTGATTGGTTAGGAACGGTATCGGCCAGTGGAACCGTTGTTGTGAAAGCGATTTGGACGGGGCCTGATGTGCATCTATAAGCATGAATTGATGGTGTTATTGAAAAATAGTATGAGAAGAATAAACACAAAAAAAATTTTCGGCTTTGTATTATTTGGGGCGATATTTTCATTCTTTGGTCAGGCGCATGCACTGTATTTGAGCTCAGATATTTCAGCACTTGAGCCGAATAAAAGTTTTTTTTCGAAGGCCTACATCAATGATACAAAAAAGGTGAATTTATATACATTTAGTGCCTATCAAATAGATAAACCAGATATTCAAGAGCAGGGAAAGCCAATAGAAGATGGCGAAATTATTTTTACGCCCTTAAAGAAAATCTTATTACCTGGCGAGCAAGAGTATTTTAAAATTTTTTATCGAGGTAAAGAAGATAATCAAGAACGGTATTATAAAATTGTAATTAGTGAAACATCACTTGATGTCGAAAACGATCTCGCACAAAAACAACAATCGTTATTTTATCCAACAGTGAGTTTAGAAACTTACTTTGTCGTTAGACCGAAAAATATTAATTTCCAATATGCTATGGATGCTAATGAGGGAGTGTTAAAAAATACAGGGAATACTTATTTCAGGGTATTGGTTCACGAAAGCTGTGAGGTAAAAGATGATGAGCAGCCATTGGTTCTCAATCTGTTACCACAACAAGAGTTTCGCCATAATATTCTAAAGAAAAAAAGCCGTAAGTATATTGTTATATTTGATAAATACCATTCTATAGGCAACTGCGATTAGCCTGTTTAAAGTTTCATATTATATGATTAGCCAGTAATGCTTATTGTTACTGGTTTTTTTTTCAATTCAGGTTACACATTGTTTCTTGATAATAGCTAACATATTTCATTTTAATGCGCAGCATGAAAATTATGTGAGAATTAATTTTTATCTAATTATTAGGTTCTCATTTGAATTTAATATCGTGTGCTTTTCTTTATCTGATAATTCAGGAGGAAAATAATTATGGCATTAAATAGTGAATTAAAAAATTATTTAGAATCTACGATTAATACCGTAAATTTACCTGAAACCCCTTATTTTAAAGCATTATGTGCAGGTGAATTATCTCAAGAGCAATTTGTAGAAACGCAAAATGAGTTCGCGACAATGGTTTTTTTCTTTAGTCGCCCAATGGCACAAATTATCGCAAACGTTCCTGATGCAATACCGCGTATTGCCATTGTCGAAAATCTTTGGGAAGAACATGGGCAAGGAATTAAAGAAAATGTTCATGGTAATACGATCTTAACATTAATCTCTCGTCTTGGTGGTGATACTGCCAAAATCAATATTCACCAGCCGCCATTGAATGCGCGTATTTTTAACGAAACAATCCGTAGTGTTTCTTCGTTCTCAGATTACCGCTTTGCATCAGCGGTATATGCAGGTATTGAGCGTACATTTGTTGATGCATCAACTCTCATTTATGAAGCAATCAAGAACCATGGTTGGCTTGAGGAGAGCCAAATTACTCACTATGGATTACATAAAGAAATTGATATTGAACATGCTGAAGATTTTTTGAAAGTGGTCAATGAAAATTGGCTTGAACCAGAGGCTCAAGATTTAATTAAAGAGGGGATTAAATTTGGGAGTCATTTACTGACAAACGCTTATACAAGCTTCTATTACAGTTTATCGTAATCCGAGAGCTATTTTCTGCAATTTTATTTTCAAATAAGGTGCGAATTATCGCACCTTATTTGCTATTTTTGTTATTGGAAGGCGTGTTTTTACGTAAACTCAAACAAAAATATTCGGGCATATTGAGGCACTTTTTTGCTTAAAACTTTGTCAATTATCACTAATGTGGCAGCTAAATGTGCTAGATGCATAAATCACCTTGATCCCAGACAGTGAACTCAGGTTTAATAAGGTTAGTCACTTGCGCAAAAATGTAAGCCTTAAGGGATATTTTGCGCAATGGAATGGATTCAGCTTTGCGGCAGTTCAATTTATTAGCGATCTGCTGCCATGAACATAGCAAATATTGCGGTATGGGTAGAATTGGGTTACTTTCAATCGCTCTATTCGTGAAATGCTCAATTTCTTGTTGATACGCTATGGCCCTTAGAAAAAGGAACATGGGGTGATGTATCGGTAAATTGGTGTTTTTCGTTATAGCGAAATCAAAGTAGCACTATCCGTATTGCGTTGTAAAAATTGGTTTAAGTACGTTTTTATCCTACCTGGAGTATACTGATGACGACTCGTAAAACCCTTGCTAATGCTATCCGCTTTCTAAGTATGGATGCGGTTCAAAAAGCAAAATCAGGGCATCCTGGCGCGCCAATGGGCATGGCTGATATTGCTGAAGTACTGTGGCGTGACCATATGAATCATAACCCAGCAAACCCACACTGGGCGGATCGTGACCGTTTTGTGCTGTCAAACGGCCATGGTTCAATGCTGATTTATAGCTTGCTGCACCTCACTGGTTATGACTTATCTATCGAAGAGTTAAAAAACTTCCGCCAATTACATTCTAAAACACCGGGCCACCCAGAATATGGCTATACTCCAGGTGTTGAAACAACAACGGGTCCTTTAGGTCAAGGTATCGCAAACGCAGTCGGCTTTGCGATTGCAGAGCGCACATTAGCGGCGCAATTCAACCGTCCTGGCCATGATGTTGTTGATCACCATACTTATGTCTTCATGGGTGATGGTTGTATGATGGAAGGTATCTCGCACGAAGCATGTTCTTTAGCGGGTACACTGAAATTAAATAAACTGATCGCATTCTATGATGACAACGGCATCTCTATTGATGGTGAAGTTGAAGGTTGGTTTACTGATGATACCGCTGCGCGCTTTGAGTCTTATGGCTGGCATGTTATTCGTGACATCGATGGTCACGATGCATCGCAAATCAATGCTGCCGTCAATGAAGCGAAAAAAGCAGATAAACCAACGCTGATTATGTGCAAAACCATCATTGGTTTTGGCTCACCAAATAAAGCGGGTTCTGAATCTGTTCACGGTGCGCCATTAGGTGATGCTGAAATTGCAGCAACACGTGAAGCACTGGGCTGGAAATTCGGTCCTTTCGAAATTCCACAAGATATCTATGACGCTTGGGATGCGCGTAAAGCAGGCGAAGCGAAACAAAAAGCGTGGGATGAGAAATTTGCAGCTTATGCGGCGAACTTCCCTGAACTAGCGGCTGAATTTACCCGTCGTATGAACGGTGAATTACCTGCAAACTTTGATGCAGAAGCGAAAAAATTCGTTGAAACACTGCAACAAAACCCTGCCAATATTGCTAGCCGTAAAGCATCACAAAATGCATTGGAAGCTTTCGGTAAAGTATTACCTGAGTTTATGGGCGGTTCTGCTGACTTAGCACCAAGTAACTTAACCATGTGGTCAGGCTCTAAAGCACTGAACGTAGACCCTGCGGGTAACTACATCCATTACGGTGTACGTGAATTTGGTATGTCTGCTATCATGAATGGTATCGCATTACATGGCGGTTTCATTCCTTACGGTGCAACCTTCCTGATGTTCGTTGAATACGCGCGTAATGCTGTGCGTATGGCTGCGCTGATGAAAATTCGTAGCATCTTTGTTTACACTCACGACTCTATCGGTCTGGGTGAAGATGGCCCAACTCACCAACCTGTTGAGCAACTGGCAAGCCTGCGTGTGACGCCAAACGTCAGCACATGGCGTCCGTGCGACCAAGTTGAGTCTGCGGTTGCATGGAAATATGCAGTTGAGCGTAAAGATGGCCCAAGTGCACTGATTTTCTCTCGTCAGAACTTAGAGCAGCAACCTCGCACCGCTGAGCAATTAGCGAATATCGAGAAAGGGGCTTACATTCTGAAAGATAGCGCAGGCACCCCTGAGCTTATCTTTATCGCAACAGGTTCTGAAGTTGAGTTGGCAGTGAAAGCCGCAGACCAACTAACTGCCGAAGGCCGCAAAGTTCGCGTTGTTTCAATGCCATCTACGGATGCATTTGATAAACAAGATGCTGCGTACCGTGAAGCTGTTTTACCTGCAAATGTTAGCGCTCGTGTGGCTATCGAAGCGGGTATTGCAGACTACTGGTTCAAATACACGGGTTTAAACGGTGCTATCATCGGTATGCATACCTTTGGTGAATCCGCGCCAGCCGAAGAACTGTACAAAGAGTTCGGCATCACCGTAGAAAAAGCAGTTGAAGCAGCGAAATCTCTTCTGAAATAAGTAAGTTAATGATGGGGTATACATGTGTTGAATACCCCATGTGACCTTATTTTGCTGAACAACGCCTAGCTAATCATTAGGCGTTGTTTTTTTGTGCACTAATCAATGATTTTCTATTGCGTTCTGTTACTTTATCCCTTAATCTAACCTTAGATTAGCTGAACCGTTTCAGTGAAATGAAATTCAATGAAAAAATTTTTAAAAAGTGTAGGTTACAGCACACTTTTAACCTTTAACTGCTAAAATGAGCAGTAGAGTTGGTGTGAGTCAGTTATCCTTAGCAACCGTGTGATTTTGCTCATATACAAGGTGTGGAATGGCAATCAGGGTGGCAATAAATGGCTTTGGTCGAATAGGTCGAAGCGTTTTAAGAGCGTTATATGAATCGAGCCGTCGGGCAGAGATCGTCGTTGTTGCAATTAACGAACTTGCTGAACCAGAAGGTATCGCGCATTTGCTGAAGTATGATTCCAGCCATGGGCGTTTTGCGTGGGATGTGAGACTTAATGGCTCACTCTTGCAAGTCGGCGATGATAATATCCGCTTATTTCACCAAACCGATATCCGTGATTTGCCGTGGAAAGAACTCGGTATTGATATTGTCCTTGATTGCAGTGGGGCATATGGCTCCCGTGATGATGGCTTAATGCACATCGCGGCAGGCGCCAAAAAAGTGCTGTTCTCTCACCCAGGTACTGATGACCTTGATGCCACTGTTGTCTATGGCGTTAACCACGAAAGCTTAACGGCTTCAGACAATATCGTGTCAAACGCATCTTGCACCACTAACTGCATTATCCCGATTATTAAATTGCTTGATGAGGCATTTACGATTGAGTCAGGAACCGTTACGACGATCCACGCATCAATGAATGACCAACCCGTTATCGATGCCTATCATAAAGATTTACGAAGAACGCGCGCTGCCAGCCAATCTATTATTCCAGTTGATACGAAATTAGCGGCGGGAATTACGCGAATTTTTCCGAAGTTCAAAGATCATTTTGAAGCCATCTCTGTCCGTGTACCGACAACCAATGTGACAGCGATTGATTTGAGTGTTACCGTACATGACGATGTCTGTGTTGAAAAAGTGAACCAACTACTGCGAAGCGCCGCACAGGGGCATTTTCGTGGTATAGTGGACTACACAGAACTGCCGTTAGTCTCGATGGATTTTAATCATGATCCACACAGTGCTATTATTGATGGTACGCAAACGCGAGTTAGCGGAAAACATTTAATAAAAACCCTAGTTTGGTGTGATAACGAATGGGGGTTTGCTAACCGGATGCTAGATACAACGCTAGCGATGGCAGCAACAGGTTTAAACTAATTGGCTACTGACAGACAGCAGGGCATGATAACCTTTTCGCCTCTGCCCAGTAGTTGATGGAAACTTTATAGAGAATCAACAAGAGGATTCACCATGTCTGTAATTAAGATGACCGATTTAGACTTAGCGGGTAAACGCGTTTTTATTCGTTCTGACTTAAACGTTCCTGTCAAAGATGGCAAAGTTACTTCTGATGCACGTATCCGTGCTTCATTACCAACAATCGAAGCTGCTCTGAAGCAAGGCGCTAAAGTCATGGTCACTTCTCACCTCGGTCGCCCGACTGAAGGCGAGTACAACGAAGAGTTTTCACTGCAACCTGTTGTTGACTATCTGGCAGATAAAATCGATTACCCTGTTCGTTTAGTCAAAGACTATTTAAATGGCATTGATATTGCCGCTGGTGAGTTAGTCGTTCTGGAAAACGTTCGCTTTAACAAAGGCGAGAAAAAAGACGACGAAACACTGTCAAAACAATACGCTGCATTATGTGATGTGTATGTGATGGATGCATTTGGTACGGCTCATCGTGCTCAAGCGTCAACTCATGGCGTGGCAAAATTCTCACCCGTTGCATGTGCAGGTCCATTATTAAGCAATGAGTTAGAAGCATTAGGTAAAGCACTGGGTAACCCAGCGCGCCCAATGGTGGCGATTGTTGGAGGTTCTAAAGTCTCCACAAAACTGACCGTGTTAGATTCACTGTCTAAAATCGCTGACCAACTAATTGTGGGTGGGGGTATTGCAAATACCTTTATCGCAGCAGAAGGCAACAATGTTGGTCGTTCATTATATGAAGATGACTTAATTCCTGAAGCGAAAAAATTACTGGCTAACTGCCAAATTCCAGTACCGACAGATGTTCGTGTTGCGACTGAGTTCTCTGAAACTGCAGAAGCGACCCTGAAATCAAGTACTGAAATCAAAGACGACGAGCAAATTCTGGACTTAGGCGATGAATCAGCGCAGCGTCTGGCTGAAATTCTAAAAAATGCCAAAACCATTCTATGGAATGGCCCAGTTGGTGTATTTGAATTCCCTAACTTCCGTAAAGGAACTGAGATCGTTGCAAAAGCCATCGCAGACAGTGATGCATTCTCCATCGCGGGTGGTGGTGATACATTAGCGGCTATCGATTTATTCGGTATTGCAGACAAAATTTCATATATCTCTACGGGTGGCGGTGCTTTCCTTGAGTTCGTTGAAGGTAAAAAGCTCCCTGCCGTTGTGATGCTAGAAGAACGTGCTAAAGCGTAATTAATTGTTCATACACAACAGGCAGCGTAGGCTGCCTGTTTACCACAGGACCTTTTCACATGTCTAAAATTTTTGATTTTGTTAAACCGGGTGTTATCACGGGTGATGATGTACAGAAAGTTTTCGCAGTTGCCAAAGAAAATAACTTTGCATTGCCAGCGGTGAACTGTGTTGGTACGGATTCAATTAACGCCGTACTCGAAGCGGCCGCGAAAGTGCGTGCGCCTGTTATTGTTCAGTTTTCAAACGGCGGTGCAGCATTTATCGCAGGTAAAGGTTTGAAGGCAGAAGGTCAACAAGCAGCGGTTTTAGGCGCGATCTCTGGTGCTTATCATGTGCATCAAATGGCTGAGCACTATGGTGTGCCAGTTATTCTGCATACTGACCACTGTGCGAAAAAATTACTGCCATGGATCGACGGCTTGTTAGATGCAGGTGAAAAACACTATGCGAAAACAGGTAAACCACTGTTCTCTTCTCACATGATTGACCTGTCAGAAGAAACGCTGGAAGAAAATATCGAAATCTGTGCTAAATACTTAGCGCGTATGGCTAAAATCGATATGACGTTGGAAATCGAATTAGGCTGTACGGGTGGTGAAGAAGATGGTGTTGATAACACAGGTATGGACAGCTCTGAACTGTATACTCAACCAGAAGATGTTGCATACGCATACGAGAAACTCAATGCAGTAAGCCCACGTTTCACTATCGCAGCATCTTTCGGTAACGTTCACGGTGTTTATAAGCCAGGTAACGTTCAATTAACGCCAAAAATTCTGCGCAACTCACAAGACTACGTTTCAGAAAAATATAACCTGCCACACAACAGCTTAGACTTCGTATTCCACGGTGGTTCTGGCTCAAGTGCTGCTGAAATCAAAGAAGCAGTTAGCTACGGTGTTATCAAAATGAACATCGATACTGATACTCAGTGGGCAACTTGGGATGGTATTTTACAGTACTACAAAAAGAACGAAGGCTATCTGCAAGGTCAGTTAGGTAACCCAGAAGGTGCAGATAAACCTAACAAAAAATACTACGACCCGCGTGTATGGCTGCGTAAAGCACAAGATTCAATGGTTGTTCGTTTAGAACAAGCTTTCAAAGAACTGAACTGTGTTGATGTTCTGTAATTAATACAGACTCAGTTTTGAATTGAAAATCCCCCAGTAAGGTGACTTGCTGGGGGATTTTTTTTGAGAAAATAGAATGAAGTTAGCATTTCAGATTATGGTATAAATGACGTCTCGCCTATAAAATAAACAGAGTCATAATAAGACCTGTTAATAAGTTTATGATGTTACAAAAAAGCGGTTATAACTTTGCTGGGGTTCCCTGATGAAATCTCAGTTGCCATTTATTTGCTGAATTCTTTAACCATATCGATGAACGATTGGTTTGCCTTATTTTTTCCCCTTGTTGTAATTCATAACTCATATAAGCCATCAATACCGTGTGCTCACTCAATAATGTGCAGTGATAGCCTTCTGAATAAATCGTTTTTGGGGCCTCATCAATCAAAGAGGCTAAGGTATCGGGTTTATCTGTTGTGCCACCAGAACGGCCAAATTCAAAAAAATCAGGGTGTAGGATATCTTGAAGAAAATCGATATTTTGTCGATTAGCGGAAAAATGCAGTTTTTTTTCTAACTCAATCAGGATATTAAATAACGTTTCCACGATTAGCGTTGCTCCAGTTGTTGTGCTAATTTTTCAGCAAGTTCCGTGAGAGTATCTGAGGCATTGCGATGAAAGTGCATCGCAATTTCCATTTCTTGAGCAGCAGGGAAACCTTCCTCTTCCGTTAAAATGCGGTGCTGTGGCAACTTAGCACGCTGGGGCAGTAAACTGATCCCTAAGCCATCCGTAATGGCGCTTTGAATGCCTGCCAGGCTTGAACAAGTATAAGTGATGTGCCAAGGGCGTTGCTCGTTATCTAATAACTTAAACATATCATTGCGATACAAGCCATTTTCAGGGAAAACGATAAGCGGGACAGAATCACTATTGAGTGATTGACGTTGATTGCTTGTTAGCCAGCATAACGGTTCAGGCCAGCTGTAATCACTCTTAAATTCCCCTTTTTTCTGTTTAACGATGATTAAGTCTAATTCCCCATGTTGATAGCGCTGATGTAGCTGGCGGCTTAAACCGCTTGTGACTTCTAAGCGCACATTGGGGTTTGCTTGCATAAAGGCGGCAAGGGTAGGGGTAACTTGCCCTGATGCCAGATCTTCAGGAAAACCAAGACGAAGCGTGTGGATCACCGCTCTGCCCGTGATCTTCATAAAAAATGTGTCGTTTAATGCTAAGATTTTTTTCGCATAGCTCAGTAGGATTTCACCTGTTTCGGTCAACGTTAAGATGCGGTGGCCTCGAACAAACAATGGCTGCCCCACTAGAGTTTCTAAGCGTTGAATTTGCTGACTCAATGTAGATTGCGTTGAATTTAAATGCTGTGAAGCCACAGTGAAATTCCCTGTTTCGGCAACGGTGACAAAGGTGTTCAACAGGACTAAATTGAGCAATGGATTCATTTATTTAATACCTATCATTTGGTTATTTAATTTCTAAATAGCATACTTTTTGAGTAGATTAAATAGATGAGAAGGAGATAAATCATGAAAACAACATTGTTACGTGTTAAGTGGTTGGTTTATTTACTGGGTATTCTTTCAATTTCATTGATCTTTATGGTGAAAGGAATGGCAACATCACAATCTAATATACTGGTTAGCGCGGCTGAGCAAGGCAATTTATACCAAGTTCAAACGCTAATTGAGCAAGGAGCTAACATCGAGCAACGGGATTTGCGCCAACGTACTCCATTAATGGCAGCTACTCATGAAAACCGTGTGGATGTGGCGCGCTACTTAATTGAGCATGGCGCAGATGTGAATGCGAAGGATAATATGCAAGATTCACCGTACCTTTATGCAGGAGCGCGTGGGCTGCAAGATATTTTATTATTAACCCTGAAAAATGGGGCTGATTTAAACAGTACCAACCGTTATGGCGGTACGGCGTTGATCCCTGCGTCAGAACGTGGCCATATCGAAACGGTTAAAACCTTGATTGATGCGGGTGTGGACGTAAACCATATTAATCGCCTCGGGTGGACGGCATTGATTGAAGCGATTATTTTGGGGGATGGTAGCGATAAGTACGTGCAAATTGTCACGCTGTTGATTGAAGGCGGGGCGGATGTCAACTTAGCGGATGGCTCAGGGATATCGCCTTTAACGTTAGCAAAAAGTAAAGGCTACCGTAACTTGATTGAAATCCTTGAAAAAGCAGGAGCGAAATAATGTCGGATAGGCAATTTTTACAGCAGGCGGTTTCGCTTGCTGAAGAAAATGTGCAGGCGGGTGGTCGCCCATTTGGTGCTGTTGTTGTTAGAGAAGGTAAAGTAGTGGCAACAGGGGTAAATCAAATGCTTGAATTACACGACCCCACCGCGCACGCGGAATTAATGGCATTACGTCAAGCGGGGAAGGCATTGAACCGCGTTAAACTGGATGATTGTATTGTTTATGCCAGTGGGCAACCCTGCCCAATGTGCCTTGCTGCAATGCGCATGGCGGGGGTTTCTCGCGTGGTATATGGTTATTCAAACCAAGATGCAGAGCCCTTTGGCTTATCAACCGCGGAAATTGCCAAGGCGTTACGTGTGGCACCTGAGCAACAATTGGGTTTTAAATTTGAGCAATTGAGGCCAAATGATGCACCGCGCTCAGCGCTGTACCAAATGTGGTGGGAACAGCAAAAATAATGGGTAAAACAGCGTCGTACTCCCTCGCGTTAGTGGTCACTATTGTGTTAGTTGGGCTGAATTTACGGCCCTTTATGACAGGTCCTGGCCCTGTCATCGACAATATTATTCACACGACAGGAATGAGCTACCAAAGCATTTCGCTTCTGACGTTATTGCCCATGTTATTGATGGGGATTGGTGCATTGGTTGTCCCCGCATTAAACCAACGAATAGGCGAGCGAAGTGGAATTGCTTTGGCGATGTTATTGCTATTTTTCGGTTCTTTTTTCCGTTATTTTGCCGAAAATGGTCACATATTATTGTTTACAGCGTTTTTGTGTGGTGCCGGTGCCGCTTATATTCAAGCGGTTTTTCCTGGTTTTATTAAAGCGCATTTTCCACAAAAAATGGCCATGATGACGGGGCTCTATTCTGCAACGTTAATGGCGGGCGGTGCGATAGGCGCACAGTTAACCCCTATTTTAGAAAGTGTGACAGGCCATTGGCAAAGTGCGTTGGCATGGCTAGCACTCCCTGCGCTGATCGCGTTAATTGCTATCCTATTAAATATTCGCACGATGAATAAAACTAGCATTGGCCACGTTTCTGTATTGGCGTTTTTTAAAAAGCCACGGGCTTGGTTACTAATGGCGGGGTTTGGGTTAATCAATGCGGGTTATGGAACAGTTGTCACGTGGTTAGCGCCTTTTTTCCAAGAGCAGGGAATGAGCGCTGCACAAAGTGGTTCTTTTGTTGCCATGCTGACGGTGTTTCAAGCCTTGTCAGCGTTGATGATACCGGTATTGGCTTCTCATAATATCGACCGCCGTTTCTGGCTTATTGCGACGTTAAGTTGCCAAGCTATCGGTTTTGTCGGGTTAATGCTATTTGCCCGCGATATGCCTTTCTTATGGATAGCGTTATTAGGCATTGGGTTAGGCGGCTGTTTTGCGCTTAGCATTATTACAGCACTGGATCATATTCCCCATCCAGTTAGCGCGGGGGCATTAACGGCATTAATGCAAGCGGGCGGGTTTATTATCGCTGCATTTGGCCCACTACTCGCGGCATGGTTACACCAGTTAAGCCAAAGTTTCACTTGGGTGTGGGGAATGCATGTTATTTTTGTGCTAGTGACATTGCTGCTTTATTTACGTTTAAACCCGAAAGGATATAGCCAACTATTTGCTTTAAAATAAAAAATTCCCGTTATTTTATTACGAACGATGGTTATTGTTGTTTTGGTGTTTTTTGCCCAGATAGCGACATAGTTGTTTATTCAATATGAACGACTATGCCGCAACGTATTGGAAAAACATTCACTCAAACCCACTCAACATAGGAAGAACACTGTGTTGGGGCGTTTCTTCGTGTTCGCCGAGGGGGTTCTGATTAACCGCGATTTTGGCATTTCATGGATGCTTCGTTATCTCACCAAATCAACTCAAAAAATAATAGCCTATGGATATAGTGAAATTAACCTAAAGTTATCTTACTCTATTTTTATATAATGAGTTAGCTATTGAAATAATAAAATTAATTTTAATTATTAATAAGCATATTATTTTTAATTAACGTTATATTTTTTATATTGTTTTTATTTTCTTTTTTATTTTTTAATATGTATTCAAAAGGTATCGGGTTTTTCATGGCCTTATTTTTTTTATTAATTTTATCGAATCATGTTTATGGTAAGGTGATGAATTATGGAAAATTTTGATTCAATAGATATCTCTCATCAGGTTTTAAAAGAATTATTAAAATATCGCCGTTGCTTTTCTCAATCAAACGAGTGTAATGAATATGAGGAAAGAAAGGTATCTGAAATTCAAATTCCAAGGATCCGTGCATTTATTGAAAAAAGTCAGCCTATTGAATTTATTTTACCTGCTTTTCCGACTAAATCACCCAACTCTAAGAAGGTATTAGGAAAGATACCAGATATGGCAGAAAAGTTATCGCTTGTTTTTTTGAATTCGCTTTGCCAGAAAATAAAAGATATTTACTCATTAGGTGCTAAGATTATTATCTGTTCTGATGGACATGTGTTTAGTGATCTTATTTGTGTTGATGATAATGACATTACGCTTTATCAAAAAGAACTTAATAAATTATTATCTAAACTAGATGGGGAGAGTCTATATTTATATTCCCTTAGTAGTGTTAAAGAATTAACTCAATATTCTCAAGATTATACCCAATTAAGGTCGTTATTAATTGAAAATTACGCAACCTATATTGATGAGATAAAAGGAGAACTCAAGCAGACGAATGGTGGTATTCAATTATATCAAGCTATTACGCGTTTTTTATATGAAGATAGCTTTCTTCCCGATTACACGGGGTCGAAAGCAGCTCTTCAAAGGAATGCTAAACAGCGTGCTGTAGGCGTTATTCAACGTAGTCGAGCATGGGGGAATTTGTTATCAACAAAGTTCCCATCTGCGATCCGTCTTTCCATTCATCCGCAACCCGCGGATAGTATTAAAATGGGTATTCATTTAATGCCAACCAGAGATAATTGGTTAACACCATGGCACGGTGTTGCCGTTAATATAAATGGCCGATTTATATTAATGAAAAATGAAACAGTAAAGAAAATGAACGGAAAACTTGTTGAGGTTAACGGTTCACCCAGCCATTACGTAATTGAATCTATTTAATCGAAGTTTATTTGTATTAATAAAAATAAATATATAGGTAAATAATAACGTGAGGTTTTATGAATATAAGCTCAATAAATTGTCATGTTAAATTAATTAATCCTTTTGGGGTGTTATTAACACCATGTTTTTTACATCAAAACATTACAGCATTGCCAATAAGCCTATTACGACACTTAGCTCGTCAATATTCACTGGTTATACTGCGGGGGGTTCAGTCAGGTTTTACAGATGAAAATAAACTGATTGAATATTCAGAATGTTGGGGGGATATCATGAAATGGTCTTTTGGAAGTGTATTAGATATTCAGGAGCGCTCGAACCCTTCAGACCATGTTTTAGATAATGGCTACATACCGTTGCATTGGGATGGGATGTATCGAGAAACTATTCCAGAATTCCAAATTTTTCATTGCATACATGCCCCAGTGATATCTCAAGGGGGGCGAACAACGTTTGTTAATACAGAAAAGCTCCTTAATGAATCCAGTTTTGAAGAGGTTCAATTATGGAAAGACACCATTATTAGCTATAAAACAAAACAGGTTACCCACTATGGGGGCGAGGTTGTGTCACCCCTTGTTTGCTTACACCCAAATAACAATAAGTGGGTGATGCGCTACAACGAACCTATGAAAATTGATGATGATAAATATGCAGATCATCACTCTTTAACAATTAAAGGAATGTCTAGAGAAAACCAAACCCTGTTTGAAAAAGAACTAAATAGCAGGTTATATGATCCCCGGTATTATTATGCGCATAGCTGGGAAGAAGGGGATGTGGCTATTTGTGATAACTTCACGTTATTACATGGTCGAGAGGCTTTTATTTCTAAAGCACCTCGCCAACTTCAGCGGGTTCATATTCATGGTGTACCTGTTTGTAAAAATGCTCATTTTTATTCTTTTACAGATTAAAAAATTATTCGGTAATCACTTATGCCACAGATAATATTAGCGGCGATTGCGACGCCAGGACACGTATACCCGCTTTTAACTTTAGCGAAAGGGCTTATTGGCCAAGGAAATGAAATTACTATTTTTACGGGGTCTTTTTTTCGGCAACAAGTGGAGGCGAGCGGGGCAAACTTTGTTTGTTTTGACAGTATGGTCGATATAGACCATCGTGATTTAGAACATTATTTTCCTGAACGGGGCTTATACCCCGCAGGTAATACCCAAATGGCACAAGGCTTAATACAATTTTTTGCACAACCTATTCCAGTCTTATCAAAGCAATTAATGCAATTAATTCAAGAAAAACAAGCTAACTTATTAGTTATCGATAATACCTTTTATGCTGCTTTACCATTGTTGCAACAAGCGCTTGTTAAGCGCATACCAGTTGTGGCTATTGGGGTAACGCCATTAGCTTGGCCCTCTGTCGATAGTGTGTTTTGGGGCGCTAGAATACCCCCTGAAATATTACCGGCAGAAATTACACGAGAGCAGCTAATTAATGAAGAAATACATTTATTAATTGAAAATGTTAGAGCGAAATTTTCTCAGATGGTGACAGCTGCAGGCGGGTTACCATTGAAAACAGATCAAAATGAAGCATTGATATGCGGTGTAGATTGTTATTTGCAGCTTGCAACATCAGTATTTGAATTTTTTGATACAAGTTTACCGAGTCACGTTAAATTTATTGGGTCATTGGCGATAGACGCGAGAGAAGATCATATACAAATTAATTGGAAAAACGAAAACCAGCCTTTAATTATCGTGACACAAGGCACATTAGCGAATGTTGATTTTAACCAATTACTCAGGCCAACGCTGAGGGCATTAGCAAACTTACCTGTACGTGTATTAGCTATTACAGGGGGGCGTAAGGTTGATTTGTCAGAGGTTCCACTTCCCGATAACGCTTATCTTGTTGATTATATTAATTTTGAAGACTGGCTACCCAAAGCATCAATCTTAATTACTAATGGAGGGTATGGTTCAGTGACATCTGCCATACGCCATGGTGTTCCAATGATAATGGCTGGGATAGGCGATGGTAAATTAGAGGCGATAGCCCGAGTCCTTAGGTCTCGTTGTGGAATTAGTTTGCAAACAGATATGCCGAGTGATGAACAAATATTAAATGCGGTCACTGAGATGTTATCAACGCCATTATGGCATCAACAAGCAAAAATTATGCAAGAGGCGAATCAGCAGTATAATACTTTAGAATTAGCACTACATTATATCAATAAGCTTTTATATTAATAATTAAGCTACTGTAAAAATTCATTCATAATGTTAGAGAGATAACTTAATTTTATAAAACGACAAACTAAGTTATCTCTATTAGTTATTAGCTAATAAAATTTATCTATATTTGCTATAGTTTCATTATTCTCTTGTTCAAGAAAATAGTTTAAATCACATTGCAGGATATTGGCGAATATACAAAGTCGACGAATGGTGAAATTTTGAACGCCGCGCTCGTAACGGGATATTTGCTGTTGACTTAAACCCGATTTTTGACCTAAATTGTCGCCGGTTAAACCCATTTGTAAACGACGTCTGCGCATTTTTTGCCCAATATAAGAATTTGAAATATCTGTATGGTATTTTGTCATAATGTAGCTCTAATCAAGTAATAATGAATCAAATTAGTGTGAAACTATTGGTATAAACTAAATAATTATTTAAGGTTTGTTAATTCGATATTGTTATTGGAGTGAATGTAATCATCGCCATTAAATAAAAGCATTCCCGCAATAAAAACACTAAGCCCAATAATTGATATCATAATACTGAATAAGGCGGATAAATTTTTGTTAATATAAAACAGTGATTGTTCTTTTAGTGAAAATGCTGAGTCAGAAAAAGATAAAAATAATATTATAATACCCCAATGTAATACCGATAAAAGAAAAGGGTATTCAACATTGTTGTGGATCACAATAGGGAATATAGCAATGATCATCGCTAATGAATAACCATTGCCATTTTTTTTGTATTTAATAAAAGATTGGAAAATAACGTAAATACTCCCTGTTATCAGTAGAGACATAAAAACCAAGTTAATGTGGCTACCTTTCATAATCCAAAGAAAAATTTCATTATGTGAATGTGGAACGATGTATTGTTCTGGACTTAAAAAGGGTAATGGTGTTCTGCCATAACTATCCTTAGGGATTATAGAAGGATCCCATATATCATCAGGTTGCTCCAAAAAGAGAGTAATCGAAAATCGTAGCATTTGTTTTAAATGAAACTGATTAATCACCTCAGTATTGATAAACTGAGGGCATAATTTAATGAGGTAAATACCAATAAACATAGCTACAGCCATGATAAAGTAGCTAGCAATCACTCTAAGCTGATTTTTTTTATAGAAAAAACAAATGAATATGAAAATTGCCACAATAAAACTTAACCATGTCGTGACGGACTGAAGTGTTACGAGAGTTAAAGTAAATAAAAAAATTGAGCAGCCTAAGGCGATAGTTCGTATATTTTCATATTTAGTATTCGCTAAGGTAAATTGTGATAATATAAGTGTCATCATTGCAAGTAAGCATGATGCTGCTACGCTCACTGACAATATATTAATTTGTTGTGATAAGCCATTTGACCGCATATCAGTTGCGAAATAAAAAATATCGGGTTGAGTAAAAAACTGGTAACCTGTTAAGAACACTTGAATAGCTGAGAATGTAATATTGCAATAAATACAAAATGACTGTACTTGCCATCTATCTTTTATTTGTAGCCCAGTGACATATAATAAAACACCAATAGTAATACCTGACCAATACCAAAAAATAAGGTCACTTTTTATATCTGTCGAATAAGCAAGCCCCATGGCTAAAAAAATTAACGCAATCAAAAAACAAATTGCGGGTACAGTTATAACAATTTTATTCTTCCGATAAAAAACAGTAAATGAAATAGTCGAAATAATTATAGTAATAGCAAGCCAGCCAATGATATTTTGCGGAAGTGATTGACGTAAACTTCCTAGGCTATCAATATAAATTAGGCTGGCTAAATGCCAAATAATAAATATACCAATAAATAATGACCGAGATATCATAATCATAGTGCATTACCACTGTATTAAATAAAGGTGGCGATTAACCAAGCATTGCCTTTGTAGTCTCCAGGTTCAGCGTCTGAACCTGAAAGCTGACTTTCAATGCGAATATTTTTGACCTTATCAATAGTGGTTTCAATTTCTTTCCCACTTTGGTTGGTTTGCTCATCATAAAGCGTGACTTCAGAGTAAATTGTATTATTGCCTGATTTTAGTGGAACGCGTTTTTCTGGGTCGGTGTCAGTTGCGTAATCTAATTTTAATTTCACTTTTACAGGCTGAACTCGTTCACAGGTATAGGTGACTGTGCGTGTTTCTTTACTGTTAAATTCATAGGCATCCAGTGTTTTATGGTCAATATTTAAATTATCAATATTGGAACGGCAATTTGATGGGTAATGAACCACAGATGTAGTAAGGTTTAATTTTACGCTGGCTTTATCTGCTGGGACGTAAAGAGTTGGCGTGCCATAGTCTTGGAATAAACGGGTATAGCCTGCAATCATCGCATCAGGAATCACAATTTTGCCATCAACGGGGATTTCTTTAACGTAAACCCTCACTTCAAACGGAAAATGCACGGTAAAGTAAGATGTATCTAATGGCCCCATATTTCCTTTTGCGCACCCGTACGCAGGAATATTTTGCCACCCACGAGTAATGCCATTATCAGAATAAAGTGTAAAAAAGGTATTTGAGTTGATTCTATAGGCCGTTAACCCATTAAGCGAAAACCCAGCTTCCGGCATATAGGCGAGGACACGATGATACGCGAAAGAGTCTGACAGTCCTGGAGGATAGTATCCTTCGAGGAAATTAACGGTACATTCTACTCGGCCAAAAGGTTGTGAAGTCGACTCATTAATTACAATCCCCGAGCTATTGGAAGGAGCAATTAAATAATATTTATTGTTATCGGAGCCAACTGTCGGGTTCGTCGCAACAACCGAATTGCTCGAAATTAAACTCATTTTATAGCCACCACCAGCGGCTGCGTAGCGGATTGCTTGTGCTTGTAGGCTGCTTAAACACAGTGGTAGCAATAACAGTAATTGTGAATAAATTTTTAACTTTTTCATAAGTTTTCCCAATATTACAGGTAATCAACCATTACAGATAAAGCCGCGGTAAATGGCCCCGCTGTAAGGTTTTCTAGAGCTTGATTCGTCACAAGTTGCGACTGAATAACGATTTTCCCTGTATCACCACTGATGGTAGGGGCGATCCTTTCCCATTTATTCAAGTTCAGCGCCGTGCTTTTATTTTCTTCTGAAAAACGAATACCCAGCCCATTAATTGAGGTGGCCAGCACCGTTTCGTTATTGACAGTTAGGGTATTGCCTTCTCTCGGAGAAAGATAAACCTGTAAATTTTTACGAAGCTCACATTGCTTAATCAAAATGCCAAACGATTGTTTTTCTTCGGTTAACCTATCGAGTGCAACTTCTCTAAAATTGATAAATAGTTCTTTCTCGCCATTTTCCGCGGTTAACACACAAGGCGGTCGCACTAACTTGGCAGACAGTGACAGCAAGATATCGGCTTGGGTACCAAAGGAAATAAATAGCCCGACTAAAGGAAATACAAAACGCGTTAGTTTCATTCTAATTCTCCCTATTGATAATCAAGGTTGAACGTCACGGTTGAAGAAAAGCCGCCTGTTGTTAAACGCGCATTAAAGGGTTTTTGTGCATACACACCAAATGAAAGAGTATTAATTGACCCTTTTCCTGATTCAGTGACAGTACTGACGTCTATTTTTGTATTTAGGTCGAGCTCTTTGCCATTGCTATCCGTAAGCGCTAATAACACATTGGATTCACCCGTTGTTTTTAGGTAGTTAATACCATTATGGGCTTCTGTATTTTGGGTATTTAAGGTGATTTTGATGGTTTTATTTAATGCCATCGCTGAACAATCCACGATATCCAATTTAAAGGGCTGCATTTCAGAGCGCCCTAGTGTTTCGAGGGATGAAAAGCGTAACCCAGACAGGTAGACTTTTTTCTGCGCATCATCATCACTGAGGCGACAACCTAAAGGCACTAATACACCTTCAAAATAAACCGTTAGGCTGTTGGCAAAACTGCTATTCGCCGTTAGGAATAAAAGGCTAAATAATAATATTGAGTACTTAGTCATAATTTATTTCCAGACGTTGTGCTGTGTTATTGGCAGGGATAGATAACAAAAATGTGTTATTGTGCAAGGGTTGCGCTAACACATGCTTTTCTGCACCCAACTTCAAAGTAAAAGGGACCCAAGCGTGTCGTTTTGCTAACTGATTACAATGGGAAAAATTCATTTCTAATTGATAAGTTTGTGCCAGTAACGTATTTTCATTCAGTTTCATTGAAATCAGTGGTAGACAAGGAGCCGTGACAATACGTGCGTTGACATAGACTGTGCCCGTAGTGACTGGTGCAGTGGACTGCGCAAAAATAGGTGCCGCAAAAGCCCATAGCACTAAGTAACGTAATTTCATCGTTCTGCTCCTTTCTATTTTGACGCATTATTCAGTCACACTGCACTGTGATACTTGGCACTTGAATGCCAGTGATGGCTTTCCGCCGTAATCATTAATGTATGTCAGGTAAGGTGTTGAAAATTTGGCTGATTTAATAATTTGATTCGATTTTGGTGGCACCATGATAGCCTCAAAATCACTCTCTTCAGATTGCTTTTGGCTGTTTCCAATGCCTATAACGGTTAAATAAAAAGGTGTTGGATTATTTAATGTATAGCCCGTTGCTGCAGGCGTTAGCGTGACGTGTTTTGCCCAATCTGTTTTACTTTGCGCCACAATACTTTCTGGGCGATAAAACAGTTTTACGCGGCTTTGTAACGCAATTTGCAACACACCAGCTTCTGATGATTTAGGTGGGATTTCGCGCAAGTTGTAATAAAACAGGGATTCTCTGTCTTGCGGCAATTTCACAATATCAGGTGCAGTACTTAAACGAACTAAACTGGTGGATTTTGGCTCCATACGCTGAATGGGTGGCGTGGCAATAATTGGGCCTGTTTCGAGCTTTTGCTCAGACGCATTTTCTAACCATGACTGCGCCAAGTAAGGCAGTTCAGGGTTGTCATTGCGGATGGTTATGTTGATAGAGGGTTGATTACCATCGAAAATAATACGAGTACGATCAAGCGTGACGGCGGCTTGAGCGGTGCTCAAGACGCTTACCGTGAGCGTAAAGGCTGTGGTTAAAAGTAAAAAATGGCGGTTCAATTTCATCTTAGTTCTCTTATTAACGACAAATGATAGTAGGGTAAACGTCCTGAGGGCTAATCACGTCAGGGACTTGTGCGCTACACTGAAGTTTGTTTCCCCAATAGATATTTAATAATTCTTTAGCTCGGATACCGACAATCCATGTAATACCTTGCTCGCCGACAATACCTAGCTCGATATTGTTGCTATTGCGTACGCTGGCACCAAACGGAGGGTAGGTGTTATCTGCAAGTTTTAAGCGGGCGAATGTCTTTTCACCTTGAATGACATTAAGGCTGCGATAGCCAATGGCGCCGCGGGTTAACGTAGCATCAGCGACGGTCTCTAACGCTTCAATATCTTTTGGTAATTTACTGGTATTAATTGATGCGCTGGTTTTCCGATAACTGCTGATATTCGGCAATACCGCAAGACCAAAGTGGTTAGTTTGGTACACGCCACCACTGAGCGGCACGTTAGCTGCGCCCGGAGTTTCTACGACCAGACGCGTGCCACCGTAAGCGGCTTGGTGCATCGCGATCCCTTCTTTAATTAAGGTAATGCCGCCATTAATTGAGCCACCTACGCTGTGGTATTCATTCGGCACATAACTGGCATTCCCTGAAATCGAGGCATAAGGGAGGTTTTGACTCAAATAGCCGCTAAAGCTGGTTTGGTCATCTTGGTTGTTCCCTGTTTGGTAACCCACATTTAGGTTATAGCTGCGTTGTTCGCTATACCCACTGTAGCCAACATTGTGTGTTGAGCTGTGCTTGCCATTTTGATCCCGTGTGTAGCCTTCAGAAAAGCTAAAGCTACTGCCTTGGGATAATGGGATCGTAAAATATAAGCTGATCGCATCATCTTGATAGCCTGCTCTTTTTGAACGGGTTGCAGATGCGGTGAGGTTAACGTTTTTCAGCCCTAGCGCCGCCCAATTTAATAGGGTACTCAGGTATAAGCTGTACTGTTCCTCAGTTTCACTATTCCAATATGTGTTGTATTGGTAGTTGCCACCCAAAGAGAAATCGTCAAAATATTTGTTGATATTCACTTGGTAGCTTTCTTTCTGGGCTTGTGATTCATTGCCAGTACGGCGTTCGTCCAAGGTTTGTTGCAATGAACGGTAAGTTTCATCAGAGAAACGGTACCCTGCGAACGTAATGTCGGTTCTGGCTTCGTCAAACGATTTTGAATAACTGAGACGGTAGCTTCGTCCTGTTAAGGTTTTATCAATCAACTGCGCATGCGACTGGGTGGCATCAAATGAAAGGCTACCGAATGTAAATAAGTCACGGCCAAAACCTGCTGAAAAAGCTTGGTAATTTTTTGATAAAACTGAACCACCATAGATAGACCACAGGTTATTTAACCCATAGGATAATTCGCCTGATGCGGTTAAATCACCTTCGAGTTCTCGGCCATTAAAGCGGGGTTTCCCCGCAGCAAATTTATAACGAATTTGCCCTGGCCGAGTTAGGTAAGGTAACGCTGCAGTGGTGATACTAAATTGTTGTTCTTCACCGTTTTCTTCACGCACGGTGACATCGAGCGTTCCACGAATGGAGCTATCCAGAGTTTGAATACGAAACGGTCCCGCAGGCACCGTTGTTTCTAACACAATGCGGTTATGGCTTTTGACAATAACGGTGGCATTAGTCTGGGCAATACCAATAATTTCAGGGGCATAACCTGTTAACTTTGGCGGCATCATGTTTTCATCGGTTTCAAGAGAAATACCGGTGTACTGCCAAGAGTCAAAAATAGCAGAGTAAAAGTAGTTTTCACCTAGAGTTAAAATAGATGCTATTGATTTAATTGAACGATATGCGAATAAGCGGCTAAACGAAGCATCGCTATATTGGTTCTCAAAGCTCCCCGTGGATTTACGGTAATTGGCTTGGTAATCACCCCGTAAGCGCCATGCACCAAAATTAAGGCCTGTTGTTCCATTGGCTGAAATATATGACTCTCGAGAGCCTGAGTTTCTACGCGTTAAAGAACCTGTGAGGTTGTAATCTAATAAAAAGCCATTAACACCTTCCTCCCAACGGGAAGGAGGAACCCAACTTGGATCAGTGTATTCTAAATAGCTTTGTGGAATTAAAATTGAGAGCGTTAATGTGGATAAATCAACATTCAGCGTTGCCCCCTCAAGTGCGGACAAATCCAAGCATTTTCCATTATCACGATATTGAACTAATTTGATTGCATCAGGCGTTAATCCTAAGCGATCCAAAATATTGAAAGGAATACAAACCGTATCGAATAAATTATTTTCTTGAGATTGCGGTGCGATTACTGTGATATCTTGTGCACTTCCCATACTCTCATTATTGACTTTGAGTGTTAAATGGTAAGTGCCAGGCATAATAAATCCGGCCTGAGAAAACTGGCTAAAATCGATATTCTGTGTGTCTTCGGTATCTAACATATCCGTATTAAATTCGACAGCATAGGCTATTGAAGAAATAGAAGATAAAAAAGACGTCACAATAATGTAGGAATAAATATTAAGTCTAACCATGATTTTTTCATCGAATTAATTATGTGTTTATTTATTAATCGTAAGTAACGTTGAATTTAATAGTGGTAAAATAATCCCCAGGCGTAATTTCATTATTACTTGTGCCTAATTCTGTTTCATATTTCAAATAGCTTTCTTTACTTTTATGATCAAAATAAATGTAGTTATTAGATATAGAATAAAGCTTATTTGGCATTAATAAGTTGTCATTACTATCGTAAATATATAGAACAACACCAGGCTTAGGTCCTGAAAGCTTTATTGCATTGCTATATATATCTTGCGGGGCAAAGAAGCGAATTTTAATGCCTTTGTGGTTATTATTGTCATATTCGCTAATACAGTTATTCAATTTTATATAAAATGGCTTACGCGTTATTTTTCTATCTTCTATTTCGTTAATACTAAAGTTAGATATATAGTCGTAATTGATATACTGATACTGGCTATCTGTTTCAATAGAGCAGGGGGCAGCAACAATATAGCCTTGCATTACCGCCTCACCACGAAGCCCATCTTGTACATGTCCTAAATTAGAATCTATTGCATAAGAATTAATAGAGCTCAATAATAAGGTGGTTAATATATAAATATTTTTTTTCATAATGAACCTTTTTATAGGGAGGAATAAAATCCTCCCTTAAAAAATTACTCGTATGTGATTTTAAAATCAGCAATAGAGCTAAATTCACCTTCAGTGACTGCAACAGCACCATCAACACGTTTAGCTAATGCAGTAAATTCTAAAACGTTTTCACCTTGTTTATTACGAATTTGGTTCATCACAGATTTAGCTTCATCAAATTTAAAGTCTTTAATCTGAACACCGATGTTTGTTGCAGAACCTGTAGTACCTAAGAATTCTTTGTTAGTACCCACATAGTTTTTACCACCAAAGGTAATTTTGATATCTTTAACTGCAACCCAGTTATCATCTTTATCTTTACTGAATTCATCGAAATTACAGTCTTTGATTTTAATCGCGATATCTTTTTCAGCTGCATTACCTGCTTCTAAAGATGCGCGAGAAAGTTGACCAAAAGGAACTTCTTGTTTAGTGCTTTCAGATTCAATATTACATGGCGCATTAACAACTTGGCCGCTGAAATGTAATTCGCCTGAGTTGCCACTTGCTAATACAGAGGTAGACAGTGTTGACGCAGCAAATAAAACAGCAACAGATAATTTATTTAATTTCATACTAAAATCCTTAAGAGAAAAATTAACAATTTCCATAATGAAGCCTCTTAACTAGCGGGCATTATAGGAATTGATTTACTTACCCATCATTGGGATGTAACTGGTTATATATAAAAGAAAAATTGGGCCTTTTATAAACCTGTATCCATTCGTACTTTCATATCAGGAAATGATATTTGAATATCAGTCTATTCGACGAGAGCTATGTTACCCTTACTGAGTGTATAGCGAAATAAAATTCTTAAATTTTAATCTAATATGAACATTTATTCTTCGTTGTTGTTGTTTTTTAATGGATTTTAATATTTTTATGCTTCATTAATATTGAAGTAAATAATTAATTTTTGTGATTTTAAGGTGTTTTAATATGTTTCAATGTATGAATTTTTTAAAATACAAAAAAAATGCATCAGATATTAGAATATCTGATGCATTTTGTTGTTTTTTTGAGGGTTACTAACAGTGATTAGATTGTACAAATAAACATTGGCGAGTAATTTTCTTCAAAAATATAATTTTTATCGTTTAACCGTTTTACTCTAGTGAAGTAAATTTGGTTAAGCTGCGGGAGGCCTCGTATATAAATGTCATCGCCAGCCTGGTCGCTCGGGTCAATGTAAATATTTTTTATCCGAGAAAAAAAATGACCGCCTTGCTGTTTGTATTCAATAAGCATTTTACGGGAGATAATGAATTTTTTATGATTAAAATTAATTTCTCCTGACATGATAAAAGAATATTGATTATCATTATCCTCACTTGGAATGATACTCAATAAGTAATAGCCATTTAAGCTAGAGCGATCGTCTGAGATATCAATTTTTAAAGTTGCACGGCAGTCAGGTACAATAGGTGTATTAAGTTGAATATATGTATATAAGCTAATTAAAATCAAAGTGGTGGTGGTGAGGAGTAAAAAAACAAATCGTACAGCTTTGTTATTTGGCATAGAAATTCTCACAACTTATTGTAGCACCATCTTTTGCAGTTTTAGGGCAGTATGATAAAAATAGATAGTCATCATCGAAATTTTTATTTTGGGTGATAATTCCCACATTATAGTAAAAAATAGTAGCGGGTTTCTTGCAATCAATATTTAAACTTTTTAGCCTATCTTTTAGTACAGAAAAACTCATTGAGCGAGTATCTGCCTTATGGTAACTGTTTATATAACGAATTGAGCACTGATCAATTTGACCGACTTCTGGGTATTCAGTACGGCTAGCAAAAAAGTAGCTTTTAAATAAATAAAGCAAACAAAAGATAATAACGGCAATCAGTGTTATTTCTAGGTAGCGATTATTTAAAATATAAGCTTTTTTAACGGGGGTTTTGGCATTTATTTCGTTTTCTTCATCTATTTCTAAAGAAGACTCAGTCGATGGAGATAAGAGGGAGGGGATTTCTGAAATAGTTTCTTCAGGCTGTTCTTCGCTTATTTCAAAGGTTAAATTAGCTGAAAATTTTATTCCTACTTTTGGAATAGTTGAAATAATTTCATCATCAAAAAAAGATGATAAATGGCGGCGCAAAACAGAAATACTGCTATTTAAATTATTGTCAGAAACAACTTGGTTATGTTCTTCCCATACACGACGTAATAAAGTTTCCCTATCTAAAACTTCTCCGTTATTTTGTGCTAATACTAAAAGTAAACGATTTAACGTTGTCGTCAGCTTAATTGCGTCGTCAACGTGACTCGTATACAACAGCCCCTGATTGCTGTCATAGGTAACATGCTGATTAATTAAATATTTCATTTTAGGATGGGTTTTATTTATAGTGGAATACAACTGTATGGTGTCAGTTTATACCCGTAATTCGGGATATGTCAATTAAACTGCATTAGAGTAATTTATTATATTATTTAAAGTGGAAAATGCGAAATAAATATCTAAGGGAGTAAGTGGGATTTAATTGAGGTAATGACAACTTTATTATGTTTAATTAAACAATAAAAGCCCCGGTTAGGGGGCTTTGATGTATTAGATTATCCGTTAAGCTGTTGGCTCAAGGATTTGATGCATAACAGGGTGGAATTTACGTTTAAAGTAAACTAACCCATGCCCTGTGTCATTTACAATGATTTGTTTCATTTCAACCATGTAGACAGAGTGTGTACCAATGTCCTGAACTTGCGTGATTTCGCCTTCAAGATTAGCGAGGGCATTTTTCAATAATGGTTGCTGTAAAATACCGTTATCCCACACATTCCAGTTAAAACGCTCTTCCATTGTGGAACCTTTCATTCCCGCAAAATGGCACGCTAATTCTTCTTGGTCATGGCTTAGCACATTCACACACAGGCGGCCATTCTTTTGAAATACCGCATTCATTGCACTGTTGCGGTTGACACATACCATCAAAGTTGGTGGCGTATCCGTAACTGAACAGACTGCAGTTGCTGTAATTCCACAGCGACCTTCAGTACCATCCGTGGTGACTATGTTCACTGCTGCACCGAGACTAGCCATCGCATCTCTGAAACGCAGGCGATGTTCATTTTCTAAAGACATATTGACCTCCTGCTACTGATTACTTCAGCAGCGAATCTAACTGATTAATATCATTATTGTTATACAGGTGTGGACGTTTCCATCCGTGTTGATCGTAATCTGATAAGCAGCGATCAACCATATCTGTCATGGCTTTCATGTTGCCAGAACCTTGTGCATGACGCAGACATTGCAGACGAATTTCGTCTTGGCTTCCTGCGTAGTTAATTTCATACAGTTCATGGCGACCACCAAACTCACTACCAATTGCATCCCACATGAGTTTGAGGATCTTAATACGTTCGACGTGATCCATTCCGTTTGAACCGCGTACATATTTAGCTAAGTACCTATCAATTTCTGGATTATTCATATCACGAACGCTGGATGGCAAGTAGATCAGCCCACTCGTTACGTTACTTTCAATGATATTTTTAATTTTGGTGTAGGCCATAGGTGCCATAACACGGTATGTCTGGATAGCTTGGGTATCTGGTAGGAATGCCCCGCCTTCCCACGCTTTCGCTTCTGATGTCATTGCATCAGTCAATGACCAGAACAGGTTACGCCACGCGACCACTTCACCTAAATCAGCCTGTACACCACGGAAATCAATAACACCTGTACATTCTAAACTTTTTTGTAACAATCCGGTAATGAAGTCTAATTTAACGGCCAAGCGGACACAAGCTTGTAATGGGAATAAACGTGCGAACCCACCTTGTACAGCCCAATTACGAGCACGGTCAAAGTCACGGTAAATCAAGACGTTTTCCCATGGAATTAACACATGATCCATCACTAAGATGGCATCATTTTCATCGAAACGGCTGGAAAGTGGGTAATCAAATGGTGCGCCAGTTGCGCCAGCCACTAATTCATAAGAGGCGCGAGAGATTAATTTCACACCGTCGGCATCCATTGGTGCAACAAACATCAGTGCAAAGTCAGGGTTATCGCCCATCACTTGCGCAGAACCAAAACCGATAAAGTTATAGTGTGTTAAGGCTGAGTTGGTTGCGACGACTTTTGCACCGCTGACGATAATCCCTGCATCAGTTTCTTTTTCGAGTTTAATATAAACATCTTTCACTTCATCTGCGGGCTTATGGCGATCAATTGGTGGGTTAACAATCGCATGGTTAAAGTATAAGCCGCTTTCTTGAATGCGTTTGTACCAGTTGCGCGCGTTATCCGCAAATTGGCCGTAATATTCAGGGTTTGCGCCTAAACAGCTGGCGAATGCCGCCTTATAGTCTGGAGTGCGTCCCATCCATCCGTAGCTCTGGCGTGACCAATCTGCGATAGCATCACGTTGTTGGCGTAATTCGTCTGCACTTTTCGCGAAACGGAAGAACTTGTGCGTGTATCCACCATTACCTGTGTCGGTGTTCCAGCAAAGCTGGTCATGAGTCGTTTTATCATGGAGCGCATCATATAACTGTCCTATAGAAGCCGCTGAATTACGAAAAGCAGGGTGAGTGGTGACATCTTTTACGCGTTCGCCATAAATATAAATTTCACGGTCATCTTGTAGGCTTTTTAGGTATTCTTGGCTATTAAAAGGGCGTTTAGCATCTGAGCGAAAATCTTCTGGTTTCATGTCTACCTCGTTATCTCACAATGAGGGCTTGCATTGATAGGGGACAAAGGTGCAAGCGAATATGTTAATTTTATGTTTGTTTTGTGTTTATTAATTGAATCGCTTTCTGAGACAATTTTAAAGAGACTTTAGAAAGGTTTACTGGTACTTTTCGTTGGTATGGGAAATTTATAAAAGAAATGTGATCCTATCGATATTTTAATGTTAATATAATCATTGTTTTTAATTAAAATAATCTAAATATCATAATATTGAAGTTTGTTTATATATTAACAATAAGTTATTTTACTTTATTTACATGCCTAATTTTTGTCCTTTAATTTCACTTTTTGTTATTCTGGACAACCTTGCTTAAGTAAGTTAAAACAAAATTGATAAGAGATAAAAATGTTTTTAAAATGTAAAATGAAATTTATTGCCGCTGAATTGTTCAACGGCAATGAAACTTTTCAAGTGAAAGGGAAATATTTGATCGCTTAATGGATATTTTGTTCACGCCAAGTGCTCGGCGAGCTGCCGACGAGTCGGTTAAAAAAGCGAGCGAAGTAGGCTGGGTCTTTAAACCCGAGTTGGTAGGCAATTTCAGAAACAGGGCTGTCCGAAAAAATAAGCAAACGCTTGGCCTCACGTAGAATACGGTCAAAAATGAGTCTTTTTGGCGGCCGATTAGCAAAACGGCGGCACATATCTTTGAGGCGCGATTCTGTTACGCCAAGTTTTTGTGCATATTCAGGTACGGCAAGGTGCTCATGATAATGTAAGTCAATTAATTGGTTAAACCGTTGGAATAGGCGATGCTCCCCTCGAACACCGCTAGTCGGGTGCCCATCTAATGGGATTGACCGTAGTAGAAAAGTAAAAAGTGCTTGCGCCAAAGAGGATAAAGCCTGATGTTTCCCTACATTGTTATTTGCTGATTCACGCGCCATCAATGCCCAGTAATGATTGAAAGTATCAATATCATCGAGCTTATCGGCAACAGATAAGCAAATAGCAGGAATATCCACTAAATCAGGATGAGCAGGATAAAGCGACTCAAGCAGTGGCATGATAAGATCTTGTCGCACAGTCAGTACATGCCCGTCCGTGTCTTCTTGAGTAAAAAAGGCATGGGCGACAGAAGGGGGAGTTAAAATAAACAACGGTGCCTGGACAGAATAGCGTAATTCGTCAAGCTGCAAGGTAATGTGGCCAGTGACCAAATAATGCAACTGGAAGAAACCATCATGGCGATGCGCCTGCATATCACGACCAAAAAAGGCAGCCATGTTGCCGAAGGTTTGGTAGTGGACGTCGTTGGTGCCTTGGGTTTCGTCGTAGTCTGTACTGATGTCGATATTCGTAATTAAAGTTGAGTTACCCTTCATTCTTCGGCTCGCAGCGTTGTTGGCCTCACAAGCCAACCCTAGCCACATACTTCAGTATGCTCCTAGGGATTAACTTGCTTGCCGCCTAGCTGCAAACCAAATTATTTTGGGTAACACCCTTTAATAATTATTTGCAGCATAAGTTATTAAAACATTTAAAACATTCGAACCATCAAAATTTTAAGGTGTTGCCCTTGGCCTTGAGTTTTTCATTGGGATAGCAATGACTAACAGCGCGCCGACCACCAGCAGGCCAGCCACAAAATACAAACCTGAGTTAAAACTACCCGTTTGGTCTTTTAACCAACCAATCAATAGTGGGCTGACGGCGGAACCTATATTACCCGTTGCGTTGATAACCGCAATACCGATGGCGCGAGCGCGTAAACTGATCGATTGGTCTGGCGTTGTCCAGAATACCGCCATCGCGGTGAATGAACCCGTTGATGCCATAATGATACCAATCAGCTGAATAATTGGGTGGCTAGTCATTGCAGCGAGAACCCAACCCGCGGCAGCAAATAAATACGGTAGGGCGGTGTGCATCTTCCGTTCTTGCAATCTATCTGAACGGCGGCTCCAGTAAATCATCCCCAAAATCGTACAGAATTGTGGGATAGCGGTAAGTAGCCCAATCATGGCATTACTACTGCCTTGGTTGAAGCTCTGCATGATTTGTGGCGTCCAGATATTAATCGCGCTTAACGTGTTGGTTAAACAGAAATAAGCGACGGTATACATCAAGATAACAGGGGTGAAAATCTCTTTCCACAAACTGGTATTTTGCAGGGCACTGTGGCTTTTTGACCCTTGTGGCTGCACGAGTTCCAGCTGGTCTTTATCCATCATTTCTTGCAGTGTGTCTTTATCTTCTTGCGTCAGCCATTTGGCTTTCTTCGGTGAATCATCAAGGTAGAACCAAACTAACACACCTAAAATCACGGAAGGGAAGCCTTCAAGCAGGAACAACCATTGCCAGCCTTTTAGGTCTAAAATGCCATCCATCCCTAAAATATAACCAGAAGCTAGGGATCCGAACGCCATGGTGACTGGCATCGCAATCATAAATAAGGCATTAGCACGAGCACGGAAATAGGCTGGAAACCAATAAGTTAGATACACCAGAATCCCTGGCAAGAAGCCCGCTTCAGCGATACCCACTAACATTCGCAGAACGTACAAACTTGTTGGCCCTGTGGCAAACATGGTTGCCGTTGAAGCAATCCCCCAAAGTACCATGATGGTGGCTATCCAGCGACGCGCACCAACAATCCCCAACATAATATTACTTGGAATACCAAAAATAACGTAGGTGGCATAGAACAAGGTGGCAGCTAAACCAAACATGGTTGAGGTCAGGCCGATGTCTTTCCCCATGGTGAGACCCGCAAAGCCAATGTTAATACGGTCTAGGAAAGAGAAAACAAACAGCACGAATAAAAAGACGATCAGCCGTTTGAATAATTTATTAATGACCCGCTGCTGCGGCTCAGTTAAATTTTTATGTTGTTCAGCAGGGTTAGTGCTTGCAAGTTGTTGATTACTCATTGTAGGGCCCTCAATTCTTTCTTCTGAAAATTATTATAGGTACAAGGGACGATGAGGCAGTCATGGTGGTGTCTGCCCTTTATTGCGATTTTAATATTTCACTCGTTTAGATAAGCCGTTTGTCTGTAGGGTAAAAAGTTATCTAAATAAGCAGGTTTAGTTAGTAAACACTAGGTGTGCTGGATGTCACTTCCGAGACCGTTTTGCCAAATTTTGCGGCAAGGGCTTCGGCGGTACGTGCTAGCAGCGTAGTATCAACGCCGACAGCGACAAACAGTGCGCCGAGTTTCAGATAATGTTCAGCAACCTCAGGGGCTGCCATTAAGATGCCAGGGGCGAGACCCGCAGCACGAATTTGTACAATCGCTTTTTCTATCACGGCTTTGACTTCAGGGGGGTTAGGATTTCCCGAAAAGCCCATGTCTGCACTGAGATCAGCTGGACCGATAAATACACCATCGACGCCTTCTACTTTTAAGATCTCTGGCAGGTTATTCATTGCTTCGCGGGTTTCGACCTGCACGATCACGCACATTTCATCGTTGGCACGAGTGAGGTAATCAGGGACTCGATTCCAGCGAGATGCACGTGCTAGTGCACTGCCAACACCGCGGATCCCTGCGGGTGGGTAGCGTGTTGCGCGTACTGCTTGCTTCGCTTGTTCGGCATTTTGTACCATTGGCAGCAACAAAGTTTGTGCGCCAATATCTAACAGTTGTTTAATGATCACAGGATCATTCCACGGTGGACGCACAACGGGTTGCGATGAATAAGGGGCGATCGCTTGCAATTGCGATAATGTTGTCTGTACATTATTCGGTGCATGCTCTCCGTCGATCAGTAGCCAGTCAAAGCCAGCACCCGCTAACAACTCGGCACTATACGGGCTGCATAAACCCAGCCATAAACCAATTTGAGGTTGGCCACTTTTTAGCGCTTTTTTGAATTTATTTTCTAAGATGTCCATTATAATTTCCTTATACAAAACGGCAGCTTATAGAACCCATGTTGCCGTAATCGACGTGGAACACATCGCCTTTACGTGCGGGAACTGGGCGGGTAAAGGACCCGCCAAGAATGATCTGGCCGGGTTCAAGTTGAACATTATGTGGCGCCAATTTATTGGCTAACCATGCAACGCCATTGGCAGGGTGATTCAGCACTGCTGCCGCAACGCCAGATTCTTCAATGACACCGTTGCGATAAAGCAGGGCGCTGATCCAACGCATATCTAAATCGCGTGGTTTAATTGGGCGTCCGCCTAAAATGACCGCGGCGTTTGCGGCGTTATCTGAGATAGTATCGAACACTTTACGTGGGCGATTAGTTTCAGGATCATTGTTATGGCAACGGGCATCGATCAGCTCAAGCGCGGGGATCACGTAGTCTGTGGCGTTATAAACATCAAAAATAGTGCAGTTTGGCCCACGCAGTGGTTTTGCTAAAACGAACGCGAGTTCAACTTCAATGCGCGGTACAATAAAGCGGTCGGTTGGGATGTCACAGCCGTCATCAAAAAACATATCATCAAGTAGCGCACCGTAATCTGGCTCATCAATTTGTGAGCTGGCCTGCATCGCTTTTGATGTCAGCCCAATTTTATGGCCTTTGAGCACGCGCCCTTCAGCGATTTTTAACCCAACCCATTCTTTTTGAACGGCATAAGCATCGTCGATCGTCATTTCAGGGTGATCTAAAGAAATCTGGCGGATCTGCTCACCGCTTTTTTCCGCTTGATTTAGACGCTGCGCTATTTGCAAGATTATGTCTTTCTGTAACATCTTATTTTCCTTTTGTACCTCAGCTCGTCATGCTTCGAGTGAGAACTGCATTAACTGCCTTGTTCTCACTCGAATTATTTAGAGCTAACAATTTGGATTTAAAATCATCCGTTCAAGTTATACTTCGAGCTTAGGTTTTATCTGCAATTTATTGAAAAATAGTCTGCTAATTAACTAGTTAGAAAGACCGCCAAAGCAGAGGTATTTCACTTCCAGATAATCTTCAATGCCGTAGCGCGAACCTTCACGCCCCAGTCCAGACTGTTTAATGCCACCAAATGGGGCGACTTCATTCGAAATAATGCCTTCGTTGATACCCACCATGCCGCTTTCTAATGCTTCAGCAACGCGATAGATACGGCCGATATCCCGTGAATAGAAATAAGATGCCAAGCCAAATTCAGTATCATTGGCAAGAGCGATAGCGTCTTCTTCATCACGGAATTTAAATAGTGGTGCTAGCGGGCCAAAGGTTTCTTCTTTGGCGACTTTCATGGATTTTGTCACGCCAGTGATAACAGTAGGTTCAAAGAACAAGCCACCTAAACTTGCTGCTTTACCGCCAGCAACCACTTTTGCCCCATGAGAAACAGCATCTGCAATGTGCTCTGAGACTTTGTCGATAGCCGCTTGGTTAATTAATGGGCCTTGTTGGGAGTCGGCTTGTGTTGCAGGGCCAATTTTGAGTCCATTAACCGCTTTGGCTAAGCGAGCCGCAAACTCATCATAGACACCCTCTTGCACTAAAATGCGGTTTGCACATACGCAAGTTTGGCCGCTATTACGGAATTTCGCGGCTAAAGCACCTTGAACTGCGGCGTCTAGATCAGCGTCATCAAATACGATAAACGGTGCGTTACCACCAAGTTCTAATGACATTTTTTTCACGGTGTTGGCACACTGTTCCATCAATAATTTACCAACACGGGTTGAGCCAGTGAATGTCAGCTTACGCACAATTGGGCTTGATGTCATAACGCCACCAATAGCCTGCGCGTCAGTCCCTGGAACAATATTAAATACCCCAGCAGGAATACCAGCCTCTTCACCAAGAACCGCTAGAGCGAGGGCTGACAGTGGCGTTTCAGCCGCAGGTTTCAGCACCATCGTACAGCCTGCCGCAAGGGCTGGGCCCACTTTGCGCGTGATCATCGCATTCGGGAAGTTCCATGGTGTGATGGCTGCGACAACGCCCACAGGCTGTTTGATGGTTACAAGGCGGCGACCTGGTAATGGGGACGGAATGCTTTCACCGTAAACACGCTTACCTTCTTCAGCAAACCACTCAATAAAGCTAGCACCGTAAGCAATTTCACCCATCGATTCTGTCATCGATTTGCCTTGCTCTGCGCTTAGCAGTTGCGCTAACTCTTTTTGGTTATCCATCATTAAACGGAACCATTTATTTAAGATTTGGCTACGCTCTTTGGCAGTTTTTGCCCGCCAAGCTGGCAAGGCTTTTTCGGCCGCTTCGATAGCGCGTTGGGTTTCTACTGCGCCCACATTGCTGACTTTGGCAATCACCGTGTTATCCGCAGGGTTGGTCACATCAAATACGCTTTTATCTTGGGCATCAACCCATTGACCGTTGATATAAGCCTGTTGGCGGAATAATGTAGAATTGGTGTTTATGCTCATTTTTCGTTTTTCTCCGAAGACACGGATTGAATTTGTGGGCGGATGTTTTTAGCCGATAAACGTTGGCTAGTAAAACTTAATCCAGCACAAATCGCCATCACAAGTGCCATAGCAAAAGGGGATTCATCCTGTAAGACAGAAACTGCAACGCTCGCCAGTGCCGCCAACGCAAATTGAATTGAAATCGCAAGTGCGCTTGCACTGCCAGCAATTTTGCCGCGATGTTGCAGTAACAGTGACAAACTGTTGGTGCCGATAGCGTTGACCATCGATAGGAACAGCACCACAAGAATAACAATTATGGGAAGATTTTGTTGGTAAAAAAGTAGCAAAAGCAGACCAAATGCTAATTGAAAGCCACTTTGCATGGTGAGTATGCGTGTTAAACTGTAAATTTTTAGCAGTTTCACATTTAGCAATAACATCACAATCATCCCCAAAATATTGCAGCCGAACAACAAACCATAATGCTGTTCAGATACCCCAAAATAGTTGATGTACACAAACGGTGAACCACTGATAAAGGCAAACATTCCTGCAAAAGAGAAGGCCATGGTGCCGATAATACTCAGTGCTTCTCGGTCTGTGAGCACCTGCGTGTAGTTTTTAAACGCCACACAAAGTAAATTCTCTGACGAGCGCTGGTGGACTAACGTTTCGGGCAACAGAAGGAAAATTGTACTCACCGAAACTAGACCAACTAACGCCAACAGATAAAAAATTGCCTGCCACTGAAAATGAATCAACAAAAAACCGCCCAGTAGGGGCGCTAGCAAAGGCGCAATCATGGTGACTAAGGTCATCAATGACAGCACTTTGGGTAATTCATTTGCAGGGTAAACATCCCGCGCGATTGCCCTTGCCATGACAATTGCAGCACCGCTACCAAACGCTTGTAATGCTCTGAAAATAATCAAGGTATTAGCATTAGTCGCTTGAGCACATAACAAGCTTGCCACGGTAAAAATAGCCAGCCCGCTTAACAACATTTTTCGGCGACCCAGTAGGTCACTGAGTGGGCCATAAAACAGCATGCCCACACAGAAACCCGCAAAGAATGCTCCAAGGGTATACTGCATTTGTCCTTGTGTTGCCTGTAGAGCTGTCCCCATTTGAGGCAGGGCAGGAAGATACATATCGATAGACAATGGCCCAAATGCCACCAATGATCCTAATAATGGGATCAGCCAGTGTGGGATGTGTTTATCGAAACTTTTGACCATCGTGCCCTCGCTTTCTTCGCTCAACGATTACGCTTTGAATAAAGCGTGAACGTTGTTTTGTTTGTAGTTCAATATGGGGTCAAGCTCTTCCATGGTAAATGACAGCGCTAATAGGCGCTTTGCCGTTAAATCTGCAAAATGCGCCTTGATTAGGTCGAAAAGCATTTCCCCTGTTTTTTGCCTGTCTTCGAGGGAACGACCTGCACCAATTTTTAGCGTCATATGCACGAAAGCATAGTCATGTTTACCATCCGCCATTTGCCATGTATCTAACCAAATTGCACGGCTACGAATGCCGCCCAATGGAAAAATACCTGTACCCGCAAGGGCTTCATTTACTTTGGCAAATAATTCGGGAAGCTTAGCCTCTTCACGGATATTCTCGGTACATTCTGCATAAAAATGTGGCATAACAATTCCTTACGCAGTTTCAGTTTGCTTGTCAGTGATATAGCTTGGTAGTGGGAAAACCGCATTGAGCTGCCCTGTACCTGAGCTGGCGAATAAATCGGTTAAGATTTCTACGTTCTCTGAATATTTGTCCCAACCTAACATGCCAAGCAACATAACTGTGTCATGCATATGGCCTTCGCCGTAGCAGTAGTCCGCGTATTCAGGCAGCATTTTGCAGAACTCTTGAAAACGGCCTTCACGCCATAATTTGACGACACGCTTGTCCATTTGCTCATCAAATTCACGGGTGTAGCTATTCATGCCATCTTCCGCTTTTTGGTCATCGATAAAGCGGTGTGATAACGAGCCACTGGCTAATACCGCCACCGTACCATCGTATTTTTCAATGGCAGTGAGGACGGCTTCGCCTAACTTGCGGCTGTCTTCAAAGCTATGTGACGTACAAAATGCAGAGATTGAAATGACTTTGAAGTGGCGATCGCTATTCATATAGCGCATTGGAACTAAGGTTGCATATTCGAGAGTTAAGCTTGGAATTTCATGTGCTTGAGCACGAACACCGAGCTTACGCGCCTCTTCACCTATCATCTGGCCTAAGGTAGAGTTGCCATCATATTCATATTCCATATCGCGAATGAAATGTGGAAGTTCATTACTAGTATAAATACCTTTGAAATGATCGGCACAGTTGATGTGATACGCGCTGTTGACTAACCAGTGAGTGTCAAAAACAATAATGGTATCCACGCCTAATTCACGGCAGCGACGGCTAATTTCTTTATGGCCATCGATAGCGGCTTGGCGGCACCCATGGTTTTTACCTGGTAGTTCAGATAGGTACATGGATGGGACGTGTGTGATCTTTGCAGCTAGTGCCAACTTACCCATTTTCTTCCCCTTATTCGTCATACTTCACGTTGTAGCGTTGTTGACCGCTCGCGCTAACCCTAGTCACATACTTATGTATGCTCCTAGGGATTAGCTTGTTTGTCGCCTAGCTACACCGCGAATTATTTAGAATAAGTAGCTGAATTAATTATCATTGATTCAAAATTACTTAGAATAAAAAATGGTGTAGCTTGCTACGGAATAATTTTGCTTTTTATTACACACCCCAGCGTGGGATGTTGTGGTCTCCGTAGGAGATACACACGTTCTTCATTTCGGCGAACACTTCAAAGCTGTACTCGCCACCTTCACGGCCAACACCAGAGGCTTTTACACCGCCGAATGGTTGGCGCAGGTCACGGACGTTTTGGGTGTTAACAAACACCATACCTGCCTCGATGCTGCGAGATAAACGCAGAATTTTGCTGACATCTTGCGTCCAAATATACGAAGCCAGGCCGTACTCCACATCGTTCGCCATACGTAGACCATCTTCTTCAGTCTTGAATGGGATCAAACAAGCGACGGGCCCGAAGATCTCTTCTTGTGCAACGCGCATACGGTTATCCACATCAGCCAGAACGGTTGGGCGCAAGAAATGACCATTTTTCAGGTGATCAGGTAGATCAGTTGGTTTATCTGGGCCACCCGCTAACAGAGTTGCGCCTTCTTCCATGCCGATGCGGATATAACCAGACACTTTGTTCCAGTGCTGTTGGCTGATCAATGCACCGACTTGTGTTTTCGGATCGTTCGGGTCACCAACGATCAGACGGTTTGCGCGTTCAGCAAAACGTTTTACAAACTCAGGATAAATGCTTTCTTGAATGAAAATACGTGAGCCCGCGGTGCAACGTTCACCATTAATAGAGAAAATAGTAAACAGCGCCGCATCCATTGCGCGCTCAATATCAGCATCTTCAAAAATCAGGACTGGAGATTTACCCCCTAATTCCATTGAATATTTTTTCAGCCCTGCGTTTTGCATAATGGCACGGCCTGTTGCTGTACCACCGGTGAATGAAACTGCGCGCACATCGTGATGTTTCACCAGTGCATCACCTGCCGTTGCACCATAACCTTGTACTACGTTCAGGACGCCTGCAGGAATTCCTGCTTCAAGCGCTAACTCCCCTAAACGGTTTGCAGATAGCGGAGACAGTTCAGACATTTTCAGCACGGCAGTATTACCCAGTGCTAAACACGGTGCCGTTTTCCATGTTGCCGTCATAAACGGTACGTTCCACGGAGAGATTAATCCACACACACCGACGGGTTGTATCAGGGTGTAGTTCATCATTTTGTCGTCAACGGGATAGGTGCGGCCGTTCATTTGTTGGCAAATTTCAGCAAAGAATTCAAAGTTGTGTGAAGCGCGTGGGATCAACACATTTTTGGTTTGGTGAATTGGCAAACCCGTATCTTTGGTTTCCATTTCTGCAATTTGCGGTACGTTTTCGTCGATCAATTCACCTAAACGGCGCATTAAGCGAGCACGTTCTTTCATTGGCGTGTTAGCCCATTTTGGAAACGCGTCTTTCGCGGCGGCAACGGCTTGGTTGATTTCGTCTTGACCGCCAGAGGCGACTTCAGCGAGTACTTCACCCGTAGCTGGGTTCGTCGTTTGGAAATACTCTTTGCTGGCAACGTTCTTACCGTTGATCCAATGATTAATCTTAGTCATTACACTCGTTCCTCATAGTCTTTTTCGCTGATAATGGTGTTAACCAGTCGGCCAACGCCTTCAACTTCAACAATGACTTCGTCACCTGGTACCACATCTGACAGCCCTTTCGGCGTGCCTGTGGCGATCATGTCGCCTGGTTGCAGTGTCATAAAGTCACTGAGGTAAGCAATTAAAAATGGAATATCGAAAATTAAATCAGCCGTGGTGCCTTTTTGGCGTAATTCCCCATTCACATAGGTATAAAGCGCAAGGTTATGCGGGTCTTTCACTGCATCTTTATCAACAATCCAAGGGCCAATAGGTGTCAATGTATCGCGGCTCTTAACACGCAGATTGGGGCGATAGTAATTTTCCAAATAGTCGCGGATCGCGTAGTCATTACACACGGTATAACCCGCGACATAATCCATCGCATCTTCTCTTGAAACCTTGTGAGCCGTTTTGCCAATCACCACCACTAACTCAGACTCATAATGCATATATTCAACATTGTCTGGGCGTACAGAAACTTGACGGTGGCCTGTTAAGCTACTTTCTGCTTTTAAGAAAATTAATGGTTCTTCAGGTGGCTTAAATTCTAACTCTGCGGCATGGTCAGCGTAGTTCAAACCAAGGGCGAATAGGGTACCTTGCGCAGGGGGTAACCACGTCACATCAGATGAATCCCCAGCAACAACATTCCCGTTTGGTAATGTGATGGCTTCGTTATCGCCAACAGTGACGGCATATTCTGTCCCTTTAAAAAGGATTTTTGCGCGTTTAGTGATAGTAGACATTATTTTCCTCCTGCCGCGACAACCGTGTTTTTCAGACTTGGGAAGCCTTCTGCTTGAACCACCACTTCATCACCTGGTTTGATAGTGATGCGTTGTTGTGGGGTTCCCATCAGGATCACATCGCCTTGTTTTAAGGTGGCGAAATCACTGAGGGCAGCAACTAGCTCACTGGCATCACGGATTAAATCTTTTGTTGACCAACGGTCGACTTCTTTGCCATTCACTTGAGTGATGATATCAACAGGGGCATTTAGTGACGTTTTCACCATCTCACCAATTGGGCAGAAAGTATCACGGCATTTTGCTTTGATAGCAGGGCGGTAGAAGGTGTCTTCCGGCAGGCTCACTTCATTCGCGAGAGCAAATCCAGCAATAAATTTCATTGCATTCGCTTTGCTGACTTTGCGTGCATCTTGGCCAATCACCAGTGCAAGGGTTGCTCCACTTTGCACTTCTTCGCCCGCAGGGTGCAAAATTTGCTCGCCAGAATTGATGCGCGTATTGCGCGGCTTAATAAACCACACTGGGGTTTTGGGTGGGGTTTTATAAGGGGCTTGCTGGAATGCCTCGAGCCAATGGCTAAGTTGGCTTTGATGATTGAGGGCAACGGCAAATACTGTGCCTTTCATTGACAACTCCTTAATGAAAAGAATTCAACTTTCGAGTAATTATTAACATATTAATAAAGTATAATTTTGAAATTAGCAATACCTTTATAGAAATGTTAATTTTAATTGTGATCGCATTAACAAAATGCAACTGCTAATATGTAAGCTATTGTTATTAAATATTTTATTATTTTTTCAACTTTTTTTTAATTACAATTATTTAACTTGAATGATAATTAAAAAATTATTTACTCATTAATATTTTAGGGTTTTGCTTTGAGATTGTTATTTGAGCGTGCTACTCTTTAACAGAGGTGAGCGAGGTGTATTGAAGTCAGGGTGAAAATAGTGTGTTTTTATTAACAACAAGCCCAAAAGCATAACTTCAAAGCACCTAAATAGGGATTAAATAACATTAATTAAGTGATGAGTTTTAAGCTTATGCATGAATCATTGACAATTGCATTATTGCAAGCGAGAGAAACCGCAATGGGGTTCTTTCGGCCCATTTTAAAGTCGTATAATTTGACTGAACAGCAATGGCGTATCATTCGCGTTTTAGCTGATAACCGTTCAATTGATTTTCATGAGTTATCGGTTCAAACCTGTATTCTCCGTCCAAGCCTAACGGGGATCTTAACCCGTATGGAGCGCGAAGGTTTAATTTTTCGCTTAAAACCACTGAATGACCAACGTAAACTCTACGTTTCGCTAACGCCAACAGGGCAAGAGCTGTACGATAAAGCTCGTCAGGAAGTCGAAGAAGGCTATCAAAAAATCGAACTGGCATTTTCTCCAGAGAAAATGCAACAACTGACCGCCTTGTTGGATGAGCTTATCGCTTTAGAGAGCCCAGATTATAGTAGTATCGTTGCTGATAAGAAAAAGAGCGCCTAATTTTCGTCATATTTCGAGCTCTAGCTGTGTTGGCTTCTTTCGGCTATTTGGGTCACATACTGGTGTATGCTCCCCAAACTATCCTCAATTGCCGCCTTGCTAGAGTTCGAACTATTTAGAAAATTAGTTTGCCTTCGTCATATTTCGCACTGTGACGTTGTTGCTGGCACTTGGTTAGTTGGGCCATATGTTGGTGTATGTTCATCAAACTATCTTCAATTACCGCCTTCCTGCAATTCGAATTATTTAGAGTATAGCTATTACTTAAATGATTTATTTTCCCTGTAGATTCACTGAAGTCGAGCTTCACTTATACTTATTAGATAAGCTCTAAATCCCTTACTGTCATATCCTTTTTGGCATTGTGAAATTACCTGTAGAGTGGCTTGTGACAAATTCTTCAACGAAATCATTCTCAATAAAATCAATCAATTGATTTCTAGCATTTGACATTGATTTTTACGGTTAAGGAGGGGTTAAACGAAATAATTTAATGAAAAAATACAAAAAACCGTATTAAACATGAAAATATTCAATTTTAGTTATGGTGGTTCTTTTTTATCTAAAAACAGATAATGATAATGAGTTACATTACGTAAAATTTACTATTAATGACGTAAACTCAAATAAAATGACAAATAATCAGGTTTTATGGTGTTTATTATTCTCATCGTTATTCATGATTTCGCCTTATGGCTATACAGAAAATCAACTGCTACCCTCGACACAAGAAAGCATTCAATTTGAACAGAAACAACGATTGGAGTCGGAGCTAAGCCAACGTAATTTATTGGAAAAACAAACTACCATCCCCATTGAGGGTGCTTTGCCTCCTCCTTCCCAAGATGACAGTATTGTTATTCGTCGCGATGAATCCAATTTAATGAAACTCGCAACTTCAGAGCCTGTCGCAAATATCAATGCGTTACTCACGAAAATAGGAAACTGGGCTAGTTCGGGGGAAATCAACCTCACCGCAGGTAAAAATATTGAAGCGCGTGGCATTGCCTTCAACAGCGGAAAATCACTGACATTCAATGCAGGCCAAGATATTTTATTAGGCTCAAAATCGATTAAAGATGCCGACGATGTATTCAAGACCAATCGCTACCCAGAGCTACGCTCTCAACTTATTGCGAATGGCAATATCACGTTAAATGCCGCACGTGATATTGACTTGCAATCTGCTAATCTTCAATCCAAAGACAAAATTACTGCATTGTCAGGTCGTGATATTAAATTAACCGCTACCGCCTACTCTGCCATTCCCAACCCCAATGAAGATAACCAAGATGTACGTTATGTGACCTCGACACTTTCTGGTGACAAAGGCGTTACGCTGGCCACTAATGGCGCACTTACCGCACAAAGTAGCACAATCAAATCCCTAGCTGATATCACACTCTCAAGCGGAGGGAATGTGCGCTTAGAGTCGGTCAAAACGAATTATCGAAAACAGTCAGGGAAAAAATTTGAAGAGCTATATCGCCAAATTGGAACTGAAATTAATAGTGGTAAAACCCTGACCATTTTGTCTGAGGGGAGCATCCTTTTCCAAGCGTCTCGTCTCGTTGCCAAAGGTGCGATGGATATTGCGGCAAAAGGTGGGTATCTCTATGCCCAAGCCATGGAGGAAAGCAGTTACTTCGAAGAGTATAAAAAGAAATGTAATAGATGGACGCTTTGTATTACGAAAAAGGAAGTGAGAAAAACACGCAGTGATAAAACTAATAAAGTTACTGAGTTTACCGCAGGTGGTGATATTAATTTATTGGCAAAAGATGATGTGACATTAGAGGCCACAAAAATAAATACAGGGAAAAATGCCAAAATTACCAGCCAAACTGGCAAGGTCAATTTTAAAGCTGTCAAAAATTCGCAATTTGAACAAGTGATTACAAATTCTAACGGTTTTTATATTACACAGCGCAATAAAGGATATACCTCAGATAAATGGGTTTTACCTGCATTGCATATTGGTGGAAAACTGACTGTTGATGCGAATAAAGGGATTACTGCGGACATCAAATCGAAAAATGGTCAGAGCTTAGAAAATGCTTTAGAGGCTCTTGGTAAAACAGAAGGTACACAGTGGCTTGCAGGCTTAAAAGACCGTAAAGATGTACAGTGGAACTTAGTTAAAGATGCCTATGACAGTTGGGATTATAAAAGCCAGAGTTTAAACCCGGTTGCTGCTGCGTTGATTATGATAACCGTTGCAGCGATGACATCGGGTACAGCTCAAAATTTTGCTGCATGGGCAGCATCAGGAACACAAGGTACAGCTCACACTATTATTTCTGGGGCAGCATACTCTGGAATGACAGCACTCTCCACGCAAGCGGCGGTCGCTCTGGCTGAAAACCAAGGAAATCTATCCAAGACACTTAATTCACTAGGCAAAAGTGATACCGTCAAATCTATTATTACCCAAATGGCGATTTCAGGAGCGCTCAATGGCCTAGACGTAAAAATGGAATGGACTAAAGGTAACCCAGCAGATGCTAAATTACCGCTATTAAGTAATGGAGATTGGAATAAGGTTGCTCAACGTGTTGCCGCGCAATCTGTGATTAGCTCAACCGTGAATACCACGATACAAGGCGGTAGTTTCACTGATAACTTTAAGAGTGCCTTACTCAGTAATATCGGGAGTCAGGTGAATGCGGAGGGAGCTGGGGATAAAGGGGACATTTTAGGTCACTCAGGCAAGCTTTTAGGCCATTCTGTGGTTTCGGGTATTAGCGCTGAAATTGCAGGTGGAAATGCAAAAGGGGCAATAGTTGGTAGTCTTGCTGTTCAGTTAGCAGGAATTACGCTAAACAATAATTTAATCAATGAAAAAGAGTGGCAAAAAGATTCTGAGAAATACGCTCAATTATCCCGAGTACTGGGTGGATTTGCGGGTGCAATATTTACTGGTGAGCCAGGAGGGGTCTACAGTGGCGCGGACTCGGCAGAAAGTACCTTCAGGTTTAACCATCTACTCCACGAACTTGCCATGGATTTTGATAGAAATATGCAAAAATGTGCAGGTAATACAAGCTGTGAAGCTACACAAATAAAAAAGTATGCTATGTTCAGCATAATAAACAGTGGAAATTTAGATTTAGAAATAACTAATAACCCATTAGTTACACAAGATATCACTAAAACGAGAATATCAAATGCATTTGATTTAGCTAAAAGGCCTTACTGGGCTAGTTACCTCGGCTTTGATGTCATGCAAAATGATCTAGCAAAACAATATTTAATGTATTGGAACTCACAAGACTTAAATAAAATAAACGCAAAAACACCGGGTTGGACAAAAGCAGCAGTATTAATATCAGATCCTGAAATACAAGCATCTGTTGTTTCATTAGGTTGGATAGGAAAACAACTTATACAAAAGAGCGCCTTTACAATATCTAAACTAGGTTCTGATGAAATAACATCAGTAATAAAAAGTACGCAAACGGGTCTAAAACACCCTAATCAAGTAGATCAAATGAAAATAGACATGCTCAGTAATAACTATAAATTCACTGCGCCAGAAGGTATTATTGCTGGATATGTCGATAAAAAAGGAGTTTATTATATTTCAGAAGGCAATCATAGAATGGTAGCTGCTAAAGAAATATATATTAAAACAGGAGACTCACAGTATATTAATAAATTGATTGAAAATGGAAGGTGGACTGTAGTCGAATCCGCTCCTGTTGGAGCTAAATCATTACCATCTAGAAATTAATAGGATAATCTCATGACAAAAAGTGAAATATATATAGATATGTTATTTTGGATCCTTCCATACATAAGAAATATTCAATCTCAGGATGCAAAAATAAAATCTGAGGATTTATCATGTTACTATGAATCTGAACTAATACATAACTTGCCAAATAAAATACTAATTAATGAGTTTACTAGTGGTGATATATCATTTTTAAACTATCAAGCTAAATACTATTATGAAAACTGCACGCCAAAAATTAGTATACTTTACTCAAAAAATATTGAATATATCAAAATGTTATTTGATTTAGTACCTGATGAGTTAAAAGAGCAACTAAAATGGTTAGGTCCAAAAAATAATCCTATAGCTAATTAAAAACGAGCTTAGAATTTGCAGAGCAAAATAAAAACTATAATATTTTCATATATCAGGGAACAACAGGAAGGTGCAAGTAATGGAAATGCCGTTTTTAGTCAGTAGTGTATATCTCAATAATATACAATATATTAATGGAAAGGCCTTTTTAACTATATCCTTAAACGGTGTTAACAACGTTTTTATAGCGTATCCTGAGGATGGTGAGATATCAGTAATGAGATCGTCTGATGAACTATCAAAACTATTAATGCACCTATCACAATATGAAAGTTCGATATATAAAAAGATATTCACCTTGGTATGGGATTACGTTAAAGGCAAAGACGTAATACTTCCTGAAAAATTATTATAAAAATCAGGTAATAACAATCAGTAAGCCCCAATGATAGGGTGTAGGTAGCTCTAAGTTCAATAGAATTGAGCAAAAAAGATGGAAAAAACAGGCGGCTATAATTTTAGCCGCCTGTGAATTTTTATCGACACATTTTAGGTAACGCTTCTCTTTTTAGGCTACTTACCCAACAAGTGTAAGAAATGAATATGTTTTTCATATTGGTCGAGAATATCGTGGATGATCTGTTCTTTTGCCCAGCCCATCACATCGTAGTCTTGGCCGCCTTCTTTTAGGTGAATTTCGGCGCGGTAATAACGTTGTTCTTCACTCTTTTCTTCATCACTTTCTGTGCCCATACCGGCTAAGGCAAAAGACGGCTGAATATAATAACGGAGGCGAACTTCGTAGAAAAAGTTCATATCGTCGCCTAAATCCACTTCAAAACCAATACGGTCATCTTTGTCTGTGTGAATATGGCAAACTGTGCCTTGCTTCGCTAATTCCTCAGAAACCATCTCCATTGACGGCTTAACGGACTCTTCCATAAAGCGCTTCACATGGGCACGCTTAGGGAAATAGACAATATTACGTAAGCGGCGTTGCCATGGGATTGGGTTACGGCTTGCCGTAGGTGCAATGGTGGCTAATTGTTGGCTATCCCGTTTATAAGCATCTACTCGCAGTGCTTTAAATAACCCATAAATAGAGGCAAGCAGGACCATTGCAAACGGCAAGGCACTGGCAATGGTTAAAGTTTGCAGCGCTTGTAGCCCCCCCGCCAGCAGCATGGTGATGGCGACGACGCCCATTAATCCTGCCCAGAAAATACGTTGCCAAATTGGGGTATTGGAGTCGCCGCCAGAAGCCAATGTATCGACCACCATCGCCCCTGAATCCGCAGAAGTGACAAAGAACACCACCACCATCAACATGGCAAAAAATGATAGCACTGAAGAGAATGGGAAATAATTTAGGAATTCAAACAGGGCAAGGGAGACATCCGATTGCACGGTTTCGGCAAGCTTTACTGCCCCTTGATTTTTGATAAGGTCAATGGCGGTATTACCGAAGAATGTCATCCACATTAATGTGAACCCAGCAGGCACGAATAACACGCCCATAACAAACTCACGGATAGTACGACCACGGGAAATTCGGGCGATAAACATCCCCACAAACGGTGACCATGATAACCACCAACCCCAATACAGTAACGTCCAGCCACCTAACCAATCGCTTGATTTAGGTTCATAAGCGTACAAATTAAAGGTTTTGGTCACAATTTCAGAAAGATAACCACCTGTATTTTCCACAAACGATTTTAATAACAGAACAGTCGGCCCCAGTATCACAATCAGCAGTAGCAGCAAGAACGCGAGACCTAGGTTAAGTTCTGATAAAATGCGAATGCCTTTATCCAGCCCAGAGACCACAGAAAGCGTTGCCAGTGCGGTAAAGGTGACAATTAGCCCAACTTGTACCATCTCATTTACTGGCAAGCCAAATAAGTGATTTAAGCCTGCATTGACCTGTAATACACCAAAGCCTAATGAAGTAGCGACACCAAACACCGTACCAACAACCGCAAAAATATCAACAGCATGGCCAATAGGGCCATAGATACGTTCACCGATAATAGGGTACAGAGCAGAGCGTAAGGTCAGTGGTAACCCGTGGCGATAGCTAAAAAACGCTAAAATTAAGGCAACAATGGCATAAATCGCCCAAGCGTGTAACCCCCAGTGGAAGAAGGTCAAACGCATGGCTTCCTTAGCTGCCTCAACAGTTTGTGCATCACCCACTGGTGGGTTGAGGTAATGCATCACGGGTTCAGCGACCCCAAAGAACATCAAACCAATTCCCATACCTGCGGAAAACAACATAGCAAACCACGACACATAACTAAAATTTGGCTGCGCATGGTCTGGCCCTAGCTTTATTTGCCCATAGCGGGAGAGTCCCAGATAAGTCACACTCAGTAGGATGATGGCTACAGCAAGGATGTAGAACCAACTGGCGTTGTTAAACAAGTTTTGTTGAAGATGACTTAGATGAGATTCTGCGACTTTTGGCATTAGTGCGGCAAAACCGACAATAACCAAAATGATAATAGCAGAGCTATAAAATACAGGGGGGCTAATTTTAGAACGAACTTTTTTCGAATCAGTATCAATTTGACTCATAACAACCTTCTTTTGTTTTATTTTATTTTTGGCATACCAAGAGCGAGAACGGTATGCAACGACCAGTCCTTCTTAATGAAACAATGGATAATTGCGAAAATATTCCCTAAGGGAACGTAATAGAAAGAACAATAAAAACGCGTTATACGTGGTGTTGTTGGCAGTGAAAACGGCCGAAAAAAACATAAATGTCGAGTCTTTGCTACCTCAGTAAGTTAAAAAATAGTCGGTTATACTGCCATGATATGGATGAATGATCAACAATAGTGGGGAATAAGATTAGAAAGACAGATAAAATATCGTGTTAATTATCAATTTATTAATAATTAAGAATGATAAATTTATATGTTTTACCAATAAGTTAAAGAAGATAGATGAAAGAGGATATTAACTTGCAAAAAATAGCCAATTCTTTGATAAGAAAAGGGTGTTACCTTAATTGGCTATCCTTACTACCACGCCGATTGTAACCACTAAAGGCGGCTTGTTTTTTGTCTAGTTCAGATTGGCAATTTAGACAGAGTTTCACGCCTAATACCGCCAAACGGCGCGCTTCAGGAATAGGTTCTCCACATTCCTCACAAAATTCAGCACTTTCACCTGAAGGCAACTGGCCACGTGCTTTCGCAATCGCGTCATCGAGCGTGGCATCAATTTGTTCCTGTACCGCATTTTCATTTGCCCAGCCGTTCGCCATAGTATACCTCTAACTGGTTAATAATTGACCTTATCTTAATATGGCGGCGAGAAAATTAATTTCAAGGGCAAAGTTAACGGTTTAAAGATAAGCTCATAAAAATATGATCCATGCCATCTTCATCGTACATTTCCCCTTCGGTTTGATAACCTAGGCTTTGGTAGAATGAGATAGCAGTGTGTTGGGCAGAAAGGCCGATTTTTTGATACTGGTTTGCAGTACCATATTGCTGGACAAACTTCATCATTTCACGGCCTAAGCCTTTACCTCGATGCGATTTTTGCACTGCAACACGGCCTACTTTGATCAACCCATTATCTAACAATACACAACGCAAAACGGCCGCAGGCTGCTGGTTTAAATATAAAACGACATGCAGTGCTGCATCATCATACTCATCAATATCGATTTCAGCGGGGAACCCCTGTTCTTGGGTAAAGACTTGCTGGCGTAGGTCAAAGGCATCTGCGACTAATGCAGGGTTTGCATGGCCAAGGCTGTGTTTGATTTCCATGGTGAGTCCTAGTATTGACGTCATAAAATGAAAGAAGGTTTACTATATAACGAGATAGCCGTTGGAACAGGTAGGTTTTGGTGCTTTTTAGTATGGGAATAGATAAAACAGGCAAATGCAGGCGAAAAAACCTGCATTTGGGGGCATGAGTCAGTGCGATTACAGCGTTTTACTCTCGCACTTTTTTAAACATTACTTATTCTCTGTTTTAGCATCATTTTCAGCTTTGATGGATTCTGTTTTCTCTTTCACATCAGTTGCAATTTCATCCGCTTTATTAATGGCATCAGTTTTAACTTCTTGGCTAAGATCAGAAGCATTTTGTTTCAGCTCCTCAGCTTTATTTTTTGTCTCTTCAGCAAGTTCATTGGCTTTTTGTTCACCATCAGCTTTGAGTTGCTGAGCTTTTTCTTCAGCTTGCTTAACAGTATCGCTGGGTTTAGATGAATCATCACAGCCTGTTATGACAGTAAATAGGCCGACAAAAAATAATGAAGCGATGATTTTCTTATTCATAAATATGTCCTTAGAATAAAATGAGTTTAAAACCATTTTTCAGCATTGATATTTATGCTTATATTTTAATATAGCTGGTTTTAAGATTTTTATAAAATCAATAGGTGAATTTTTGAAATATTAAAAGGATGTTTGGTTGTCTGATATCATTAATTACAACCTTGTGCTGAATGTGCGTGGTTTTTAATGACTCGTGAAGTCATTACATCTAAAGGGGCGTAAACAGGCTAAACTGATTGTACAAGCACAAGAAGTAAAAAATGTTTTGAATTAGATAATATAAAAGGTAGCAATATGACGTACTATTATTCGTTTATCATTTTAAAGTTCATTATTGGTTTCGCTATCGTTATTACTCATATGAATTTGTCTGGAAAAACGCAGCTCTCTCAAATGACACCAATTGATTTCATTGGTAATTTTGTCTTAGGGGGAATTATCGGAGGGGTGATCTACAGTGATACAATACCATTGTATCAATATATAACGATCTTAATAATCGGTGTTTTATTGATTAGTTCTTTGAATTTATTAACAAAGAAAGTGAATTTTTTCCGTAATGTCGCAATTGGTAACCCAATACCGATTATTAAAAAGGGGCAATTCATTATGGAAAATATATTAAAGAAAAAAAATAAAATAGATATCATCAATATCTCATCACGCATTCATGCTCAAGGTATTCATTCATTTCAAGAAATTTACTACGCACAAATCGAACCTGACGGGCAGCTCACCATCATTTGTGATGAAAAAAATATGCCTTCGGTGCTTTTAATGAAAGATGGCGTGATAAGAACCAGTGAGTTGGAATCGATAGAAAGGGATGAAGCTTGGTTAAAACAACAGATTGAATTTCAAGGTATTGAATCGATCGATGATATTTTCTTAGCGGAGTTCTGGCGTGGTGAAGTCAGTTTTATTTTGCAAGATGGCAAAATAAACCGCGAAGGTACACATGAACTAAAAAGCATTGCTTAAGATAGGCAAGTAGATGAAATGCAATGCACTCCACCTACTTGTTATGACATTATTTCTTCAAATCATCATAAAGCATGATTGAGGATTTATTATCAGGGTCGCCGATGTAACGAGGCTGAGGTTTAAACTCTGTGCTAAACAAGCTCTTTTCTGGTTCATAACCTGTGTAGTTAAAGCCTGCTAAGTCAGACCATGCATAGATGAAATCCATCGTGCTGAATGGGCGAGTTGTTTTTTCTTTTAAATCAAACTGATGGGTACTTAACCATTCAGGTGATTGCCAAACAAGGAATGGCACATTGTAGATAACCTTGCTTGGTTTACCTTCGCTACGGCCTAACATTTCATGTGGTGGTGTATCATAGACATCTTCTCCGTGGTCAGAGAAAAAGACTAAGAAGCCATTTTCTTTAGAAGAATCAAAGTCTTTAATTAAGGTTGACACCACATAATCATTATAATGCTGTGCATTATCATACGCGTTGTAATCTTTGACTTGGTCATCTTTCAGGTTAGCAGGTACCAGGCTGTCTCTTTGCGTAAATATCGCTTTATCTTCTGGGTAGCGGAATTCATAACGCATATGTGTGCCTAGCAGGTGTACAACGATAAATTTCTTTTCCGCAGGGTCAGCAAGTGCTTCTTTGAAAGGATCAAATACCACGTCATCATAGATACGTGAACTCTGAGCCATATCATTATTGAGGTAATACTGCTTATCCGTTTGGCGAGAGAAGGCCGTCAGTAAGGTATTTCGCTCAGTCATAGTTTGCTGATTGGTGATCCAGAACGTTTTAAAGCCCGCTTGCTTCATCATATTCATGATAGAAGGGCGAGAGTTAAACAGTTCAGGCTCTGTCTGGGTGGCAAACGTCAGAATTTGTTGTAGCGCTTCAATGGTATATGGGCGTGGCGTTACCACATCATTAAATACCGATAAGTTAGCAGGATAGTCTTTTGCAAGTTCTACTAATTCTGGCGTCGTTGGGCGCTGATAACCGTATAAACTCATTCTATCGCGGCTGGTGGACTCACCAATCACTAATACAAAGGTACGTGGCGTGTTGCCATTGGCATCGACAAAGTTGGCGAGCGGTGGAATTTTACTGTTGTCTCTGATCAACTCCTCCATATTAGCTAACTGGTTTTTATAGAGAAAGTAACCACTAACAAACTGCCATGGTGCTGCATAGGCCAGTTTGCTATTTACATAAGAAGCCACATTGGCTAGTGGTCTATCTTGTTTGATGCCTTTGTTGTAATACGGCACACCAAACAAAATGATCAATATTAGCAAGGAAACAACCACGTTGCCTTTTTTCGGTATATAAACGGGTTTTAGGCGTGACCACAAGAAAATAGCCACTAAGGTGTAGGCAAGAATGATGCCGACGACTTTAAAACTAAAGTATTGTTTGAGGAATTCCCCTGCTTCATTGGTATTGGTTTCAAACATCACAAACATAACGCTCTGTGAGATTTGGTGGCCGTAAACCACAAAGTAAGCGAGGGCGACGACAGAAGATAGCCACAAGATAACCCCAATAACGCCTGCAATAAGCTTAATTTTCCGAGGGAAAAGTAGCGCGGGAATTAGCCATAAAGAGCTATACAGCAGTGAATCCCTTAACCCGATACTGTTACTTTGGCCTGTGACGACCACATACAGTTGCAATAACGACGAGAAATACCAAAAGTAGATTAATAGCCAGAGTAGTGATAACCAGCTAAATCTCTCTGTGCGTGTAGTGTTAAGCATAGTGTTTTTAAACTCTTATTTTCTTTAATCGCTAAGTAATATTGAAAAATAATTGAGAAATCGGTGTTTAGATTTACAGGTCAAACTTAAGTTCAAAATAGTTTGGCCATGATCACTAATATTTAAGTATTCTTTAATGTTTTGTTTTTTCAGCAAAATGGAAGTGAGATTAACTCATTTTAGCCCATCACCGAATGAGGTGACTTCCAATTATAGACGATGTTTTATCATTCATAATCTAAATGTCCCGATAACGAATGACGATTTGTTATCGGGCAAACGGAATTGATATTATCTTTTGTTATATTTATGGTATATAAAAAGTTTTAATGGTTTGCTAAAAAAGGATGAAAGTCAGTCATGTTAGATAACGCGTTTGTGGCTTTTTTGAGATCATCCTTAACGATCAGGATAGTGCTTTCTATCTTGATCATCATTGATGGTTCTATGATTTTAAAGCCTGTTTTAAGTGCTTATACGGACTACATTGACTGGCGTGAAAATGGTTTTACCGAGTGGTTGAAATCATTAGGGTTTATGAAATTATTAGATATTCCGCGTTTTTTACTTGGTATTTCACTCATTTTTCTTTCTCTCTTTATGTTAAATGGCGCGCGTATCGCGTGGATTTTCTCTCTATTTTTATTAGGGATCATTTCATTTGTTGATTTACGACTAGCCCAAGAAAATATTCACCAAGGTTATTTTTCTTTGGCCTTATTTGTTGCACTGGGGTTATTTTGGAAGCTTTACCATCATCACAGCTTAACCAGCGCGGGGTTTGTGGCAATTACCTGTATTATTTCATTATTGTTATATTCCATTTTCGGTACTTTATATATTGGCAATGAGTTCCTACCCGTCGTGAAAGATGGTACAACGGCCTTCTATTTCGCACTGGTGTGCATGACGACAGTTGGCTTTGGCGACATTGTGCCCGTGACGTTAGATGCGCGGGTATTTACCGTGACTGTCATTATTCTAGGTATTACTATTTTCACCACTTCAGTTGTGTATGTTGTTGGCGTATTGGCAAAAGGCACAAAAGAAATTGTGCGTAAGAGGTTTTCATATATGAAAAATCATTATGTGGTGATTGGTAGTACGCCAATGGCGGTCAATGTGTATCAAGGATTAAAAAAACGCGAGCTACCTGTAGCCGTTATTTGTCAAGAGAATCACCGTAGCCATTACCCTGAAAAAGACAATATTGTCACAGGTGATCCAACCAGTTCTGAGCTACTTGCCGCCGCCAATGTCAAACATGCGAAGTGTGTGTTGATCATGACTGACAGTGACTCACTTAGCACATTTGCTTTGTTAGGTGTGAGGGAGTTAGCGGGCAGCGATAGCACAGTAAAAACCGTTGTATTGATCAATCAAGAAAGCAATATGGATAAAATCCGCTTGCTTAAACCCGACATGTTATTTTCTCTATCCACTTTAGGCTCTGAAGTTTTGATGCAAGTGCTTTGCGGTGAAGCAATATCGAGTGACTCCATCAGTGATATGCTGTTGAACAAAATTGCCAAATCTTAGAATAAAAAACAGGAAATCAACGGCATGCTAAGTGCACAACAAGTCAGTTGCCATCGTCAAAATCGCATTTTATTTCAACAGCTCGATTTTACCGTTCAACCGAGTGAAATTTTGCAGGTTGAAGGGCCTAATGGCGCGGGAAAAACCACGCTTTTACGAATGATGGCTGGGCTACTTAAGCCTGATGAGGGCGAGGTATGTTGGCAAAATCAACCGATTGACAAACTTAAAGAAGAATTTACTCGCCATTTGCTGTATTTAGGCCACAAACCTGCTGTTAAATCGTTACTCACGCCGTATGAAAACCTCAAGTTTTATCATCAAATGCACCATAAAGGGCCTGAAGGGGATAGCATATGGCAGGCTTTAGAGGAAGTTTCGTTGATTGGCTTTGAAGATATTCCTGTGAACCAGCTTTCTGCAGGGCAGCAGCGCCGTGTGAACTTAGCACGCTTGTGGTTAAGTGAAGCACCATTGTGGATCCTAGACGAGCCTTTTACCGCAATTGATGTGGCAGGGGTTGAACGGTTAACGATGCGTTTTCATCAACATGCTAATCAAGGGGGGATTATTTTGTTTACCTCTCATCAGGCGATGTCAGGGCGATTTGGCTCATTAAAACTGACGGGTGGAGGTGAATCATGTTTTGGTTATTAATTAAACGAGAATTGAAAATTGCCTTTCGCAGTTTTTCTGAGTTAGTTAACCCACTGTGGTTTTTCTTGATTGTCATTACGCTTTTTCCGCTGAGTATTGGGCCAGAGCCACAGCTATTATCACGTATTTCTGTAGGGGTTTTTTGGGTTGCTGCCATTTTATCATCTTTACTTTCTTTAGAGCGTTTATTTAAAGATGATTATCTTGATGGCTCCCTTGAGCAGCTATTGTTGGCACCTCATCCCTTGTTTATCACTGTTTTTGCAAAAGTGATTGCACACTGGTTAGTGACGGGTTTACCGCTGATTTTATTGTCACCAATCGCTGCATTGATGTTGTCATTTACTAGCGATACCCTAATGGTATTAGCGGGAACATTACTACTGGGAACGCCTGTTTTAAGCTTTATTGGCGCGATAGGTGCAGCACTGACGGTGTCATTAAAAAAAGGTGGCGTGTTAGTTAGTTTGCTGGTATTGCCTTTATATATTCCCGTGTTGATTTATGCGACAGGTACCATGGAAGCGCACAGTTTCAAAATGCCATTAGATGGCTATTTTGCCATTCTCGCTGCATTATTTGCCGCAAGTATTACTTTCTCCCCTTTAGCGATTGCAGCAGCGTTGAAAATCAATATTAGCAATAGCTAAAAATCACATCATTTATCTTTAAATAAGGGTGAATTATTGCCCTTATCGCTCTTTCTTAGTTATTTTCACTCATCAAGCTCTAGTTCACAATAAAATCTAAATCAATAAGATATATTTACTCATTTTTTGGGTGGCTATTAGTTATTTTTTATTTTTTTAGCGTAACAACAATGGTGAAAATAATTTTTATGCCAAGTTAATAAGGTTTATCAGTGAACTTAAGGCCGTTTAAATAAGCTGGTTTTTCTATTGTTTTTTTTATGAAAAACTTTTTTACAGTTTAATATTACATTTAAATCAATTCATTAAATAAAATACTAAAGGGTGTAATAAAAATGCAGGGGCTAGTCCGATTGTAATTTAAGTCAAATTGTGTAAAGTTGCGTATATTGACTTAACTCAAATCATAGTGATTAATAAAAATAATGTTTTTAAAGCGTAATTTTATCTATGGATCAATTTTATTTACCTTTTGTTTTCCTACCGTCGCAAAAGCCTCACTATTGAAGCCTGATAATACAGATAACTTATTTAATCGGCAGACGCAGCAGCAGCAAGCGCAACAACAACAATTTGACGCGAAGGCTCCTGATGTCAGCTTGCTTTCACCTATTGCAAAAACACAGTTGCAATTCCCTGAGGAAACCCCCTGCTTTGTGATTAGACAAGTTGAAATCACAGGGCAAGAAGGCTTACCTCATTGGGTTCCTGTACAACGTTTAGCCAATCAGGCGGTTGGGCATTGTATTGGTATTGATGGTATCAATCTCTTAATTACCGACGTGCAGAATCGTTTGATCAGTCATGGCTGGATCACTTCACGAGTGTTGGTACCTGAGCAAGATTTATCTACGGGCACACTTAAATTGGTGGTGCTACCTGGTAAGGTACAAAAAGTTCTCTTTACTGATAACTCATCTCAATACAGCACGTTATATACCGCGATGCCAGCGCATTCGGGAAATTTATTAGATTTGCGTGATATTGAGCAAGGCCTCGAAAATTTACAACGCTTACCAACGGTACAAGCTTCAATGGAAATGATCCCTGGGGATGGGCCAGGCGAAACGCAAATTGTGATTAATCGGCAACAATCACGCTATTGGCATGCGAGCGCATGGGCAGATAACACAGGGTCAAAAAGTACGGGTAAAAACCAAGCTGGTATCATGCTTGCCTTGGATAATCCGACCTCACTGAGCGATCTTTTCTACATTACTGCAACTCGTGACTTGAGCTTTTCAAGTAGCAAGGATACGACGAACTACAGTGCCCACTATTCTGTTCCTTTTGGTTATTGGCAATTTGCGACCACGGCGAGTGATTATGAATATACACAAACAATTGCTGGTATGAATGATGATATTCAATATCGTGGAAAAAGTAAGAGCTTAAACTTGCAGCTCAGCAATGTGTTATATCGTGATGCAACAGCAAAAACGACGGCAACGTATGATGTTAACTTACGCGAAACACGTAACTTTGTTCGTGATACCGAAATTGAAAACCAAAAGCGCCGTACTACCTCTTGGAAACTGGGTCTCAACCATCGTCAATATATCGGGCAGTCAACGATCACCGCTGGCGCAAGCTATCAACATGGAACGCGTTGGTTTGGTGCGATGCCTGCTTTTGAAGAAACGAACGATCCCAACTCAAGGGAATATGCCACTGCACTGGCAAAAGTGATGCAATTTTCAGCCTCCGCAAGTATTCCTTTTCGTGTTTCAGACCAACAACTGCGTTTTGAAACTCAATATTTACGCCAAATTAGTGACAGACAGCTAACTCCTCAAGATCAATTCAGTATCGGTAACCGCTGGACGGTTCGCGGCTTTGATGGGGAACGAACTCTCAGTGCAGACCAAGGATGGACGCTAAGAAATACCCTTTCATGGGTAACACCGCTCCCGAACCAAGAGCTCTATCTTGGGGCTGATTATGGGGAAATTGGTGGACACGGTACATACCGTAATCTTGGCAATCACCTAGCGGGGGGCGCAATTGGTCTGAGGGGAGCAATCAGTGCGGCTAACCTCAGCTACGACCTCTCTATTGGTACGCCATTCTCTAAACCTGACGGATTTAAAACGGATCCGGCGACGTTTGCATTTTCTGTTAATTGGAATTATTAAGGTATCTCAGGATGAATAAGTTATTTTACCGCTTAATTTTTAATGCAGCGCGCCAAATGGTGATGGTCGTTGCGGACATTACTCGCAGTCATCAAGCAGGGCCTGCGTGCCAAACAGAAAATCGTGTTAAAAAAACAGCAAATAGCCGAGTTCGTTGGTCAATTAAACCCATTGTTACTAGTCTTTGGTTGACGTTGGGTATGGTGAGCATTAGCGCCTCCGCATCGAACATTAAAGCGGATAGTAATGCGCCTAGTAATCAGCAACCGACGATTGTGAATACCCAAAATGGGTTACCTCAAGTGAATATTCAAGCGCCTAATCGTGATGGCGTTTCACGTAACCAATACAGCCAATTTGATGTTGATAACAAAGGGGTAATCCTGAATAACAGCCGCCACGACGTCAACACTCAACTGGGTGGAATGATCCAAGGCAATGAGTGGTTGGCAAAGGGCGAGGCGAAAATCATCTTAAATGAGGTAAATAGCCGCGATCCGAGTCAATTAAACGGTTTTATCGAAGTTGCAGGGAAAAAAGCCGATGTGATCATCGCCAATCCAGCGGGGATCACCTGTAATGGTTGTGGGTTTATCAATGCGGATAAAGCTTTGCTATCGGCAGGCAAAACCTTGATTGAAAATGGCAAAATCAAAGGGTTTGAAGTTGATAAAGGCAGTATCAATATTGTTGGTAAGGGGTACAACGGTAATGGTACCAACTATACGGCGTTAATCGCCCGTTCAGTCAATATTAATGCTAAATTGCATGCTAAAGACTTAGCCATTACCACAGGGAAAAACACGGTTGCAGCGGATGGGAAAACCATTCTCAAAACGGATAATTCCACAACGGATGATAAACCTGAGTTTGCTTTAGATGTTGCTGCATTGGGGGGGATGTACGCCAATACCATCAAAATGCGTGGAACAGAAAATGGCGTGGGTGTACGAAATGCAGGGCATATTGGGGCAGAAGCTGGGGATATCACTTTATCAGCGAACGGTAAAGTGGGGAACTCGGGGGTGATCACGGCACGCCAAAACATTGCCATCGACAGCCAACAATCAATTCATAACCAAGGTACTGTTTTAGCTCAGCAAAATGTGAAGCTCAATGCAAAACAGGCAATTACCAACACCGATAAAGGCCAAATGGTTGCTGGACGTGATACGGCCTTAAATGCCGCACAAATCAACAGTGATAAAACAGCCTTGCTCGCGGCAGGGGTCGACAGCAAAGGAAAATTAACCTCGGCGGGCTCTTTAACGGTTCAAGGTGATAAAAACGTTACACTTCAAGGTGATATTGTTGCTAAAGAATCGTTAACAGCGACAGGGAGTGAACTCGACCTTTCGTTCTCAAATACCCAAGCTCAAAACATCACACTGACATCGACAATAAAAGATATTCGCACCAAAGAAGCGCATTTACAGGCAACGGATAAAGTCACATTAACGGCAAAAACAGGGATTGATAACCAAAAAGGGGAAATTGTTGCCAAAGACTTGTTGTTAATTGCCCCTGAATTTATCCATAACCAACAAGGTAAATTGGTCCAAACGGGCAATTCGAAAAACGCATTACAGACCCAACTGCTTGATAACCAAAATGGGGAAATTAACCTTGCGGGTGATACCGCAATCATCACGCAGCAGTTGAATAACCAGTCAGGGCAGCTGCTCAGCCGTGATGGCAAAGTGGATATTCAAAGTCAAAATGTGAACAACCAGCAAGGCACGATTTTAGCCTCTGGCAAACAAGGGCTATCCATCAAAACAGACAAGTTGGATGGAAAAAAAGGGGAAATTCTGACCAGTGGCGCCCTAAGCTTAACTGGGAAATCCATGAATTTGGATAATGGGAAGACTCAAGCTGAACAAATCACCTTAAAAGCCAATGCGTTCTCTCATCGCCAAGGAAATATCCTACAAACAGGCGATAAAGCCATGACGGTGGACGTTGCGACGACCTTGGATAACCATGGGGGAAGTGTGTCATCCAAAGGTGACCTGCACATACAGGCCGATAACCTTGATAACAGTGATGGTAAATTATTCACCAGTGCTAACAAACAGTTAGAGATCACTGCAACCACAAAATTGAATAACACGCAGGGCGTGATCCAAACTGATAAATATTTAGCTATCAAAGCCAATCAGCTGGTGAATACACAAGGAAAAATTAGCAGTTTATCAGGCGCTGCATTACTCACCGCAAACCAGGTGGATGGCCATAAAGGAACGGTTTTCGCACAAAACTCTTTGCACATTGAAAGTCAAGATATCAATTTAAATCATGGGCTTACGCAAGCTAATCAAATTACCATTTTAGCCAATAACTTTTCCCATCAAGGTGCAACGTTACTACAAGTTGGGGATGGAAAAACGGAACTACGTATTCAAAATCATTTTGATAATCAGCGTGGGGAAATCTCCAGCAATGGGCAAATTGAGATTTCAGCCAATGCGTTGAATAACCAAGACGGCAAAATTATTGCAGCGAAATTAGGGCAATTATCCCTAAATATTCAACAAGCATTGAATAATACTCAAGGCACATTATTAGGTAATCAAGGTATTAAACTTGCAGCAAATCGTTTGATTAACCAATCAGGTAAACTTATTGCGAGCTTTGGAGATAACCAGCTAACACTTAAGCAGCTAGAGGGCGAGAAAGGCGAAATACTCTCGAAAGGCAAGCTGACTTTAACGGCAGATAATCTCAACCTTAATGACGCAATTACCCAAGCTGACAATATTCAGATAGACGGGAAAAATCTTTCTCATCAACGTGGGAAAATGCTGCAAACGGGCAGTGAAAAAGGCCAAATAAAACTGACTCAAGCCCTTGATAACCAAGCGGGTAATATCAGTAGCCAAGGTGCTTTACATCTGGATGTGAACGCGTTGGCTAACCAACAAGGTACTGTCGTTGCTGCGAAAGTGGGGGCATTGTTTATTCATGCACAAGACAGCGTAGATAACACAGCAGGAACGCTGTTTGCCGAACATGATTTCACATTGAACGCCTCGCAACTCACTAATGTGGATGGCAAGGTGATTAGCAAGCAAGGAGACATGTTCATTGTTGCTGAAAATGTACAAGGCCAGCGCGGGGAAATTATCGCGGATGGGGAGCTTGTACTGCATGGACAAGACATTGACTTGAGCGCAGGAAATACACAAGCCAATCACATTCAGCTGACAGCGGAAAACCTAAACCATCAGCAAGGGACAATGACTCAACTTGGAGAGCAACAAGGTTCACTTCTCGTTTCTCAACACCTAAATAACCAAGCGGGTAACATCAGTGGTAATGGTTCTTGGCAGATAACGGCAAATACGTTAGGAAACCAACAAGGCAAAATATTCAGTGCAAGAATGGGGGCGTTAAACCTACAAATTCAACAGGTACTGGATAATACAAGCGGCACCTTAACTGGACGCCAAGGGGTATTCGCCGATACTCAATTACTGATTAACCGTACAGGTAAAGTGATTGCGAGTATGGGGAATGTTACCTTAAACAGCCAATCTCTTGATGGTGATAAAGGCGAGCTACTGGCTGCAAATACCTTGAATATTCAAGGTGAAACGCTGTCATTAAACCAAGGGGTTACTCAGGCAGATCAGGTTTTTCTCACGGCAAACACCCTCGAACACCAAAATGGCAAATTATTACAAACAGGTGATAAAGCAGGAAAAATCACGCTGCAAGGGCGGTTAAACAACCAAGCAGGTGAAATTGGCAGTAATGGCCACTTTACGATAACAGCGGATTCCCTTGATAACCAAGATGGCCAGATCTTAACAGCAAATAATGGTCACTTATCCATTGATGTAAAAAATGAGTTAGTTAACCAAAATGGTGCTTTGGTCGGTGAAAATGGCTTGAAAATCACAGCGAGTGAACTGAATAACCTGCAGGGTAAGGTTGTCGCACGCCATGGGAATAGCACATTAGATATTGCGGGTCATATCAATAACCAAGCGGGACTTATTGCGGCAGAGCAAGTATTGCAGATGCGTAACCAAGCACTGCAAAACCAGCAAGGGTACATTCAGGCCAATAGCATCAATATCAATACCCAAAACCAGTTATTTGATAACACACAAGGGGCATTGTTAGCGCAACAAAAACTCACGTTAAATAGCGGTAAAATTGAAAACCAGCAGGGCACCATTCAGTCAGGTAGTGACATGCTGATTGATACTCATGGTGAGCAATTAAACAATACACAAAGTGATGATAATAAAGGTATTTATGCACAAGGCGGGCTAACGTTAACCACGGGGGGGCTCGATAACGAAAAAGGCCGTATTGTGGCAAAAGGCCAATTGGCGCTTAATAGCCAAGCGTTAACTAACCAGCAAGGTTTGATTGGCAGCCAATCTGCTATCTCGATGAAAACTCAGCAGTTGGATAACACCGAAGGCACGATTAAGGGGCAATCTATCACCCTTGATACTCAAGGCCAACGTTTAACCAACACCGCAAAAACAGACGATCAAGGGATTTTTGCTAGCCAAAAACTGGCGTTAACGGTTGGTGAGCTGATTAATCAACAAGGCCATATTCAAGCGAGTGATATTAGAATCGATACACAGAAAAACCGTGTCGATAACTCCCAAGGGGAAATTTTAGCCAGTTTCGGGTTAAGCTTGAACAGTGGGGAGTTTGATAACCAGCAAGGGCGGGTTCAAGCAGGTCTGCAGTTAGCCTTGGACACTCATGGGCAGCTTCTCAACAATAGCTACACACAAAAAACTGGTGGGTTGTTAAGTGGTGGGAACCTCACGCTCAACAGCGGCAAATTAACGAACCAGCAAGGGCAAATCCAAAGTGCGGGGGTAAATGTATTAACCTCTCAGACCTTGGATAACCAGCAAGGGCGGATTTATTCGGGTGGCTTATTGGATATCAATACTCAGAAAAATGATGTATTGAACCAAGAGGGCGTGTTGGCGAGTGAAGAGAAACTCACCCTAACAGCCAATGATCTGAAGAATCAGCAAGGGTTCGTACAAGGTAAACAAGGCTTAAATGTCGATGTTAATCATATCGATAACCAAAAAGGCACACTCTTAAGTCAATCTTCAGCGAAAATCACAGGCACCACCCTGAATAACCGCGAAGGAACATTGCAATCACAGGGAAATAGCCACCTGACGATTACGCAAGGTGTTGATAACCAACAAGGGCAAATTTTATCAGGGGCAGATTTACAGGTTGCTAGCCAATACCTGAATAACACCAAAGGCACTCTTCAAGGGCTAAACAACGTTGAATTGCTTTTAGTGCAACAGCTTGATAACCAACAAGGCTGGATTAAAGCTAATGGTAACCTGAATATCACCGCAAAGAATATTGATAACCAAAATACCGCCCAAGCAGGGCAAGGGATTGAAGGGCAAAATGCCACGCTAAAAGCGACTGAATTGAATAACCAACGTGGCGCAGTGCGCGCAGGGCAAGCTATTCAGGCAAATATCGCTCAATCCTTAAATAATAACCAAGGCATGGTATCCGCAGGGTCAGATTTGACCATTACTGATAATGTGAAAGGAAAAGCTTTAACGCTGACAAACCAGCAAGGGGTCATCGTTAGCAATGGTTCTGCGAGTGTATCAGCGAACACATTAACAGGCGAAGGGAAACTTATTGCCCAAAAAGCACTGACATTCGCTATTAATCAAGCATTTGAAAATCATGGGCGTATTCAGGCGGGCGAACGCTTAACCGCTAATTTTGCCCAAGGTTTCACAAATTATGGGCTAATGTCTAGCCTTGGTGAGCTTGCTTTAAGCACGACGGCTGTCATTAATCAGCTATCTGGGGAAATTAGTGGGCAAAATACGCGAATCAAGGCCAGTGGCAACGTCCTCAATACTGGGATAATTGATGGTACCTTGACCCACATTGTTGCAAAAAATCTCAATAACGTAGGTACAGGGCGTATTTATGGCGATTTCTTATCAATAGCAGCCAATGCCTTATTAAATGATAAACAAGGGGATAAATCGGCGGTTATTGCAGGGCGTAAAGAGGTTAATCTCGCAGTTTCTGAGCTGGTAAACCGCGACCACGCTTTAATTTACAGTGACGGTGATTTAGCCATCGGCAATGTGCTCAACGACAAGCTACAAGCCACAGGCCATGCTAAAAGTGTGAAAAACCACAGTGCAAATATTGAAGCGGATGGCAATCTTACTCTCAAAACTGATCTACTGGAAAACAAAGATATTCACTTAGAGCTGACTGAAAAACCAGTTGAAGTTAGCCGCGAGCACTTTGATTGGTACGATTACGGTAATGGTAAGCGCTATAAAATTCAGCCACGTAATGGTAACCAAACCCGTTATGCGATTAATGACGATGGTACGCTCAACAAAGAAGTGGGTATTCACTATGAAAAATCCAATCGCTGGCGGATGTTTGAGTATGGTAATTGGACTAAAAATTTCTATGAATATGATTACGACCGTATAATTTATGAAACGCAAATCATCAAACGCGATGCAGCATTAATCACCAGTGGTAAACACTTAACGATTGATGGACAGCAACTGAACAATGAAAATTCACGCGTTGTTGCGGGGCAAAACCTGATCTTAACAGGCTATGAGCTAAACAATAAAGAAGCACAAGGTGTTCGTCATATTTTTGAGGATGGAAATACGATTTATCGCTATAAAGGCGGTGGTAAATGGAAAACGCGTACTAGTACGTCAAAATACCAAGGTATTAATAGCGAAGAAGATTTACCGCTACATTTACTGGAGGTAAAAGAGCAAGCGGGGGGAATTAATAAAACTCACTTGGATGGTGTGAAAGTCAATCCGCTCGATGGCGCAGCGGATACCGTGTCTGAGTCAACGATAACGGATAACCAAGGGGCGTTGCTGGCGGAAACTACATTAAAAGACAGTCAAAATACGCCTCTTGAGCTTACAGCAGGCCAACAGGCTGAAGTAACGCAATTACCTTCGGTTTCGGCGAAAGCTGACGTGAGCGATGATAAAACTGTTGGCGCGACAGCGCAGACAGGTGATGCCAATGTGGGGAATGGTACTGATATTCAAGGCCAAACTGACGTAGGTAAAGGGCAAAATATCACGGCAGAAAAAGCGCCCCAAGGTAAAGACAACCTCGATACCGTGATCAGAACCGTTGGGCCAAGTACCCAATTGCCAGATAACAGCTTGTTTAACGTCATACCAGGCACGGATAGCCAGTTCTTAATTGAAACGGACTCTCGCTTCACTAATTACAAAAAATGGTTATCCAGCATTGATATTGTCACTAATGAGCAGCTACATAAGCGCTTAGGTGATGGCTATTATGAGCAACGCTTAGTTCGCGATCAATTGATTGAAACTACAGGGCAGCGCTTATTAGGTAACTACAATAGTGATGAAGAACAATACCGTGCGCTGCTGACGAATGGTGTTGCGTTTGGTAATCAATTTAACCTGACTCCAGGTATTGCATTATCACCAGAACAAATGGCGAACTTAACAACCGATATTGTGTGGATGGTAAATAAAGAAGTCACCTTGCCAGATGGACGTGTTGAGATGGTAAGTGTGCCCCAGGTGTATGTTCGTGCACGCCAAGGCGATCTAAACGGCAATGGCGCACTACTTGCAGGGCGCAATGTGTCTGCCAATATTACGGGTGATTTGCTCAATAGTGGTGAAATTAACAGCCGCGAATTAACAGATTTACGCGCAGAAAATATTGAAAACAGCGGGCGTATTCAAGGGAAGGATATTCAGCTCAACGCATTGAAAGATATAAAAAATGTGGGTGGTGAAATCCGTGGTTTAGATAGCGTATCACTCATCGCGGGGCGCGATATTCTCAGCGAAACCGCGCAGCGTGGAGATGGCCAATCACAATGGCTCGACCGCCCTGCCAGCATTTATGTCACGGGTGATAACGGTCAGCTTACCTTAAAAGCCGTGCAAGATATCAACCTGATCGCTACAGATGTTGGCAATTTAGGCGTTGATGGTAAAACCTCCATTATTGCGGGTCAGGATATTAGTTTAGAAACGCGCGATGTTAGCTCAGCGTTTGATTACACACATAATTCAAGCAATTACTATCGTGGCGCTAATAGCACAGAAGTGGGCACACAAATCCAAACTCAAGGGGATTTAACACTGTCTGCAGGGCAAGATCTCTCCGCTCGCGCAGCGAATGTGTCCAGTGGCGGCGAATTAGCTGTGAATGTGGGGCGTGATATTAACCTGACCTCAGGGGTGGAAAGCAGTGACTATGCTAAGCACACCAAACACACGGACAAAGGTTTTCTATCGAGCACCACAAAAGAAACCCATGATGAAGTCAACGCGCGTACTGCGATCAGCAGTACATTAAGTGGCGATAGCATCAAAATGACCGCAGGTAATGACGTGAATATTCAGGGCAGCAATGTTCTGGGAACTAACGATGTTGCCGTCAATGCAGGTAACCAGCTGAATGTCACTACGTCTGATGAGGCGTTACATGAAACTCATATGTCCAAGACGAAGAAATCAGGGCTGATGAGTACAGGCGGCTTGGGTTTAACTGTCGGATCAACGTCTCAAAAAGTCACGACTGATAGTGACAGTAACTTGAAAAAAGGCAGCGTAATCGGCAGCTCCGCAGGTGATGTGACACTGGAGGCTGGTGGTTCAGCGAACATCCATGGCAGTGATGTGATCGCCGCGAAAGATATTAATATCACAGGCAGTGACGTGAATATTACGGCCGCTGAAAATAGCCGAACCGATATCACGACGGTGGAAAGTAAATCCAGTGGCCTCACGGTGTCATTAGGTGGTACTGCGGGCAGTATGTTAGACGGTATGGCGCAGACAGCGAAATCGGCGAAACAGGAAGACGATGGCCAATTAGCGGCACTTAAAGGGATGAAAGCGGGTCTGCAAGGTGTTCAAGCAGAACAAGCCGGTGAGTTGGCTGGGCTGAAAAAAGGCGGCAGTGTCACAGATGCCTTTGGTGTGAACGTGTCTTATGGCAGTAGCTCGTCAAAATCCACGACAAAAACGCAGCAAAATACCGCATCTGGTAGCAGCCTGAGCGCTGGGGATAATATTAACCTTACAGCCACGGGCAAAAAAGAAGGCAGTCAAGGCAACTTGGCAGTACAAGGCAGCCAGTTAACCGCAGATAAAGACATCACCTTAACAGCAAAAAATGATATCGACCTGACCAGTGCTAGCAACACGCAAACGGTGGATGGCAAAAACTCAAGCTCAGGCAGTTCAATTGGTGCGGGGATCAGCTCAGGCGGTTGGAACGTCAATGCCAGCGTTAATAAAGGCAGCGGTTTCGAAAAAGGTAATAGTGAGTATTACACCGATACACAGGTGGATGCAGGTAAACAACTGACCTTGAACAGCGGCAAAGATACCACATTAACAGGTGCGCAGGTTAGCGGCGAAACAGTGAAAGCCAATGTTGGCGGCAATTTAACTTTATCGAGCCAGCAAACCACCGACAAATACGACTCGAAGCAAAAAGGCGGTAGCTTGTCGGGTAGCATTGGCACAGGGTTGAATACCACGGCATCGGTGAATGTGAATAAAACCGAGATGCACAGTGATTATCAATCGGTGGATAAACAAACGGGTATCAATGCAGGCAAAGGCGGTTTTGATATTACGGTGGGCAATCACACCCAGCTCGATGGTGCGGTGATTGGCAGCACGGCAGAGGCCGAGAAGAACAAGCTCGATACGGGCACACTGGGCTTTGGGGATATAAAAAACAAAGCGGAGTACAAAGTGGAAAGCCACAGTGGCGGGTTTAGCACAGGTGGCTCGCCATTTGAAGACCAGTTAGCGGGTAATGCGGCAGGTTCGTTATTGACCAATGTGAATAACAAAGGGAAAGACAGCAATAGCACGCATGCGGCGGTGTCGGAAGGTGAGATTATTATCCGCGATAAGGATAATCAGAAACAGGATGTCAATACCTTAAGCCGTGATACTGATAATGCCCACGAGAAGCTGAACACGATTTTTGACAAAGAAAAAGAGCAGAAACGGATAGAGAAAACGCAGC
>NZ_JAMPNZ010000015.1:0-254118 GCF_028479625.1 Providencia sp. PROV197
GTGCGTTAAAAAGTTAGAGTTTGATAAAATTAAACGGCTAGGTATTGATTGATACAATATCTGGCCGTTTTTCTATTTAGTGGCTAAATTTGCAAGAAATAATTATTTTTTTTATCAAATAATAAGTTCAATTAATGAACAACAGCAGCCATCAAAGTACGCACAATACGGTGGCACTATTATTTGAAATAAGGGTAATAATTATGCCATCACCAATCAGCACCTCAGTTAGAAGTTTATGGTCTCCAACATCGATTAAAAAAAGTGTTATCAACTTTTTACAAAAACTAGTAGGGATTAAAAGGCAACCAGCGAATATCCCCACTGCAACTTGGTATATTTCAAGTAAGATACCCTCTGAGAGTACTATAGCGTCTAGTAATACAAGCCAAGTTCCGATAAAAAACGATCAAAAGGTCGTTGTCGCAGAGATTGAATCAAGCAAGCCCAAAGCGCCACCCGTTGAACAATTTCTCAATGAAATTAGACAAAATAAACCCCAAGTGGTTGTTGTTTGGTCATCAGCGCAGCAGCAAGAAAAACAAGGAAAAACACTATTTTCTGAGGGGGTTAAAGAGCAACAGTTTGGTGATTTGAAAACACGTTCATTTAAAACTGCAGTGACGAAGTGCATTGGGAACTTGAATCTGGATTGTTATAACCTAACGATTACCCATAATAATCAACAATACTCAGTACCAGTCATGTATGTAACGAATTGGTCTGAAGAAATTAAATTGCAGCCAAATGAAAAAGCAGGGCTGACTAATCGTATGTTTGAATTAATGGATCTGCGGAGTACCTTGAGTTCTTACCCAAATAGAAACAATTACCAAAATCAGTCAGATAAAGTGGCTGGTGGTATCTCACAGTTTGCTTTTGGGGAAAGGGTGCCGAAGGATTTATTTGATAGTATTCGAGTTGATAATAAACTAGGTCAATCAAAGGGATAAGCTTGATTGAAAGATGGGTAAATAGGCTAACCTATTTACCCAAAATCTTACTCAGCGATTTTGACTTTTTCGTCGCCCATGGAGACAACTTTACCTGCCAAAATTTTACAGCGTTTACGGGTTTCTACCACACCGTCAACCTGTACTAAACCTTCAGCGATCATGGCTTTAGCCATTGCGCCGCTTTCTGCCCAGCCTTGAATTTTTAGCAAATCACACAGTTCAACGTGTGGGTGCCCTTCAAGATTGAAAATTTCCATTAATTACTCCAAAATACATTAAATATCGTGATACTCTTCACACGCTTGCAGCGTGTTTTGAATCAGTGTTGCGACAGTCATTGGGCCTACACCACCTGGAACAGGGGTGATCCACGCAGCGCGTTTTGATGCTTCATCAAAGTCCACATCGCCTGTCACTTTGCCATTTTCTAAGCGGTTAATACCCACATCAACGACAATTGCACCAGGTTTAATCCATTCTCCAGGAATAAAATTAGGTTTACCGACAGCGACAACCAGCAAGTCCGCATTGCGTACATGCTGTTCTAAGTCTTTAGTAAATCGATGGGTAACAGTTGTTGTACAGCCCGCTAATAATAATTCAAGGCTCATTGGGCGTCCGACAATATTTGATGCACCAATAATGACGGCATTGAGGCCATAAGTATTGATGTCATAGCGTTCAAGCAGTGTGACAATCCCACGTGGTGTACAAGGGCGCAAACGAGGCGCACGTTGGCACAACCGGCCTACATTATAAGGGTGGAAGCCATCAACGTCTTTATCTGGATGAATACGTTCAATCACTTTAACATTATCAATACCAGCAGGTAAGGGTAACTGGACTAAAATGCCATCAATTTCAATATCTTGATTTAAATCGTCAATCAGTTTCAGAAGTTCAGCTTCTGTGGTGGTGTCGGGTAAATCATAAGAGCGTGAAATAAAGCCTACTTCTTCACAAGCACGGCGTTTACTGCCGACGTAAATTTGGGAAGCAGGGTTCGCACCAACTAAAATGACGGCGAGACCTGGAGCACGTTTTCCTTGTTCTAAACGTAACTGTACTTTTTGGGCAACTTCCTGCCTAATTGTCTGCGCAATCGTTTTCCCATCAATAATTTTTGCTAACATCTGTAACTTAATCCATATATGAGACACGGTGATGGCTCTATTTTGTCAGAAGTTAACGTCATTGTCAGTTCAAACTGTTACATAAAATGAGCATATAGCTATTTTAGTAGCGAAAAGCCATTGACTCAGCGCTCAGCAACCGTATAATTCAACGCCATCAGCCAGATAGGCTGCCTGCATTAACAATGCGCCCTTAGCTCAGTTGGATAGAGCAACGGCCTTCTAAGCCGTAGGTCACAGGTTCGAATCCTGTAGGGCGTACCATTAATTTTCAACCACTTACCATCATTTAAAACTCTCCACTTTTGCTAACTGGGACGTATTTGGGACGCAAGTGCCAAAAATAGTGTCTATTTGCTTAGCGTGTTCAATTAAATGATTAGGTGCTAAGTGAGCATATCTTCTTACCATATCAACTGATTCCCAGCCGCCCATTTCTTGCAGAACTGAAAGTAGGACGCCAGACTGAATTAGCCAACTCGCTCATGTGTGCCGCAAATGACGTAAAAATCAATACTATCGTGAGTGAGAGAAAGCTCTCAATAGTGGGGACTACTTCTTAATCCCTAATTTTTCCTTAACGACTTCCATCTCTCGTTCAAGTTGGAATATGAGCTCAGCCGCATCGGAAATCGTTAAAACTTCAACATGAGAATGACGCAATATCCAATATTCGATAGCTGTGACCATTTTTTTGATTTACTGACCGATTATTACATTCAGCTAACTCTTGAATTTTATCTTTTAAATCAGTCAGTAATCTGAGGTTAATCTGCGGATGCTTATATTTTCTTTCCATGCCACCTATCCTCAAAAACTCTCATTCTAGATAGGTGTTTTTTAGGTATCAATGCGTACTAAGTAGGTATTACTGTGTATACCCACAGTCTATTAATGGGTAAGAGAGTTAAGTTAGATTTATTTATTAGAGTTGTTATTTTTAGTACATGCACTACTTTTAATCAATTGATGACATTTAATTCCTTTTAAACTCTTAGTGTGAGTAATTTCTGGTTACAATTTATGCGTGTATTTCATACTCAGATAAATAAAAGGGTTATATGATTAATGCAACTTAAAATGATTAAAAATTATGGTGCAAGGTATGAATAAGATAATACGTTATTTTGTGTGTGTGACTGTACTCGCTATGAGTGCGCTTGCTCCTGTTTCGTATGGAGATAATTTGCGCGTTTCTGTTGGAGCTACAGGTTATCTGGGAGAGGTTTCACCGCCTTTGAGGGTGGTTAATTTTCAAGAGCGAGCAGGAACAAGTAGGATCAATCCAAATTTCCCATTTATTGAATTGATAACATGGAAGAAGGGAGGAAGCCCTAACTGGGAATACACCTATTATCCACCTGAAGGGGCATATGGCGTTACGCTAGTTAATGAATTTGACAAAAATAATAGAATAATCTTGCTGATAAATGGCACATTTAGTGTGAAATATTTGCGGTATAAAGTTATTGGTGACGCAAATTCAGGTTATATGTGGGAAGGCGCTTCCTTTACGCTGAAAAACTCAAAAATGACATCATCAGATAGAATGTATCATGTACCTATTGGTTCTTCGCTTCCAAATCCATTAAATTTTGGACTGGAACCTCAAAGCGGAGTGAGTGGCTATTTAGCTAATAGGATTCAAGATTCTTCAGTTGCTCCTATGCAGTTCACAGGCATTATTACGAGCTATTCTGCGTATGCACCTCAACCACTAAAAAAAGGTCGTTATTTTGCAGATGATAGGTTAATCATGGCGCATCGTGATGGCCCTGGTGATGGTTTTTCAGTTAATCAATCGAATGCTACATTCATTAATGAGTATCAAGATTTAGGTGTATTTGCAGTAGATACATGTAAAGTTGCTCCAATTACAAATACTAAAATTAATTTTGGTTCTCAGCTAGCGGGGACCTATCCAAGCCCGAAAAATTTAGCGAATGCCCTTGCTCAAATTAATGTCAGCTGCCCAAATACAGGTAAATACTTCATGTCTGTTAAGCCAAATAACGCTTTGGTGAGCGGAAATCAAACGGGCATGGTGTTAGAATCGTTAGATGGCCATTCTGGTGATTTGCCCTATATCGCTACATCAGTAGGAACGGCAGCAAAAGGTAATGAAGTTTGTACTACCGACTCGTCGCAGGCCATTAAATATACAGAGAGCAAGCAAGTTTATAGCACGGTAGGGAAAAATTTTATTCAAGGGCTAAACTTTGCTTTATGTGTTAATGGGGAAATAGCACCAGGGGGTTATAGAGGAAGTTTAGATGTCAATTTTCTTATTGAGTAACCACGGCCTATGACATAAAACTAAAACAGTCCTTAGTGGCTGTTTTTGGTTTAAATACCAGATGAAGTGCGAAATTTTATCACCAGTAAACACGACAAATTTCGATGTGCTGCCTGTGGTGAAGGGGGACGATGTGCTCAATTGCAATTGATATTAGATTCGGCGGGGTTGGTGATGCAGTGATACGTAACGACAATATTTTAGAAGTTAAAGGGATATTTAATATATCATCAATTAAGTATATGTACGTTGTTAACTGCTAGGTTTAATTTACTGTGACGAGCTATGCCGAAATTGTGATACAAAAAATGAGAGGGGAATGATAGGACGTGGTTGTGACGTTCAAGTTTGAATATGATTGAACGACTTTAAACAACTTTGAATTACTTTATCTTCTTTGTAGCTTTTGAACACTGAGATAGACTGTAATTGACTGATTATAAAGTATTAATTCTACACTCTTCTAAGCCATAGGCCACCATTTCGAAAAGTGAAAATACAATGTTATGTTTTCATGTGATTACAGCTTATTGATAACCAATCCTATTTTGATAAGTCAGATAGTTAACTAGCTGGTGATTGTCCCCTTTTGCAAAACTGCGATCTTAGATGAAGTCGCCTTTGTGTATTCAAGGTCACATTTTGCACATTTATTTGATGAACTCTTGAAAATATAGCCAATAACTTGTGATTGCTTGGTAGTAATTTCAAGGTGATTTTAGATGAGAACGCTAGAATAGGGATATAAGGGTATTTACGATGGGCTAATGAATGATAAGTAAGTCCATGGTAGGTTCTACGGGGGAGGAGTGTTTACTCGGAGATCTTTCATGAAACTCTATAGCGAAGATTTTTTTATCACACCACAGCAGCACATTACGGTTGAACCAAGAGTGCCTCAGCCTATTTTTCCTGAACATACACATGATTTTAGTGAGATTTTTTTGGTAACTCAGGGCATTGGTCTACATATACTTAATGGGCGGCCTTATACATTATGCCCAGGTATGGTGTGTTATATTAAATCCAGCGATTATCACTTATTTGATAATGTCTCTAACCTCAATTTAACTAACGTGTTATATCGTTCAGACTCCAGCTTTACTTATTTAAATAATATCAGTCATTTTTTCCCTGCGGATACTGAAAAAAACATTTCCCATTGGCTATTAAATAAAGAGCATTACAATAGAGCGCAACAGATCATCGTTAAACTCCATGAAAGTGATTCTGACCTTGCGTATACTGAGAGCCTTTTTTTGCAGTTAATTGTTAATCTGCAAGAGGGGCGTTATAACTATGTAGGTGAAGGGAATAATGAACAACGGATTATCCAAATGCTACGCTGGTTGAATGCAAACTTTACGGAAGAAATTGATTGGGAAAGTTTAACGACTCAGTTTTCGGTCTCGTTGCGGACTTTTCATCGCTATATGAAAAATAACTTAGGTATATCGCCACAAAATTACTTAATAAAATTGCGGTTATCAGAAGCTTATTATCAAATCCGTTTTTCGGATAAAACCATTACGGATATTGCGTTGGAAAATGGTTTTAATGATAGTGCGTATTTTTCGACGTGTTTTAAAAGCGAGTATAATTTCACACCTCGTGACTTGCGTCATTGTAGCAATTAACAAAGATCGTCATGATCATCCATATTCTTTTCTGAGGTGGCCATGATACAAAAAATTCTGTCTCTCAACAGCGGTGATTATTTTATTCGGCCTGAAAATACTGTGACGATAGAAAAACGAGATTCTCAGGAAGATTTTATTATTCATCGTCATGATTTTAATGAGTTTGTTATTGTTTTTTCAGGAAATGGTTTACATCATTGGAATGGTTCTGATTACCCAATTACTTGTGGAGATCTGTTTTATATTAATGCGGAGGATTATCATGGCTATCACTCTGTAAATAATTTAAAGCTAGTTAATATATTATACAAGCCTAATGAGTTTCTCATAAAACAATCTATCGAACAGTATGTACCATTAAGCCATGAGCCGATAATATCTCGGCATTGGAAATTACCGCCTTCAAGTTTATCGACTTTAACGCCAATTATTGAAAAAATGGCATTAGAGTGCCAAAAACCTGATATCCCATCCATTCATCTTTGCGAAGGGTTATTCTTACAACTGGCAATTTATATTTATCGTTTACGGTATCAGCCAGACCAAGTGCCAATAAGCTTATTACATCAACTGGATCAGTTAATAAACCGTTTAAATCTAAGTATCAATACGCCATTTTCATTAGATAAGTTTGCTCAGGAAAATCAGGTGTCCGCTCGTTCATTACAGCGTTTATTCAAGTCGAAAACAGGAATGACGGTAATGGAATATCTGCAACAACTACGTTTATGCCAAGCGGCATTATTATTACGTAGTACTTCATTGTCGATCAGTGAAATCGCTGGGCAATGTGGTTATGAGGATAGTAATTATTTTTCGAGTGTTTTCCATAGAAAAATGAATATGACCGCAAGTGCATATCGACGCTGTTTTTTACAGAAAAATAAATTGAGGTAAGTGCTAGCCAAAGGCTAGCACTGTCTGGGGGGATTAGTCTAAATAAAATACCGTTCTTAACTCATCACTGATAGGGCTGTTGTCAGGATTTGATGGCATAATATCCGACATATATTTCCACCATTTTTGGCATACTTCCGTTTGTGCAACGCTATCCCAGCGTTCTTGTGATTCAATTTCCACATAGGCGAACAATAAATTTCGCTTGTTATCTAAGAAAATAGAATAGTGATGTGCGCCGTGTTCTTTGAGTGTAAGCACTAATTCAGGCCAAATTTCATCGTGTCGGCGCTGGTATTCTTGGTGGGCGTTAGGAGCAACTTGCATCACAAATGCTTTTTTTATCATGATACTGTCCTCTAATAAATCGCTTGATATAATTCAGCGATATCCTCTAATGTTGCGTCACGTGGATTACCCCCAGTACACACATCATCAAAGGCGGCTTGAGCAAGGGAGGGAATATCTTCTGGTTTCATGCCGATTTCACGCAGTTTTTCAGGAATACCAACGTCTTTGTTTAGCGCAAAGACAGCTGCAATGGCGGTATCTCTGGCTTTTTGAAGTGGTAGGGAGTCTATATTTTTTACGCCCATTGCACGGGCGATATCGCGGTATTTTTCCCCTGTATAATTTGCGTTATATGCCATGATATGGGGCAATAAAATGGCATTGGCGACGCCATGAGGTGTATTGTAAAATGCCCCAAGTGGGTGAGCCATACCATGAACCAACCCTAATCCAACGTTAGAGAAGCCCATTCCTGCCATATATTGTGCGAGAGCCATTGTTTCAACGCCGTGCGGGTCGCCCTTAACGGATTGCCGTAACGAATTGCTGATCAACTCTATGGATTTAAGATGCAGAGCATCGGTAAGTGCCCAAGCTCCTTTCGTGATATAGCCTTCAATGGCATGAGTGAGGGCATCAACGCCAGTAGCGGCTTTTAGGCTAGCGGGCATAGATGCCATCATTGAAGGGTCAATAATCGCAACCACAGGGATACAATGGGGGTCAACACACACAAATTTACGGCACAGTTTGTTGTCCGTGATGACATAGTTAATCGTGACTTCAGCCGCGGTTCCAGCGGTAGTTGGGATGGCGATAATTGGAACCGCTGGGTTTTGGGTAGGAGCGACACCTTCTAAGCTCACCACATCTTCATATTGTGGATTATTGATAATAATCCCAATCGCTTTGGCGGTGTCTTGTGGAGAACCACCACCGATAGCGATAAGATAATCTGCATTAGATTGTTTGAAGTATTCTAGTCCTTGTTGGACCGTATCGATGGTTGGGTTAGGAATAACGGCATCATAAATGGCGTAGTCTAATTTAGCGTTATCTAATAATTGGGTGACTTTACTGACAACATTAAATTTAACCAGATCCGCATCCGTAACAATCAGTGCTTTGTTAAATTGGCGTTTTTGAATTTCCTCTACAAGGTGATTAATAGCTCCCTCGCCAAAGTATGAGGTTTCATTGAGTATCATTCTATGGGTCATCGCTGACCTCCCGATCGATTAAAATAAAAAGTCGTTACGTTATGCTGCCATTCCCAAGCCAACAATGTTTGCAGCTAAGATAATCACTAAGCAGCCTAAACATAAAATTCGGACAGGTTTTCTGCCAGTGCCTTTCCATTCTTTTAGGGCTAACCCCACAATACCGCCACACAGAACATAAAAACTCATATGTAGCATCCAGCTCATAAAGCCGTATTGTGATGGGATATTGGCGTGTCCCCATGCATAGAAGAAGAATTGGAAGTACCACATACCACCACCCAAAATGGCAAATAAAATATTGCTGATCAGTAGGGCTTTGGGGACAGAGATATCTGATTTGAAAGAGATATCTTGGCGGTAAATAAGCCTAATAAAACAATAGCCTAAGTTGATTAATGCGCCGCCGCCCATGATGATGACGTAACTTGGTAATGCGACATAAAGAGAAGAAACTCCGAGGGCAGCGGAAGCTTCGTGCATAGGGACGGCTGCACTCATGGCGAATGACATACCGGCTGAGAAAATACCGCACATGACAGCCAGTAATAAGCCTTTTTTCAGGTTAAACTCTTCAGCTTGCACTCCGGTTGCCTTTTCTTTCAGTAACCCGGCATAGGAAACGATAGCAACCCCTAGAACAGCCACTAAGACACCAAGAATCGTTAGTTTTCCGCCAGTCGAGGCAATCAACTCGCCAAATGTGCCTTGAATAATAGGGGTCATCAAGGTACCAACGATGAGTGTAATACCAATGGCAATCCCAATCCCCATTGACATACCTAAATAGCGCATGGTCAAGCCATAACCAATATTACCAACCCCCCACATGGCGCCAAATAAAAATACAGGGATCAGAATACTTGCACTGAAAGAGTTGTAATAGGCCCAAAAGTCAGGAAGTAAAATATAACTGATGGTCCAAGGTAAAATAATCCACGAAAAAATACCGGCAATGGACCACATCGTTTCCCATGACCAGTTTTTAACTTTCTTTAATGGTGCGTAAAAGCAGGCAGCTGAAGCTGCGCCGACAAAATGCCAAAAAATACCGAGTAAAATTCCACTGCCCATGAACTATTCCTCTCTGTTTATTATCGTTTTAATTTCTCTGTGGAAGGAAAGGGGTATCCACAGAGAAACAGGTTTTATTTCAATGCATCAGACATTGGTGTGACATTAAATCGCTTGGCAAGCGCAATCAGATTTTCTGTTGAAATAGTTTGTTTTTTACCACCCATGGAGAGAACTTTTACCAATATCTCCGCAGATTTTTCTGCGGTATCAATTAAACCAAAAGCATCATCTAAAGTTGGGCCAGAGCCAAAAATACCGTGGAATGGCCAAAGTACTAAGCCATGTTGTTTCATTTGTTCCGCTGTTTCTAAACCGATACCATCTGTGCCGGGGACCATCCATGGCAGCACACCAATACCATCAGGGAAAACCACCAAACATTCGGTACTCATTTCCCATAAATGACGAGTGATGGATGCACTATCGAGCGGTAAAACATAACTTAATGCAATGATGTTAGTTGCATGACAGTGCATGATGACGCGGTTAGTGCCATTAGTGGCTTGCATACGTGTGATATGCGATTGAAAGTGTGCAGCAAATTCAGAGGTTGGTATTGCACCATTCACAAAGCCCCAAACAATGTGGTAACCCTGGCCTTCGCTATCGATACGAACCAGACCTAAGTTATCTGCGGGGTCTAAGGCAACGTTACGGAAAAACTTACCGGAGCCTGTAACAATAAAATATTGGTTTGCGAGCTCTTTAACTGGCTCTGTCGCTTCGATATAACGTGGGTCAGCGTGAAAAGTGTGTTTAAATGGCGAAACATCGTCTTCGGTGAGTCGTAAGCTCACATTACCGCCATTACGTTCATCCCAGCCTTTGAGCCACATATCGCTGGTGGCTTTTATCATTCCTTGAACAAACCAAGATGTCAGAATATCTTGCATACAATTCACCTTAACGTGTTAATAATGTTGATTTTTCGTATTGTTTAACTTCATCTAACCATTTTTCGCCGACAGGAACATTGTTGCGTTCGCAATATTCATCCCAAACCGCTTGCCATGGCAGGCATTTTTGTTCTTCTAATAGCGCAAGACGAGCCGTGAAGTCCCCTTCAATTTCGAGTTGGCGTAGTCTTGCTGTTGGTTCAAGTAAGGCGCGTAGTAACGCTTTTTTCATATTTCGAGTCCCAATGACCCAAGCGGCAATACGGTTAATCGATGCATCAAAGAAATCGAGACCAATATGCACACGATTTTTTAAGTTATGGCGAATGATTTCATTGGCAATGGCTTGAGTCTCATCATCTAACAAAATGACGTGGTCACTGTCCCAACGTACAGGGCGACTGACGTGCAGCAGTAGACGTTCAACATAAGGAATGACCGCAGAAATTTTATCCGAAATGACTTCGGTTGGATGGAAGTGCCCTGCATCTAAACATAAAGCGGTTTTACGTGTGATGGCATAGCCCAGATAAAACTCACTGGAGCCTGCGGTGTAAGATTCTGCGCCAATACCGAATAATTTACTTTCGACGGCATCGATATGATATTTAATATCAATTTTTTCACTGATAATTTCATCCAATGACTCGACTAAGCGTTGACGAGGGGCATAGCGGTCAATAGGAAGATCTTTCATGCCGTCAGGGATCCAAATATTCATCACGGAAGCGCTGTTTAATGACTTACCAAAATATGCAGAAATACGGCGGCAAGCTTGTCCGTGGCCAATCCAGTAGTCTCTAATTTCTTTATTGCTATGAGTAAGAGTTGCTTCGCTACTGAGCGGATGGGAAAAGTAAGAAGGGTTAAAATCGAGTGCGATATGGTTTTTTTTCGCCCAATCAACCCAATTGGCAAAATGGCGAGGTTCAATTTCATTACGTTCAACGGCAGTATCTGCTTCGAGATAAAGAGCATGCAAGTTAACGCGTTTAGGGCCTGGAATTAAGCTCATTGCTTTATCCATATCTGCACGTAATTCAATCGCATTAGTCGCTTTGCCAGGGTAATTACCTGTAGCTTGAATACCGCCGCTTAAAGCGGTTGCTGATTTTTCAAAGCCGGCTACGTCATCTCCCTGCCAGCAATGCATCGATACAGGCAAGTCAGCCATAGCTTGCATCGCTAGTTCAGTATCAATACCAAGGTCAGCAAAACGTTGTTTGGCAATAAGATAACTTTCTTTGTAATTAGACATGAAATTTTCCTTATAACTTATCGATATACGGTTAATAACCTGAGTTAGCCCGTAATGGTTTTAAATCGTTTCCAAGGTTCATCCAGTGCGATGCTTTGAGGTTGAAACCAACAAAGTTCAGTATTTTGCGCAATAATGGAGCGCAGAGTGGGGACATCTGGAATGGTGTTTAGGGCAATCAACTGATACCCAATATTGCCTAAGGTGGAGGCTTCAACCGGTCCTGCACTCACAGGAACTTCGCAAGTGTTGGCGCATAATTGGTTAAGTAGAGCATTTTGGCTGCCACCACCGACGATATGCAGCTGTTGTAATGGGGAATGATTAACCTGTTGTAATTCAAGAAATACTTGACGATAAAGCAGCGCTAAACTGTCGAAAATACAGCGAGCTAGCTCAGCGACAGTATTTGGGACGGGTTGTTGGTTTTCCCGACAAGCCTCTTTAATGGCTTGGCTCATCGACTCTGGGTTCAAGAACCGGTTATCGTTGGGGTTGATCAGATACGTGAATGCTGGAATTGCTTCTGCCGAGGTAATGAGACTGCAAATATCTTGCACATTGTGCTCAAGGCAAATGCGTTGGAATAACCATAGCCCCATAATATTTTTTAGAACACGGTAGTGACCATTAATCCCACCTTCATTGGTAATGTTGGCAGAAAATGCGTTTTCACAAGTACAAGGGGATGTGCGCTCGAGGCCCATTAATGACCATGTTCCTGAACTTAAATAGGCACCATGGCTATCGGTTATCGGTGCCGCAATGACAGCGCTGGCAGTGTCATGGCTTGCCACAGCAATCACGGGGATTTTTTGGCCTTTGGGTGTGTGCCAATAGCCAATGGTATTACCTGGTTGCTTGATTTCACCTAATAAACGGCGTGGCAACTGTAAATACTCGACTAATTCATCATCCCAATCGCCCGTTTGCAGGTTAATCATTTGGCTGGTGGAGATATTGGTATATTCATGGTTGATTTTCCCAGTTAAGCGGTATGACAAATAATCAGGGATCAACAATAAATGATGCGCTTGTTCCAGCCATTGAGGGTGTGATTGTTGTAAGGACTTCAATTGGTATAAAGTATTGAAAGGGAGGAATTGGATCCCAGTTTTTTGGTAGATGTTCTGCACACCTAGATCGGCTTGAACTTGTTCCATGACACCTTGAGTACGGTTATCACGGTAGGAAAAATGACGACCAACGGTAGCCCCATCACGGTCAAGGAGGACATAATCAACCCCCCAAGTGTCGATGCCAATGCTGTCAATATTGATACCAGATTGCTCTACACGATGTAAGCCAATCAGTATCTGAGCCTCAAGATCATCCAGATCCCAATAACAGTGTTCACCTTCAGTGATCAAATGGTTTGTAAAACGATGAATTTCATCTAACGATAATTTTTTATTATGCACATCATAGCAAGCCAACATGACACGACCGCTAGATGCGCCTAAATCAATAGCAACAACATGGCGAATATTCATGACTTTTTTTATCTCTATTACTTAACTTATAGTCATATACTAGAGAGAGTGAACAATGAGCGCGTTTAATGGAGCGCCACTAAAAAGGAAAAATGGCAATATATTTAAAGTCACAGTGATCTTATTCACAGAGTTGAAATATATGAGTATTTTTATCAGAACCATTGAATCAGGAGCGAATAATGAAAGATCCTCACCATATAGCCGAATGGGCTAAAGTTAGAGAAACCTCAATTGAAATTGCTCAAGCTATTTTTGAATTAGCGAATAATGATGAAGTGCTAGCGGAACAAATTTGGGAAGAAGGCTCTGATGAGGTTTTACCTCTTGCCTTTTCGAAGACCACCGCGGATAGGCTATATTGGGGGGAAGAAACTATCGAAAGGAAAAATGTATAATTCGTTTTGAGCTTTTCTGAAGAGATAAAAAACCTCGCAATGGCGAGGTTTTTTATTGGCGATTATAAGGTGTTAATTTCTCTTATTTACCATTAAAAGACTGGATATTTTTGACACTGAATTTTTCATTTTTATATTGCAGGGTAATCAGTTGTAAGTCTTTTTTAGGGATGAATTGGTACTCTGGCTGAACTTTATTTAAAAATGCACTGAAAATAATCGGGTGAGTAACCACCATCACTTTTCCTGTATGGAATTCATTTTGGATACCAATATCTCTGAGTAAGCTTTCTAATCGGTAGGCTGCAATAGCCCCAGTTTCACCATCGACAGGGGAAACGAAATTTAACACATTTGTCCCTGAATGTAGCTTGGCAAACTGGCCTTCAGGTTCTTTTTCTAATGTGCTGATTTTCTCTGCTTCCCAAAGGCCAAGGAAAATTTCATCTAAATTACGATCAATTTGGATTGGTAGGGGGCTATTTTCAAATAGGTGGTTTGCAGTATATTTGGCTCTATTTAATGTGCTGCTATAAACCGCAAAATAGTCAGTAGGGTTAATGCGTTGTTTCAATTGATTAACCGCCGCAACACCTGATTTACTGAGATCGGAGTCTGAGGTACCTTCCATTATATTGGCATCATTTAAAATAGTCATTGGGTTGATGACAATCGAGATTTCAAGAGGCGGAAGTTTCTCTTGTTTTGCATAACCTGATTTTAAATAATCCGTATTATTAAAGTCGAGAAGAGTAAATTGCCCATCTTTATATTTTAATACCGAAACGGCAGTATTGCTTAACCCTGATAATGGTTGATCTTGACGGTATTTTTGCAAATAAAATGCCATTGATGAGTGGCCAACGGCTAAAATATTACCTGTTTCATTTTTATGGCGATTAGCAATATCCAATAATGCAGACTCGAAGCGTTGAGAAAAATCATACATGTTTTCAGTGTTGACGATAGATTTGAAGTTTTTGTCCTTATAGTGACCAAAATAGTATTCAAATTCATTACCAGAATGGCCGTATTGGCTCGTTAAGTCATCAATTCTACCACCTTCAGCGTTACCCCAAGATATATCTTTTAGGTTCTCAATCTCAATAATATCCATATTACGGCCAGTTAAAATATTACTGGCAGTTTCATGGGCTCGACCTAATGTACTGCTATATCCAGCAATAAAATTGACATCTTCTAGACCTAAACCAAGGCTACGTGCATCATAGCGTCCTTTGGCTGTGAGCTGAGCATTACCACCTCCGCCAATGGTCATTTCTTTAATATTTGAATAAGTTTGCCCATGTCTAACAAGGTAAAAATAAAGGGCATCGTTATCTGATGTGGCTAAAGCACTGGTGGAGGTTATTGAAATAAGTATATAAAATAACAAGAGAATCTTAGTTTTAATTCTTTTCATGTTTGCACCTATAATTTATTTATGATGCCATTCTTAGTGGCATAATTAACCTGTCTACCAATTGATTAAAAATAAATTGGCGCTCCTAATCTAAGTAAAATGAATTAGGATTAATTGTATTTTTTTGCCAGATATTCTTGAAATTGGCGAAAAAACCAAAGTGGGTAAGATGGTCATCACAAAAAGACTGTTCATTTTGTGATTGTTTTTAGATAAGTGAAACAGATTGGCGTAAAGGGGAAGAAGGCAACATGCGTACCCAAAATGAATATCAGCTGGTGATATCGTATTTTTTTAATCGGCGATACAGTGTTGCAATACTTAAACCTAATATTTGTGCCGCTTCTTTCTTTCCGTTCATGGAGTAACCCGTTTTTTCAAGTACGTGTTGTATGGTCTCTTTTTCATAATGGTGCGTAGGTACTGCGGCGGTTTTTGTGATGTAGCCTAATGATTCTACAGATGAATTTGTTTTTGTAATATACTCAGGCAAATGGCTATGGTTCATTTCAGGCAGATCGCCTTGCATGACATAAATATACTCGATGACATTGCGCAGTTCACGTATGTTACCTGGCCAATGATAGCCATATAAATAATTCATTACTGTATCAGGGATCTTTTGCTTTTCTCTATCATATTGTATTGAAAATTGGTCAGAAAAATACTTTGCTAAATCAGCAATATCTTCACGATGCTCCCGCAATGCAGGAACAGGGATTGGCACAACGTTTAATCGGTAATATAGGTCTTCTCTAAACGTTTTGTTCTCGACCATCTCTAATAAATTTTTGTTTGTGGCTGCAATAATGCGGACATCGGTAGGTATTTGGTTATTTGAGCCAACTCGGGTGATGGTTTTATCTTGTAAAACGCGCAGTAATTTAGCCTGTAATAACAAAGGCATATCACCAATTTCATCGAGGAATAGGCTTCCCCCATGAGCTAATTCAAACTTACCTATACGCCCTTTGGGATCCGCTCCAGTGAATGCGCCTCTGATATAGCCAAAGAGTTCGCTTTCTAGGAGTTGCTCTGGTATTGCAGCACAGTTTATGGTGACAAAGGGCTGATCATGTCGAGCACTTTGTGCATGTAGAGCATAAGCGACAACTTCTTTTCCTGAGCCACTTTCTCCCGTGATCAGCACGTTTGCATGGCTGATAGCAACCTTCTTGATGGTTTGTTTAAGGTTCATCATGGTTAATGAATTACCGATTAACTGGGAAGGGACTTCGCTGATTTCAACGGATGATTGATTGACATGAGTAATGTAATCACGGGCATCCTGAAAAATGATCATGGTTAACGTATCATTTTCCAGTGAAGTAAAAGTGACATTACGACAGAGTACATGATAGCGCTGGCCTTCTAATTCTAGCCATGCTTCTTCATCACCATATAAAATATCCCCTGTTAGCTCAAAGGACAGTGACAGGCCTATAATATCTTTATTAAAAAAGCGGGATGCAGAGCGGTTGGTATGCCAAATTTTTTGTTTGCTATCAATTGCTATCACGCCTCTATCCATGGCATCAATCAATCGTCGAAATGCATGTAAAGATTCTTGGGCTCTCAAGCGTTCAAGACACTCAAAGACCTTACTCGATATCATTTCAGCAATCTGTTCGATGAATGTGATGAATTTATTGAGTTGCTGAAGTAATACGGCTCGCTGTTGTTTAGTCGAGCAAATAATACCAATGACCCCGATGACTTTGCCATTTAAAAAAATCGGTGCGTTAAGGTCTAATTCTTCCGTACAAGTTTCTCGATTTTCACATAGATGGCAGAGGTTATTTTCCCCTGGATCTTTAATTAATACGGTTTCTTGTACTCGTAAAACATGACGATAAATGTAGCCGTTACGTGAAACGTTTTGATTAAGCATGTGTTTGTAATAACCTGTTCCTGCAATACGGATCAGATATTCATCAATAATTTCGACATCTGTTCCAGTCACGCCAGAAATGGCTTCTGCATAATGGCAAATTTCATTTTGGATAGTACTCAGAATGGATGTCATTTTTTTCCTTATTATCAAGATTGATAAATATTAATAAATTTAATTGAAGTGATAATTATTAATATATTTATAAATCAATGTATTAAATTATTTATATACCGCCATCACACTATTTATCATATTTGATAATTTATCAATGAGGTAAATCAATGATCTCAAATTTATTAAAAATAATTCTATATTGTTTATTTTAAATTATGTTTTGTATCAACTAATTACATTATTCCCTCATTATAATTATACGTAAATGGCGATCTTGGCATGTGTATTGCTACCTAAGTTGTAAACCTATTTTTTATTAAGACTTAATTGTCTTGTTTATTAATAATAAGTTCATGAGGTTTTCCATGCAGGAGCAATTAAAATACTACATTAATCACAGCCGTTTTAAGCAGAAACCGACGGCGAACCTTGCCTCTTTTTCGGAAGCTGAATTACATAAAGCGTGGCAATTTCACCGCTCAATTCCTGAGTATGCACCAACACCACTCTATCATTTACCTGTGCTCGCCAAGTCATTAAAAGTTGGACAGATTTACTTAAAAGATGAGTCTCAACGCTTTGGCCTCAAGGCATTCAAGGCATTAGGTGGCTCCTATGCAATGGCCTGCCATATTGCCGAAGAGTTGGGGAAAGATATCTCTGAGCTTCCTTATAACGTCATGGTCAGCAATGAGGTTAGAGAACAATTAAATGGCATTACTTTCGCCACTACGACGGATGGCAACCATGGGCGAGGTGTGGCGTGGATGGCACGCCAACTTAAACAAAAATCAGTGGTTTATATGCCTAAAGGTTCTTCTCAGGAACGCTTAGATGCCATTTTGAATGAAGGTGCGGCAGCAGAAATTGTCGATATGAATTATGACGATGCGGTACGTATGACTGCCGAAATGGCAGAGAAATATGGCTGGGTGGTGGTGCAAGATACCGCTTGGGCTGGCTATGAAAAGATCCCTCAGTGGATTATGCAAGGCTACAGCACGCTAATGTTTGAAGCTTTGTCCCAGTTACATAAAGTGAAACCGACTCACGTTTTTGTTCAAGCAGGTGTTGGCTCATTTGCTGGCATGGTGCAGGGGATGTTAACGGCGCTTTATGGAGTAGATAGACCAAAAGTGATTATTGCTGAGGCTCAAATTGCGGATTGCCTTTACCGTTCAGCGGTTGCTGAAAATGAAGATGCGATCCCTGTTGGCGGTGATTTACAAACAGTTATGGCTGGGTTGGCATGTGGTGAAGCCAATATTACCGGTTGGCAATTATTACGAGACTACGCTGATGCTTTCTTCTCTTGCCCCGATTTTGTCGCAACGCGAGGAATGCGGATATTAGGCAATCCATTACCGACTGATCCTCCAATTGTTTCGGGTGAGTCAGGTGCGGTCACGACAGGGTTACTTTCTATTCTAATGCAGTCTGAAAATTATGCTGATGTACGCAACGAGCTGGAGCTGAATGAAAATTCACGCATTTTGGTGATCAGTACTGAGGGCGACACGGATATTCAACGTTATCGGGATATTGTTTGGGATGGTGAGTTCCCAAGTTTTGGTCAATTTTAGTCGGGGTGAAAAATATGTTTTCAGAAAGTCGTTTTAACGAAGTTATCACAAACTGTCAGGCTTTAGTTCGCGAAAAAAGTTACTCCGGTGAAGAGGGTAATGTTGTCAACGTTATTAAATCCATGATGGAAGAGTATGAATTTGATGACATTCATATTGATAGATACGGCAATATTATTGGTGGGATTGTAGGGAAATACCCTGGGAAAACGCTGGTTTTTGATGGACATATTGATACTGTTCCAGTCGATGAAAGCCAATGGACGCAAGATCCATTTGGCGGAGAAATCAAAGACGGCAAAATTTATGGCCGTGGTACGACCGATATGAAAGGTGCGGTTGCTGCTATGATTTCAGCGGTTGGCTTTTTTGGTCAAGACCATCTGCGTGAGTTTGCAGGGAAAATTTATGTTGCTTGTATTGTACATGAGGAGTGCTTTGAAGGCGTTGCTGCACGGCTAGTTACTGATAAATATCATCCTGATTATGTAGTTATCGGTGAGGCCTCAGAACTTAATTTGAAAATAGGTCAACGTGGCCGAGCTGAAGTCGTGTTAGAAACATTTGGGAAACCTGCTCATTCTGCAAACCCACAAGCGGGTATTAATGCGGTCTATAAAATGGCTACATTGATTGAAAAAATTAGAATGCTTCCCCCTACCATTCACCCAGTTCTTGGGTTAGGAATACTTGAATTAACAGACATTAAATCGTCTCCATATCCAGGGGCATCAGTTGTTCCTGAATATTGCCGTGCGACTTATGACCGCAGGTTATTAGTCGGTGAGAGCAAAGAGAGTGTGCTCCAACCTATCCAAAAAGCGTTAGATGAAATAACACAGTCTGATCCTGAGTTTAAGGCGCGAGTATCTTATGCCTATGGAACAGAATCTTGTTATACCGGCAATACGATTGAGGGAGAGCGTTTCTTCCCTGGCTGGGTCTTAGACGAATCGGATAACTTTGTTCAGCATGCATTATTAGGCCTCAAAAAAGTCGGCCTCGACCCAACAGTTACACAATATTCATTCTGCACTAATGGTAGCCATTATGCGGGGGAAGCTAATATTCCAACGATTGGTTTTGGGCCTTCGAGAGAGAATTTGGCGCATACCATTGATGAATATATCGAGATAGATCAATTAACAGGCTCAGCCAAAGGTTACTACAGCATAATTTCAAATATTTACAATAATAACAAATAGTTACCAGTTGATGCCTTTGTGATTACTAAGGCATCAATAAAGGAAGAGAACAATGAAAACATTATTTAAAAATGCCACCATCATTGACGGTACGGGGGAAAGCCAGTATCACGGCGACTTACTTGTTAATGAAGGTAAAATTATTCAAATCGGCGATATTTGCGCCAACACTCAGGACCAAGTTATTGATGCATCTGGGAAAATTATTTGCCCTGGTTTTATTGATACACACACTCACTCTGATTTATCGGTGTTATTAAACCCCGCAGTTTCCGCCAAAATTCGCCAAGGGATCACGACTGAGCTGTTGGGACAAGACGGCGTCGCATTGGCACCTTTGCCTGAACAATATATTTCAGCGTGGCGTAAAAATATTGCTGGTCTTGATGGTGACTCTGATGAGATAGACTGGCATTTCAAGAATACTGAGGGGTATCTCAACATGTTAGAGTCGCGAGGAAGTGCCACGAACCTCGCTTACCTTGTTCCCCACGGTAATATTCGTATGGAAGCGATGGGATTGGATGGTAAGGCATCGACGCAGGAAGATGTCGCCAAAATGTGCCAGATTCTTGAACGAGAGTTACAAGCGGGAGCTTATGGACTATCCACTGGCCTTATCTATATGCCTTGTGCATTTGGCGATACCGCTGAGATCACCGAACTTTGCAAAGTGACAGCCAAATATAATGGTATTTTTGTGGTTCATCAGCGTAGTGAAGCGGATGACATCATTCAGTCTACTCAAGAACTTATTGATATTGCTCATGCATCTGGAGTTTGGCTCCATATTTCCCATATGAAAGTGTGTGGTAAGAAAAACTGGCCGCTGATCGATGAAATGCTATCGATGCTTGAAAAAGCACAGCAAGAAGGGATCCGTATTTCTTTCGACCAATACCCTTATGTTGCAGGTAGCACCATGCTAGGGGTGATTTTACCACCGTGGGTGCATGCAGGTGGCACGGAAAAACTACTCGAACGCCTGAAATCTTCTGAATTACGCCAACGCATGATTGACGATATAGAAAAAGGAATCCCGGGGTGGGATAACTTCATTGATTTCGCAGGGTTAGATCAAATTTTCATTACCAGTGTGAAGCAACAGAAAAACCAAGATGCAGTGGGCTTAAACTTAGTTCAGCTTGGCGAATTACGCGGTAAAGACCCTTATAACGCCACTTTTGACCTGTTATATGAGGAAGATAACGCAGTTGGAATGGTGGACTTTTATGGGACAGAAGATCATGTGATTAAATTCCTGTGTCGGCCAGAGCAGAATGTTTGTACGGACGGCTTAATGGGGGCTGGTAAGCCCCATCCCCGTGTTTTTGGAGCATTTCCTCGAGTGCTTGGGAAGTATGTACGCGAAGAAGCGTGTTTAACTTGGGAAGCGGCAATTCGCAAAATGACGGGTAAACCTGCTGAGGTTTTAGGCTTAACCGATAGGGGATTACTTAAAGAAGGTTACCAAGCTGACATCGTGATGTTAGACCCACAGACCATTACAGATAAAGGTACTTTTGTTGAACCTAATCAATACCCTGATGGTATCGAGCTTGTGATGGTTAATGGCCGAATTGCGCTGTTTAATCATATTGAAAGTTATGCCTGTAGTGGGCAAGTTTTACGGAAAGGAACGCTGAGTTGATCAATCAATAATAGCTGCAACACAGCCTCTTTTTCGCTGTGTTGTGACATAAGAATCGTTGGAGATAGTTATGTTTGACACAATTATTAGAAATGGGCAATTGGTTCTTGAAGAGGGCACTGTTCGCGCCGATCTGGCAATTAAAAATGGCAAAATCGCGGCTTTACTTGGCCCTGACGAATCTGCTGAATGCCAAAAGGAAATTGATGCACAAGGCCGATTAGTTCTACCAGGTTTAATTGATGCTCATATGCACACACAGGCTCCATTTCAAGGGATTTCCCCGCAACTAACTTTTTATCAGCAAAGTATTTGTGCCGCGTTTGCGGGTGTTACCACTTATATGGATTTTACCAATACTTGGAAAGGTTCAAGTGTCCTTCAGGCTCTAGATGACCGTATTGAGGAAATGACTGAATCTGCAATTGATTTTAGTATTCATGGCAAATTTGTTGAAGCGAACGAACAGTTATTAGATGAGATCCCACATCTTGCAGCAAAAGGGTGCCCAACATTTAAGTTATTTATGACCTACCGTAAAGAAGGTGTGATGGCAGATGATATGACACTGATGCAGGTCTTCAAACGCGCAAAAGAAAATAATTGTATGCCATTGATCCATGCGGAAAGTAATGCGATAGCAGAAACCGCGGTGGATGAGTGCATCAAAAATAACACACTGACTTGGCGTGATTTTGCCAATAGTAAACCCGTTATTTGTGAAACAGAAGCTTTTGGTCGTGTGGCTAAACTTGCTGAATCAGTTGGAGTTCCTCTTCTTATTGTTCATACCACAAATGGCCCTTGTCTTGATATTGCACAGCAAGCACAAGAGCGCGGTCAAAAGCTGTATATCGAAACGGGTCCTCATTATCTGACACTTTTCGATGAACTTTATGATGATGTTGACAATGGACATTTAGCGATTTGCTCGCCTCCATTGCGTACTCGTAAAGAGCGGGATGAACTTTGGGATGGCATTAAGAACGGTACGATCACCTTGATAGGCTCCGATGATTGTACTTTTACTCGAGAGGAAAAAGAAAAGGCTTTACAGCGTGATGAAAACGGCAAAATCATTCCTGATTTTACTAAAGTTGTTAATGGGTTATCTGGTCTCGAAATCCGATTTAACTTGATGGTAACTGAGGGGGTGGCAAGTGGAAAAATCACGATGAACCACGCTGTTGCATTATGCAGCACTAACATTGCGAAAACCATGGGGTGCTATCCACAAAAAGGGACGCTATTGCCAGGAGCTGATGCTGATATTGTCATTTTTGATCCGAATGAGGAATGGATTATTTCAGCCAATAACTTACACAGTGGTGCTGGCTATAGCCTACATGAAGGATATAAAGCGAAAGGAAAGGTAAAAACAACTCTTTTACGTGGTGAAATTATTATGGATAACAACACCTTTATGGGAAGTAAAGGACAAGGGAAATTTATTAAACGTATTTTGAAATTAAACTAAAACGACAATAAAGATGAGGCTAAACTCATGAATAATGGACAGAATATTTCACAGGAATTGCTTGCTAAAGCCAATGAAGAACTCTTGCCAACACAGGAAAAGGATAGAACCTTAAAAACACGTGATTTACTCGTACTTTGCTCGTCAATGGTAATTAATGTTGTTGGCTTAGTGATCCCCGCTCAAGTACTTTTAAGAGGAGGATATTCCCCAATAGAAGTATTGATGGCATGTTTTTTGGGGTTTTTATTAGTCACTATTTTAATTACGTTAACGGGTGATATCGGAACACGCTATGGCGTTCCTTTCACTATTTTTATTCGCGACTGTTTAGGAAAACAAGGGGCGAAAATTGGGGCGATATGTCGAGCCATTGTCTGTTTAACATGGTGTGGTGTGATTTTATTTTTAGGAACACAAGCGATTAATGCGATTATTGAAATTGTCACAGGAATTTCAATGTTCTGGGTGATATTTATTACTTATGCGTCTTTGCAGTTATTTAATGCAAGTCGTAATGTGGATAGCATGAGTAAGTTTGGAACATTAGCAGTACCTATTCTTGCATGTGGATTGGTGTCGTTAGTCGTTTGGTTATTGCAAGAACATCAAATTTCGTTACCAGAGGTTATAACCGCTTCACCATTAGAAGGGACTGGGTTTAGCTTTGTTACTGTTATCGCTATATTTAGTGGAGGATGGTTATCTGAAGCACTAAATGGTAGCGACTTAACCAGAAAGTTAAAACTACCTGAAAACACAAGTTCAAACAGCTTCTTTTCACGTAATAAGCGCACTATATTTTGCTTTGGACTCGGATTCGTTGGTACGGGGTTATTATTGACTCTCGCAGGATTAATTAGTGCTTATCTTACGAAAAGTGACAATCCAATTGGTATGTTGCAAATTGCTTTTGCTGATAACTCGAGTATATTAATTGTTAGTTGTATTATTATTGTATTTGCGCAATGGACAGTAAATACTTGTGCGAATATTTTCCCCGCAACATTGATCATGCTTAATTTTTTTCCTAAATTAACTTTTGCGAAAGCGACATGGCTAGTTGGGTTGATTAGTATTCTAATGATGCCATGGTTATTATTAAGTTATCTTGATTACGTACAAATGATTTTCTCTGCAATACTCGCCCCTATATTGGCGATTATGTTAGTGCATTATTATCTTATTCGTAAATGCCATCTTAATTTAGAGAATCTATACAGTGATGATATTCCTAACTGGCGAAAACCAGGTATTACTGCGCTAGTGATTGGATTGATCTCAGGTATGATAGGCTATAATTTTGCATTCTTTATTGCATTTCCGATTACAGCAATTATTTACTACCTATTAGCAAAAAAAGAAAGTCTTTAAAAATTTAGATAGAAAACGTATTTCTAATAATCAAATTAATATCCATTTAATTAAATGGCTGGTGAGTTATGTTTTAATTTTTACATTTAATTTAATTTAATTAAGAATTAAAGTTATTAATAAATAAAAAGGCGCCTATATTAGAGGCGCCTATTAATCGTAAAATAGTAATGGTTTTAACGCTGGCTATCAAAGTAATTCGATATTTGCTTAAGGTCGGCACCAGTTGCAAGTGCGAGCTGCAATAGAATGCGAGATTTTTGTGGATTTAAAAAGCCAGATCCTATGGCAAATGATTTACTACTCACATAGCCAGAGCCTGTTCGGGTTGCCATCACAACAGGAATACCTTTATCACTGAGCTGCTTAATTGCCTCCTCCATGTTACTCGATACATTTCCATTACCACTTCCCGCAACAATAATTCCTTTTGCTCCGTTGTTGATAGCAGCATCAAGCATAGCGGGGGTCTGGTCTTGGTATGCATAAATAATTTCGACATTAGGGAGTTTATCTACCTTACTGACATCGAAAAAAGTACGATCAACGGGTTGTGCAGGGGTATAGTAAAATTTAGGTTTTCCGCTGACAAAGACACCAAGATAGCCAGGTTCATAAGATTTAAATGCATCAGGGGTAGTTGAGTTTGCTTTGGTGGTATAAAAAGCAGAACCAATACGATCATTTAAAACGACCATGACGCCGCGATTTTTAGCTTTCTTATCCGCAGCAAGTACAACACCTTCAAGCAGATTCATTGGGCCATCCGCACTGATAGCAGTTGCTGGTCTCATGGCTCCGACAATAACGATAGGCTGCTCATTTTGAGTGGTTAAATCTAAGAAGAAGGCTGTTTCTTCAATTGTATCAGTCCCATGAGTGATAACGATGCCTTGTTGTTTTCCTTCATTTAGTAAATGATTAACGCGTTTACTGAGGTTTAATAGGATTTCGCTGCTGATATTGCCACTGATAGTGTTAGAAATTTGTTCACCTTTGACGATAGCAACATCATTGATCTCCGGCACAGCATTGATTAACACATCAATACCCAGTGAGCCCGCTTTATAGTCGGTGGTATCAAGGTTGGATTTTGAGCTTCCTGCGATGGTTCCCCCAGTGGCTAAAATGGTAACGTTGGGTTTAATAGCACCAGCAGCTAGTGAAACAGAGGTATATAAAATCAAACTAGAAAGTAATGTATTTAATAATGTCTTTTTCATCATATTTCCTTAAAAAAACCTTATAACATCATCCGCTATAAGGTTTTATAATTGGCTTATATTGATTTGCTGTTTTTATACGGATAAGCGTTGTAGTAACCCTGTAAAGATTGAAAAGCCAGTGAATAGCTGATTTTCATCAATATCAAATTTGGCTTGATGGTGGCCAGCTTTGATGTCTGAGCCAATCACAAAATAAGCCGCCTTTCCACCATGGGCTTGTACGCGTTTAATCAATAGAGTGGCATCATCACTGCCATTAAAATTCATTGTACGTTGTACTTTTTCTACCGCTGGGATGGTTTGGGCTACTTCGGTGATATAGTCAGTCATTTCATCGTCAGGAATGAAATCAACGGCTTCCCCCATGACCTCAGTTTCGAGTTCAACATCAAAACTGAGTGCAACTCCGCGGGCACGTCTTAAAGCCTCTTCTGTCATGTAATTGTTGATTTTTTCATTTTCGCCACGTACTTCAATTTGCATTTGCGCGTATGAAGGGATCACATTGCGGCCTTCTCCTGCATTTAATACTCCGACATTAGCGCGAGTCATTCCTTCACCGTGAGTTGGTAGGCTTAGAATTTGAATTGTTGCGTTACAGGCGGCGAGTAACGCATTTTTGCCTGCATGTGGCTCCATTCCTGCGTGCGCGGCTTTACCTTTAAAGCGCAGATCCATTTTTAATGTAGAAAGATAACGTTCAGGTGCAGCGACAATTACGCCACTCGGGACATCACAACCAAGATGACCACAAGCAAAATAATCAACATCATCGAGAATACCACTTTCGGCGATAGGTTTTGCCCCTCGTACGCCTTCTTCTGCGGGTTGGAAAATAAGTTTAATCACGCCTTTCAGTGGGCTATCTTTATTTTCTATCAACCATTTTGCGACTCCGAGACCGATAGCCATGTGCCCATCGTGGCCGCAAGCGTGCATATAACCTGGGTTGGTAGAATTAAAGCCTTCTTGGTTTGGAATATGTTCTGCCGTATCAGTTTCTTGCACATTGACGCAGTCAATATCAAAACGAAATGCAACCGTTGGGCCAGGGCGCCCTGTATCGAAGATCACCGCGCAACCTGTATAGTCACCGATTCTTGCGAGTAGTGAATCATCTACGCCACGCTCTTTGGCTGCGCGTTTGGCTTTTTCAACTATTGATGGGTTACGTCCACGAATAAAACTAGGGTTGATAATCTGTTCGCCTGTTAATACGTGGTGTCCCATTTCTTCCAGTAGTTTAATCAAGGTGGCAGTGGTGTAAAATTCCCCCCAACCCGTTTCTGGGTAACGGTGAAATTCACGTCGCCATGCAACTAATGAGGCATTATTTATTGTAGTCATTTTGGTTTTCCTTTTAATAACCCATTCTACGCATACAGAAAATATGCATAAATTAACGTTGCTATCGTGCCTACCGCTAAAGGTACTGAGGTTCTTTTTACTACTTCAACAGGACTCACTTTGATAACCGATGCGACAATAATAACGACAGCAGAAACTGGAGAGATGGCTCGGACTAAGTTAGACGTAAATTGCATTGGAAGAGCAACCATAATCGGGTCAACATGGGCTTGATTTGCAATAGATGGAATTAATTCAATAAATGAATAGAACACCGCGTTACCACTACCGCTAATAAAGGTGATTAACGCTGTTAAGCCAGAGAAAATAAACATTAATCCAACGCCTGCATTATTTACGTTCTTAACAACACCTGAAATCATATCGATGATGCCAATAGCATTAAGACCTGCTACTAGTGTGCCTGCGGCAACAATCAGGACAACGACTTGAGAAAATCCCTCACCCATTCCTTTAAAAAAGAGTCCTGCTTGAACCATTTGTTCTTTCGGGTTGCCTTTACGAATAAGTTCTGTGGCAAATGCGAGCACAAATGAGAATAGTGTGATTTCAACAAGCCCTACTTTGATTTCTCGAAAACACAGCCCTAAAACGATAATTAGAATAAGTGGAACAAGCGGAAATAAGGCGTAATAGGAGGGAGGTAGCTCTTTATTACCCTCGATTTTACTTTCATCAACTTCAGTAAATGCTGATGCGCCTTGCCGTTTATCCATATACTTTTGCCAAAAATAATGGGCAAAACCCATTAATAATAAAACGGGGAGAGAGATAACGGCATGATGTAAAGTGACGTAGTCGACAACATGCTCAAAACCGAGTAAGCGAGCTGCAACAACATTATCGCCCCCTAATGGTGTTGGCATAATTGTTGCTGTGGTCGCAATAATCCCCGCCGCTGTCATTGATGACATTTTTGCAGCCCTTAATATGGGGTACAGAGTCGCCATTAAAATAACGGCTAATGACGCGGCACTGGGGATCACTAACGACAGTAAGTTTCCGAGCCAAAAAACAATTGGAACTAGAATATAAGGAGAGCGAATTTTTGAAATAGGCTTTGCAACTAAATGAACAGCGGCATCGTTTGCACCAATGCGTGACATATAAGAAGAAAAGCCGAATAGGACCATGATTATGATCCCTGCGCCACCAAATTGTTTGATAAATCCTAGTTGTATTTGTTTTAGTGGGTCAAGCCAGATATTCCCTGTACTTTGTTTTATATCTAAAATAGGCATTCCTAACATTGCTGCGCTGAGCATCAGCGCAATACCTGCGGTGAATAATACAATTTTTGCCTCGTAGTTCTTCGCAATTGCATAACCCGCTAGTATCAACACTATTACACTGATAATTATAACAGTCATAGCTGCCTCTCATTATTATTTCTTTATTGGAAGTATCTTCACGAGAAGATATATCAATATTAATAATTGGTGTTTTAATATCAATCACAAAACGTACAATTATTGACTTTTGTCATAAATGATTACTATTTTGTCTTCTTTAATTTCAATCCCCTTGTATCTTCACATTAAGTATCTTAGTGTGAAGATATATTTTTATTGAAATGGTGGCAAAAATTCAATGACGATGAAAAAAGTATCTTTAATTGGGATCTCGCTGGCGCTTTGTGCGGCTTTTTTATGGGGAACGGCGGGGACCGCTCAAAGTTTTGTGCAAGGTGCAACAGCACCTTACTGGATTGGTGCATTTAGGTTGCTTGTTGCGTGTTTATTCTTTCATTTGTTGTTTTTTTATCGAATTACAAACCGCCAAGCACTAAACGTAAATGAGCAACAACAAACAGATAATTCTGCCAAGGGATCAATGACATATTGGCGATATATCATTATCGCAGGTATCTGTATGGGGTTATATAACTTAACTTTTTTTGCAGGTATTAAGGCGACTGGAATAGCAATAGGAACGGCTACAACGATTGGTAGTGCCCCTATTTGGGCTGGCTTAATGCAGGCGATTCTTCTGAAGAAATCACCGTCTTTGCTTTGGTGGCTTGGAACTTTTTGTGCAACGGCAGGAGGAACATGGATGGTTCTTTCTCAAAGTAGTAGTTGGCAAATTAATACAGGTGGTTTACTTATTTGTTTGAGTGCGGGTTTTTGCTATGCACTTTATACATTGATGAGTAAGAAATTGGTCAGTATTGATTCTCCATTAACGATTACTAAGCATACATTTAGCATTGCTATATTTATTGCGGTTCCGATTGCTTGGATATTAGCAGGAACACCAACGGTCAGTTGGGTGAGCATTGCAGTGATATTTTACCTCGGATTATTAACAACTGGCGTGGCTTATCTGTTATATACCCAAGCATTGAAACATATCAGTGCTCCTACAGGTGTGGCGTTGGGTTTAATTGAGCCCATTGTGGCGTTTTTCCTTGCGATTGTTGTTGCGCATGAAAACGTCAATATGCTGGCTGTAATAGGATTATGTTTGATTTTGGCTGGTCTATGGTTAGTTTTAAAGTCTGAGGGCCAGCAAAAAGCTTAGCTGAAATGATTACGTCAGAATGAAAATAGCTCAATGTGAGCTGCACCCTAAAGTTTACTCCAACTTTGGGGTGTTTTTTTATTCAGCTCCATTTTTCTCGTTGAGCTCAGATTTTTGTGATTGAATAAGTTTTTTCAGTAGCATAGCGAGTTGATCTTTATTTTCAGCATCTAAGCCTTGAATTAATGATTTTTCAATCGCTACGTGAGTTTCTACTGCTTCAAGCGTCAATTTTCGTCCCTCTGGTGTTATTTTTACAATAACACCACGTCGATCAGCAGGATCTGGAATTCTAACAATGAATTTCTTTTCTTCTAATCGATTAATTCGGTTAGATAATCCACCAGAGGAAATAAGAATTTTCTTTTGCAGTTCTTTGGGGGAAAGTTGACGGTCAGGGTTTCTAGCAAGTGCTGCTAGCACTTCAAACTCCCCCACATTTAGATTGTATCGGGCCAAATTCGCATCAACAAATTGCGAGATATAATGACTCATACGTACTATGCGGGCGATAATGGGTAAACCACTCAAATCCAATGTAGGGACGGTTTCCAGCCATTCTTGTATTAGTGTATCAACAAAGTCTTTATCTGACATTTTTTTGATTTCTTTCATGACTAAAATCCAGTTTTAAGCTTACTTTTATACTAAGTCTGAATCAACCTAACTCTTTATATTTTCAATGTAAGTTTATCATGAAAAAGGATCTTTTCACACACTTACCCCTATTCAAGATATAGAACTAATAGCGGGGGAAGTAGAAACGCTATTTTTATATTTAGCTTACTATTTGATTTTTCGAGTATATTTTTTGTAATCTAGTCTTAGTCACTGTTTTATAGAAACACGACTAATTAGGTCTTCAAATTAACTCGCGATCCTTCAGCTTAAAAATTCTTTTTAGTATTTATTGTTATATTTGATTTTGCATATATGTTTCTAGGGGGTAGAATGCCCATAGAGCATTCAGGAGAATATATGGAACCACTACAACTGTTTAAAATTTTAGGTGATCAAACAAGGCTCGATATCGTGTTGCTTTTGAAAGCATCTGGTGAGCTATGTGTCTGTGATATCTATACGGCCTTAAATTTATCGCAACCAAAGACTTCTCGACACCTAGCAATGCTAAGAGAATCGGGTCTTTTGCTCGATTCAAAACATGGTAAATGGGTTCATTATCGATTATCTCCGGCATTACTACCGTGGGTAAAAAATATCATTGATATAACGTATTTAACAGAAAAAAAGAGGGTATCAAACTTACTCTCAGCTATAGCGAAAACACATTCGATGGGTAATTGCGCAAGATAATTTTTTAAATAAACACATATGAAAAAACATATGTGTTGTGAGTGTAATAAGTACGAGGTTGTTATGTTTATTGCGGCATTAATTTTTGTTTTGACGATTACGTTTGTTATATGGCAGCCCAAAGGGTTGGGTATAGGCTGGAGTGCATCGGCAGGAGCGGTATTGGCACTGATCTTTGGTGTGATCAGTTTTCAAGATATTCCGATTGTTTGGAATATTGTTTGGAATGCCACTGCGACATTTGTTGCAGTAATTATTATTAGCCTGCTTTTAGATGAAAGCGGTTTCTTTGAATGGGCTGCATTGCATGTTGCTAAGTGGGGCGGGGGTAAAGGAAGACTGCTATTTAGTTATATTGTATTACTTGGTGCAATGGTTGCTGCTTTATTTGCCAACGATGGCGCAGCCTTGATATTAACGCCCATTGTAATTGCGATGTTACTGGCACTTGGTTTTAACAAAGGCACGACATTAGCATTTGTCATGGCAGCGGGTTTTATTGCAGATACAGCGAGCTTGCCACTTATTGTCTCAAACCTCGTGAATATCGTTTCTGCGGACTTCTTTAATATTGGATTTACTGAATATGCATCGATTATGGTGCCAGTGGATATTGCAGCAATTATTGTAACATTAGCGATGCTGCATTGGTTTTTCCGCAAAGATATTCCTAAGCAGTATGATATCACTAAACTGAGTGAACCGACTTTAGCCATTAAGGACATGACAACGTTTAGAGCAGGTTGGCTGGTATTGGTGTTGTTGCTCATCGGTTTTTTTGTCTTAGAACCATTAGGTATTCCTGTTAGCGCTATTGCGGCAATTGGCGCCTTAATTCTTTGGGTGATTGCAGCCAGAGGCCATACGATTAATACCAAAAAAGTGTTACGTAGTGCACCGTGGCAAATCGTCATTTTCTCTTTAGGTATGTACTTGGTGGTTTATGGTTTAAGAAATGCAGGGTTAACCGATTATCTTTCTGAAGCGCTCAATTACCTTGCAGACAAAGGGTTATGGGTAGCAACTCTGGGTACTGGGTTTATTACCGCATTTTTATCATCAATTATGAATAATATGCCAACGGTATTAATTGGTGCTTTATCCATTGAAGGGAGTGAAGCGACAGGATTAATTCAGCAAGCCATGGTTTATGCCAATGTGATTGGTGCCGATTTGGGGCCTAAAATTACACCGATTGGTAGTTTGGCTACATTGCTGTGGTTGCATGTTTTATCGCAAAAAAACATGACCATTACATGGGGCTACTATTTTAAAACAGGGATTATCATGACGATCCCTGTGCTCATTGTCACACTCGTTGCTTTAGTACTTCGACTTTCACTGTTAAATTAAAGGTAGCCCCATGAATGAGATCACTATCTACCACAATCCAAACTGCGGCACTTCACGCAATACGCTTGCGATGATCCGCAATAGTGGTATTGAGCCAACGATTATTTATTATCTAGAAACGCCGCTGGCTAAAGATGTGTTAGTGCAACTTATTGCTGATATGAAAATCACGGTAAGGGCGTTACTACGAAAAAATGTTGAACCCTATGAGCAATTAAACTTAGAAAAAGATAGCTATACAGATGACCAACTCATTGATGTGATGTTGCAGTATCCGCTACTGATTAATAGGCCGATTGTCGTCACTCCGCTAGGCGTAAAGTTGTGTCGACCTTCAGAGGTAGTGTTAGATATATTGCCTAACCAGCAACAAAGTGAATTTATCAAGGAAGATGGTCAAATAGTGATTGGTCTTCACGATGTACAAAATGCAAATGAAGAGGCTAGTAAGCATAAACATTAAGAAGATAAATGGGATTGGGTGTTGTTGGCAACTTCAACACTCTGTATGTGTTTATGCTGTTAATTAAATAAAATATGAGATATTGCCCCAGAAAATGCGGCTGCGGCACTTATCCCTTGAAGCAACCTTAAGATATCAAGAATAAGTACATTTGTGGAAAATGAAATGAGTACACTGAATAATGAAAAGAAAAATAAACCCTTCTTATATTTTTAAAAATAAGTGTAATAAAACCATACTAACTTTATAGGTATTGGAATTACCATGATGAATTTTTTATTAAGTAGGGTTTCTTTTAATTAATATTATTTAATTTATTTTCTTTTAAGGAATTTACGGGGTTTTATTTTTGTATTTATGGTTGCTAATGGTTTTTGCAGTTTATTTGATTAGTGCTGTGTAGGTTTCTGTTTTTTAACTGAGTATACTGAATTAATTACGCTATTTTTCAATTTAATAGTAATGAAAGTGTAATGTTTATGAATGATTTCGGAGGATAGATTTATTTTTATACCTATTAAAATAAAGAATGCGGGAAAATGTAAAAAATATGCTTTTAAATCTGATTGTTATTAATTAAGAAGATGCCTTGTTTTTGATTGAAAATTATGAATGTTTCACTGGCTAAAATGATTTTTATTTTTCGATGTTAATTAGTCATTTATGGTTAATCATTTATCGATTATTAAAAAACGTATGAATTATTTTTTATTATCTAATTTGTTTTTTTTTATTGATTATCTGAGTGATCACTCTATTATGAATGTAATTTCAATTGTGATAATCATTCTAGTCATTTAATGAAGTAATAAATATCTCTAAATTTTAAATATCATTATGTTAATTTAGGAGTATCCATGGAAAATGTATTGTCAGTTTTGGATGTCCCAAATACAGCATTTATGCTGCTTTGTACTAGTCTTGTTATGCTAATGACTCCTGGGCTTGCTTTTTTCTATGGTGGATTAGTTTCGCGTAAAAGTATTATTACCATTATGTCCCAGAGTTTCTTTTCTATGGGGTGGGTGGCAATTATTTGGTTTGCGGTTGGGTATTCATTATCGTTCGGTCCTACAATTAATGGGATTGTTGGCGACCCACTTTATTATGCATTCTTGAATAACATTGATCCTCAGACGATGTATACCGGTAATGATGGTGGTTTGCCAATACTGGTTCATTTTGGATATCAAATGATGTTTGCGATTATTACGCCCGCCTTAATTACAGGGGCTTTCGCAAATAGAGTTAATTTCCCTGCTTATCTCATCTTTTTAACCTTATGGACATTATTTGTCTATGCACCATTCGTTCATATGGTCTGGAGCCCAGATGGTATTTTTGCTAAATGGGGGGTTGTTGACTTTGCGGGTGGTATTGTCGTTCACGCAACTGCAGGGTTTGCTGCAATTGCTTCAGCATTATATGTAGGTAAAAGAGTCATTAAGTCAGATGGTACTCACAATATTCCTTATATTGCACTTGGCGCGGCTTTATTGTGGTTTGGTTGGTATGGTTTTAACGCGGGTTCTGAACTGCAAGTCAATACCGTAACCGTTTCAGCGTTTATTACTACCGATATTGCCGCGGCATTTGCAGCAATTACTTGGTTTATCATTGAACGTTTCCATACAGGTAAACCTAAACTTGTTGGTTTTTTAACGGGGGCTGTAGCGGGGTTAGCCACTATTACGCCTGCCTCAGGTTATGTTTCAATTGGTTCTGCGGCAATTATTGGGATTATTGCGAGTATCGTTTGTTACACCTGTGTTTTCTTAGTCAGGCGTCATTTAGATGATGCATTAGATGTATTCGGTGTGCACGGTGTCGGTGGTATTACTGGCTCTATTTTAGTCGGCGTGTTTGCATCAACGGTTTGGAATGCGAAAGGTCCTGCTGGGTTAATTGAAGGTAACGGGATGCAAATTGTGAAGCAAACTGTGGCAGTTGTCTTTACCAGTATTTGGTCCTTTGTTTTTACAATCTTAATTCTTTGGATAATCAATAAATTTACACCAGTCAGAGTTGACCAAAGTGCGGTTGGTGACAATTTAGATACCGTTGAATTTGATGAAGACGCATATCGAGAAAAAGCAGATTAGTTATCAAATATATTATTTCTTACAGTTTATCCTAATTGGTAGGTTTATTTGAACCACTGGTTGGGATAGCTGCTAAATACAGCTGGTAATTTAGGATGGGTATATGAAAAAGAAAGTAGCAATAGCTATTCAGGCTATTTGTTTTATGGGGCTATCGATGAGTGTAAATGCTGCGACTGATACTCAGAAACCGCAAACTTTGCGCTTAGCGATAGGCTCTGAGCCAACCGAGGGGTTTGATCCAATGTTAGGTTGGAGCCACGGCAGCTATTTACTTTTGCATAGTCCATTATTAAAACAAAAAGCTGATTTATCATGGCATAGCTACATGCTTGAAAAATATGAACATTCAGATGACGGTAAAGAGTGGACATTAAAATTAAAAGACGGGCTTAAATTCTCCGATGGTTCCCCATTAACCGCAAAAGATGTTGTTTTTACCTATAACAATGCCGCAGCAAGTGGTGGAAAAGTCGATATGGGGAACTTTGCTAAAGCAGAGGAAGTTAACCCATCTACCGTTAAAATGACGTTATCTGCTCCGCAAAGTACCTTTATTAATGTATTAGGTTCATTAGGGATTGTTTCTGCGGATAAATATGATGCGAAAAAATACGCACATAATCCTATCGGGGCAGGCCCTTATCGCTTAGTGAACTTCCAGCCAGGCCAGCAATTAATTGTTGAAAGAAACCCATTTTATGCGGGGCCCAAAAACGATTTCGATAAAATGGTTTTTGTCTTCTTGAATGAAGATGGCGCTTTTGCCGCAGCTCAAAGTGGTGAATTAGACATTGTTCGTATTCCTGCAGCCGTTGCGAATAATGCAAAAGATGTGAAAAGAATGAAGTTGATTGAGCGCCACAGTGTTGAAAACCGAGGGATTTCCTTCCCAATTCCACCTGCGGGAGAGAAAAATGCGGCAGGTGACCCAATTGGAAATGACATTACTTCAGATGTCGCTATCCGTAAAGCGATCAACTACGCCATTGACCGTAAGCTATTGGCGGATGCGGTGTTAGAAGGTTTTGCGATCCCTGCATATACAGGCGTTGAAGGCTTGCCTTGGAATAATCCTCAATCTTCATTTAAAGATGGGGATGTCGAAAAAGCGAAAACTATTCTTGATGATGCTGGCTGGAAACTGAATAAAGACGGCTTAAGAGAAAAAGATGGCAAAGTGGCAAAACTAACGCTTTGGTACGCCAGCGGCGACAGCACTCGTCGTGATTTAGCTCAGGCCGTGAGAGCAAGCTTAAAGCCAATTGGCATTGAAATGGATTTAAAATCAGGCAGCTGGGAAACCGTTGAAAAATATATGCATGCCAACCCAACATTGTTTGGTTGGGGTAGCCTTGACCCGATGGAACTGGTTCATAACTACAGCAGCAAGGCTGCTGGCGTAGGGTTCTATAATGCGGGTTACTATAAAAATCCAGCTGTTGATAAGGTGATAGAAGAGGCACTTCGCCAGCCAGACCAAGATGCGGCTATTCCATTTTGGCAGAAAGTGGATTGGGATGGCAAAACAGGAACAGGTATTCAAGGTGATGCTGCTTGGGCTTGGTTAATGAACGTACAACATCTTTATTTATTGAATAATTGTGTCGAGCTAGGAAAGGGCGCACCTGAAATTCACGGCTCGTGGTCAGTGTTGAATAATGTAGATGACTGGGCTTGGACCTGCAAGTAATGCGGACAACCATCGGGCTTTTATTGCGGTTTATCTGTTTATTATTGGTGACAGCATTTGGGGTTTTTATTCTCCTAAGCTATTCACCAATAGACCCAATTAAAGCCTACATTGGTAATGATTTAATGCATGTTCCCCCTGAGCAATATTCATTGATTGCTGCTCGTTGGGGGCTTGATCAGCCTTTATGGATGCAGTTCTGGCGTTGGTTTTCACAGATATTACAAGGTGATATGGGGTATTCCATGCTCTATAACACCCCTGTTTCACAAGTGATTGCTGATAGGTTAGCACCTTCATTAGCCTTGTTATTATCGGCATGGCTATTTTCTGGAGCGATTGGTTTTGGACTTGGGTTGATAGCAGGGAGATACCTAAATAGATGGCCAGATAAAATCATCTCAACGCTATCTTATTTATTGGCTTCAATTCCTGTTTTTTGGGTTGGTTTACTTTTATTGTCACTTTTTGCTGTTTCATTACAGTGGGCGCCAATTTGTTGCGCTTGGCCGATAGGCTTAGATGAACAAACATCAACATTGTCACAAAAAGTGCATCACCTTGTGTTACCTGTAGTGGCTTTAGGGATGTTAGGTATTGGTAATATCGCACTGCATACGCGTTCTAAAGTTGCTGAAGTAATGAACAGTGAGTTTATCCATTATGCAAAAGCTCAAGGGGATAAAGGATGGCCGATGATCAGCTTTCATGTCGTAAAACATGCGATTACCCCTGCAATATGTTTACAGTTTGCCTCAATGGGGGAATTGCTCAGTGGTGCATTGCTAGCTGAAAAAGTGTTTGCTTACCCAGGATTAGGGCAAGCGACCATTGATGCGGGTTTACGGGGTGACATCCCTTTATTAATGGGGATCGTGATGCTATGTGCGGTAGTGATTTTCTTTAGTAATAGTATCTCTGATAGGTTGCTCAAGAGCGTGAACAAAGGAGTACTCCGAGAGCCATGACTTATAATCCAAATAAGGCCTTAATTAAGTTAGTTATTTCCTTATTGTGCTTATTTGCTTTAGGGGCTTATGCAGCATGGCTTTCCCAAACTGATGTAGAAGTGAATTTACTCGACCGCCGACAAGCGCCATCGTTGGTTCATTTATTTGGTACTGATAATTTAGGTCGAGACTTGTGGGACAGAGTATTCCAAGGAATAGCGACCAGCTTACAAATTGGTACCATCGCAGCATTATCGAGCGGAGTGATAGCGCTAGTGATGGCAAGTTTATCCTCTTTTAGTAAGACGATGGATTATGTTATTCGTGGATGTATTGATTCGTTGTTAGCGTTGCCACACTTGTTATTGTTGATATTGATTTGCTTTACATTAGGTGGCGGCAAAGTGGGGGTAATTTGGGCGGTTGCGTTGACACACTGGCCAAAGTTGACGTTGATCTTACGTTCCGAATTGCTCCGAGTGCAGCAAACAGATTACATCATGTTATCGAAACGGATTGGAAATAGTGCGCTCTACCGATGCCGATATGACTATTTACCGATGATCCTTTCACAATGGTTAGTGGGGTCATTATTAATGTTTCCACATGCGATATTACATAGTGCGGCACTGAGTTTTTTGGGTTTTGGTTTGTCTCCACATGAAGCATCGTTAGGTATTTTGCTGTCAGATGCATTGCGTTACTTAAGTACAGGTGCATGGTGGTTAGCTGTGTTTCCAGGCATTGCATTAGTTGGGTTAGTGCTGTTATTTGATCAGTTTGCTAAAGCGGTACAACAATTATGGTTGAGGAGCGATTGATGTTAAGTTTTGATAACCTTACGATTGATGTTGCGAAATTCCGCTGGTTAGGCAAAAAACAGTGGTCACCGCTTTTACAAGATATTTCATTGGATGTGGCTCCTGGTGAAATGGTTGCATTGGTAGGTGGGAGCGGAGAAGGGAAAAGCTTATTACTACAAAGTAGTTTAGGTCTATTACCTGAAAATATGCGCTGTCGTGGTGATATTGTATTAAATGGATGCCAGTTAACAGAAAAATCTAAACAGCAATATCGTGGTAATTCACTGTGCTATATCCCTCAAGGGATTAGTGCATTAAATCCTCTCATTAAGATAGGCCCTCAACTTGAACGTGCCGCTGTATTAAGTGGACAGCATATTAAAATGCATGACGTCGCGTTGCACTTACAACAATATAATTTACAAGCAGATTTAATCCATAGCTATCCCAATAAGCTTTCTGGGGGAATGGCAAAACGTGTACTCGCTTGTAGCGCGACACTCTCTCAAGCTGAATATATTCTTGCAGATGAAATTTCATCTTGGCTAGACGATGAACATGCGATGCAACTTCTACAACATATCAAATCTCTTTGCTTTGATGGTAAAGGTGTTTTGTGGGTGACCCACGACCTTGCAATGGCTGTGCGTTTTGCTGATCGCATTGCGCTATTACGTAATGGTGTTTTAGAAGAAGTACTCAGTAGTGAAATATTAAAGCGAGGCGGAGGAGGGAAGTGTTTTCAATCTCTGTGGAATTCTTTGCCCGAACAACAATTTATAAATTGGACCCAGTGAATAAATATGATTTAAAAATTGAATTTAATAAATAGCCAATACGTATCCAGTCTTATTTGGATTAATTAAATTGGAATGTTTATTGAGAAGGATTTTATTTATTTAACTCGTCGTTATTGGATATTTAACTCAATTTATATTTTACAAATGAAAATGAGTTATTGGTTCGTAAAATGAATACTTATCAGTATTAACAATACTAAGCTTTATCAATTGAGGAGGCGTTATGCAGTTAACCCCAAGAGAAATTGAAAAATTGATGGTTTACACACTCGCAGACGTAGCTGAAAAACGCCGTGCGCGTGGTGTGAAATTAAATTACCCAGAAGCTGTTGCCATTATTACGGTTACCGCACTTGAAGGTGCACGTGATGGTAAAACCGTTGAAGATGTGATGAAAGAAGCGGCAACTGTTTTAACGAAAAAAGACGTTATGGATGGTGTGGACGACTTAATTCCAAATGTTCAGGTTGAAGCGATTTTTACTGATGGTACTCGCTTAGTAACTGTCCACAATCCGATTAAATAAATGAAGGGTGAGGTGAAATATGAGTAATTCAAAAACAAGCATTAAAGCCCCGACTCCTTTAGGTGGTGTTATTTTTGCAGATGAGCCTATTGAGTTCAACGTAGGCAAACCTGAAACAAAAATTAAAGTTCGTAATACAGGTGATAGACCTGTGCAAATTGGCTCCCACTTTCATTTTTTTGAAGTTAACCACGCATTAGAGTTCGACCGTGCAGCGGCTTACGGTAAGCGTTTAAATATTGCTTCTACAACGGCAATTCGTTTTGAGCCAGGTGATGAAGTGGAAGTTTCTCTGATCCCTTATGGTGGAAAGCAAAGTGTCTATGGGTTTAATAACCTTGTTGATGGTTGGGCGGGTGACAACGTTGCCGCTACTGAGCGTCCTGCTAAAGCAATCGCTTTAAATAAAGCAATTGCTCGTGGTTTTAAGCATAAGGAACAGTAAGCGCGTTAGATGTCAGTAATGATAAATAACAATGCACCTTCTTAACGTTAAAGGTAAATAACATGCCAAAAATTTCTAGACAAGAATACAACGGTTTATTCGGACCAACAGTTGGCGATAAAATTCGTTTAGGCGATACCGATTTATATATTGAAATCGAAAAAGATTTACGTGGATATGGCGAGGAGTCTGTCTATGGTGGTGGTAAATCTTTACGCGATGGTATGGGCGCGAATAATACTTTCACGAGTGATAACGGTGTTTTAGATTTAGTGATTACTAACGTCACCATCGTCGATGCGCGTTTAGGTGTGATCAAAGCCGACGTGGGGATTAAAGCAGGCAAAATTGTTGGTGTTGGTAAAAGCGGTAACCCAAATATTCAAGATAACATCACGCCAGGTATGGTTGTTGGGGTATCAACGGATGCTATCTCCGGTGAACACTTAATTCTAACGGCAGCGGGTATTGATACTCATATTCACTTAATTTCGCCGCAACAAGCTTATGCGGCGTTATCAAACGGTGTGACAACCTTCTTTGGTGGTGGTATTGGCCCAACCGATGGAACTAACGGTACGACAGTAACGGCAGGCCCTTGGAACATGCGCTCCATGCTACGCGCTATCGAAGGTTTACCAATTAACGTAGGTATTTTAGGTAAAGGCAACTCTTATACTCGTGAACCACTGATAGAACAACTGGTTGCGGGGGCTGCTGGCCTAAAAGTTCACGAAGACTGGGGCGCAACAGGAAATGCGATTCGCCATGCGTTACGTATTGCTGATGAATTTGATGTGCAAATCTCAGTACATACAGACAGCCTAAATGAAGGTGGTTATGTTGAAGATACCATCGAAGCCTTTGAAGGTAGAACTATCCACACCTACCATACAGAAGGTGCTGGTGGTGGACATGCCCCTGATATTATAAAAGTTGTTAGCCAGCCTAACGTATTACCAAGCTCAACAAACCCAACCTTACCGTTCGGTGTTAACAGCCAGTCAGAGTTATTTGACATGATCATGGTATGTCATAACTTGAATCCAAATATCCCGTCGGATGTTTCATTTGCAGAGAGCCGTGTTCGCCCTGAAACCATTGCAGCAGAAAACGTGCTACATGATATGGGCGCTATTTCGATGTTCTCAAGTGATTCACAAGCGATGGGGCGTGTGGGTGAAAACTGGTTACGTATTGTTCAGACAGCCAACGCGATGAAAGCGTCTCGTGGCAAGCTGCCTGAAGATGCGCCAGGCAATGATAACTTCCGTGTCCTACGTTACGTGGCAAAAATCACCATCAACCCAGCGATTGCTCAGGGTATCAGCCATATTCTAGGCTCCATTGAGGTCGGCAAAATGGCGGATCTCGTATTATGGGACCCACGTATGTTTGGTGCTAAACCTAAACTGGTTATTAAAGGTGGCATGATCAACTGGGCAGCAATGGGCGATCCGAATGCTTCCCTGCCAACACCACAGCCAGTGTTCTATCGTCCAATGTTTGGTGCAATGGGTAAAACCGTTAACGACACTTGTGTGACTTTCGTTTCACAAGCTGCTTTAGATGATGGCATTAAAGAAAAAGCAGACCTTGAGCGGCAAGTGGTTGCTGTCAATAACTGCCGAGCGATTGGAAAGCGTGATTTAGTGCGTAACGGTGAGACACCAAATATTGAAGTTGACCCTGAAACCTTTGCTGTAAAAGTAAATGGTGAACATGCAACTTGCCAGCCGATTAGCGAAGCCGCAATGAATCAACGTTATTTCTTTAGCTAATTGTACATGTTTGGATTATCTGCCCGCCAGTGGCGGGCAGAATTAACATAAAAGGTAATATTATGATCATTATTGAACATATTCTTGGCAATGTTAAAAAAGACCCAGTGTGGCAAGCGCGCCAGAAAAATGCTGACGTTGATACGTTGATCCTTGATCAACGAGAAGCACAGAAAAGCCGCTGTCGTAAAAATACTGAAAAAGGCCAAGACTTAGGTATTGCGCTGGACAGAAAAGTCTTGTTGTCGGATGGTGATGTCCTGCTATTTGATGAAACAACCAATACAATGACGATAGTTCAGATCTCTTTACGTGACGTCATGATGGTCAATTTGTCCCACCTGAAAAACCTAAGTACTGAAGAACATATTCGTATTAGTTTCGAATTAGGGCATGCATTAGGTAACCAGCACTGGAAAGCCGTTTTAAAGGGTGATCTTGTTTACGTACCACTGACGGTAAGTGAAAAAGTCATGGGTTCGGTCATGCGCACACATGGTTTTGGTGAAGAAACATTTGCCTTTGTGAAAGGTGAAAGCATTTTACCTGAATTGAGCCACTCTGAAGCGCGTTTATTATTTGGTGGTGCAGAGGAAACAGATACGCATGTTCATGTGGAATTAGGGCAGATCCACGGGCACAGTCACAGTCATGATCATGCACACAGCCACGATCACAGTCATGATCACCATCATGACCATGGGCACACTCATACACACAAATAACGTTCGTGTTCATGAGTAAGGAAAGTGATATGGAAGCATCTGACCTAATTAGAATTATGCAGTTTGGTGATTCAGCACTACCAATTGGTGCATTTACATTTTCAAATGGGGTTGAATCCGCCATTCAAAAAGGTGTTGTTCACGACAAAGAAACGCTGAAATCTTTTGTTCATACGTCTTTGAGTGTCGCAGCTCATTCAGATTGTATCGCCATTGTGGCGGCTCATCGTGCTGCTATTGCTCAAGATAACGACACATTAGCGAAGGTTGATTGGGCGGTACATAACCGTAAATTGAATGAAGAAGCACGCATAATGACAACCCGAATGGGGAAAAAACTCGCTGAAATCTCAGTCCATATTTTTGAGAACCCACAAGTGAGTGGGTGGCTTGCGAAAATCAAAGCTAATGAGGTTCCAGGGACTCAGCCAGTAACACAAGCCATTGTTATGGCTGTTCAAGGGATCGCGGAAAGAGATGTTGTTGTGATGCACCAATATGGTATTGCCATGACCATTTTGAGTGCTGCGATGCGGCTAATGCGTATCACACACTATGAAACACAGCATATTCTTTTTGAATTAAATGAAGAAATTAAGGTTTTTTGTGACATCGCAGCTAATGGTGACATAGAGCAAATGTCCTCATATGTTCCTGTGATTGATGTCTTAGCTGCGGTACACACTAAATCGTTTGTCCGTTTGTTTATGAACTAACGAACAACTAAAAATTTTGGGGAAAAATGATGAAAAAAATGACTCGGATCGGAATTGGTGGACCAGTAGGTTCAGGAAAAACAGCAATTATTGAAGTGATCACCCCGATCCTCATTGAAAGAGGTATTAAACCGCTAATCATCACGAATGACATTGTGACGACTGAAGATGCAAAACAAGTAAAGCGCACCTTGAAAGGCATTCTTGATGAAGAGAAAATTTTAGGTGTTGAAACAGGGGCATGTCCTCACACTGCAGTACGTGAAGACCCAAGTATGAACATTGCTGCAGTTGAAGATATGGAAGAACGCTTCCCTGATAGCGATGTGATTATGATCGAAAGTGGCGGTGATAATTTAACTTTAACCTTTAGCCCTGCACTTGCTGACTTTTACATCTATGTTATTGATGTGGCTGAAGGTGAAAAAATTCCACGTAAAAATGGTCCAGGTTTAGTTCAAGCCGATATTTTAGTTATCAACAAAATTGACTTAGCGCCTTATGTTGGTGCCAGTCTTGAAGTGATGGAACATGATACCAAAATTGTTCGTGGCGACCGCCCTTATATACTGACTAACTGTAAAACGGGGGAAGGGGTTGTTGAGTTGGTTGATATGATCATGGATAAATTCCTCTTTACGCACCAAGTACCAAGGGGGTAAAGATGACGAATTTCAGGGCAGATATAGCAAATACTCCAACGCGTGTTAAAGCTCATATTTTAGGCAGCAATGCACCTGAACTCGCCGCATATCAAGATGAACCGAAGCAAATGCAAAGTGGTGCTGTTGGTAAAAGTGGTTACTTAAAATTAAGGTTTGCTCAAGGAGAGTATCGTAGTGAGCTGGTGGAAATGGAGCGTCGCGTTCCTTCTTTAGTGCAAAAAGCGCTGTATTGGGATGAGTTGATGCCCCATCTACCCTGCGTCACTATGATCTCTACCTCTGGTAGTTTACTGCAAGGTGATAGGCAAGCCCTTGATATTATAGTTGAAAAAGGTGCTTGTGCTCATGTGACAACGCAATCTGCGACCAAGGTTCATATGATGGAAGCCAACTATGCCACACAGTACCAGAATATTATCGTTGAGGAAGATGGGTATTTAGAGTATTTACCCGATCCTATAATTCCTCACCGTAATTCTCGGTTTATTACTGACACGCGGATTAATATTCATCCAAGTGCGACAATGATTTATTCCGAAATACTCATGTCGGGCAGGAAATATCACCACCCAGATGAACAGTTTGGATTTGATGTTTTTTCATCCCATATTCGAGCAGAATCATCGTTCAATAAAGAATTATTTGTTGAGAAATACATTTTAGAGCCAAAAAAATCACCGTTAAATCTTAAAGCGGTTATGGATAGCTTTGATACTTTTGGCAATGTTATTTTACTGACACCTAAAATTCATCATGAGCGTATTTTAGAACGTCTAGATGCGATATATGACCCGAAAAATGAAATTGCTTTTGGTGCAACTCAATTACCGAATGACTGTGGATTAATATTTAAAGCATTGGGGGTTGATAGTCCAAAAGTGAAGGATGCTGTCAGATATTTTTGGCAAATAGCGAGAGAAGAGATATTAGGTATTTCGCTACAAGAACCTTTTTTATGGCGTTAAATGCGGTTTATTACATTAAATGTTTATTATTGCATTTAATACAAAATAGTAATGGTTGTCATAAAGTGACTGAAATAACCGGTTAGGTTATCAAAGTAATTTATTAATATATTATCAGTAGAGTAATTTTTATGATTTCTCTACTGATATTCCTATCAAGGAATTTCATGATGGAAAAAATAATAAATCAGAATGCTTGGAATAAGTTAGCCAGCAAAAATATAGCGATACAATTTATTGATATCGTCTTGCGTGGCTGTGCTCAAGTTATGTTTCAAAATAACGCACTCACCGGACTTCTATTTTTTATTGCCATTTTCATCGGTGCGTTTTTAGAAGGCATGCCGCAAGTCGCTTTAGGTTGTTTGTTAGGTACCATTGTGGCTACACTTACCGCTTATATTAGTAAATTAGATACTGAATCACTGCGCTCGGGGCTTTATGGATACAATGGTTGCTTAGTTGGGGTTGCTCTTCCTACTTTCTTAGAGAATACCCCATTTGTTTGGGTAACAATCGTATTAGGGAGTATCGTTTCTGTTATAGCGACTATCTCTTTAATGGATTTTCTAAAAAACTGGAAAGTTGCAGCATTAACAGCCCCTTTTGTTTTAGTATCATGGATCATTTTACTCGCGAGTTACAATTTCTTAGGTATTGAAGGTGTTGCATTGCCGACCCCCGCATTACCTAAACAACTTATTGAACCCATTGGGTTAATTCCTCATAGCGATCTGGTTGCTGATATTTTCCGTGGTGTCTCGGAAGTATTTTTACTCAGTAGCATGATTGTCGGCATTCTTTTTGTCATTGGTCTTGCGGTTAGCTCTATATGGGCAGCGATATTTGCCGTATTTGGTTCTCTTCTTGCTTTTATTGTTGCAACTCTTTTAAAAGGTGACTTTTCGAGTATTCATACTGGTTTATATTCATTTAGCGCTGTATTAACTGCGATTGCTTTAGGTTCTACCTTTAATAAACCGAGCTATCGAGTGGTCGTTTATGCCATCGTTGGTGTGATATTTACCGTATTTGTTCAAGGGGCACTCGATATTATTCTTGAACCATTTGGTATCCCGACCTTAACGATGCCATTTGTTCTAGCATCATGGCTATTTCTAGTACCGAATCAAGATATTATGCCTAAGCATCGGCAGTAATATTTGCACTAAAACTTTTTGGTATTCAATTATGAAAAAAAATGCAATATATAAATATATTCAAAATATGAGAATGCTACGCTTAGTGCTCTCATTATTAATACTTGTAGATGGGATATTGATTATTATCCCCATCATCTCAACTTATGATTTTCATTTATACCCTCAGCATCTAGGTTTTGTTGATTGGCTACAATCTTTAGGATTAGTTAAGTTATTAGATATTCCAAGATTTGCTATTGGAGTTGTACTCATTATCCTTGCTATTCCTACATATTTAGGCCTGCGGATCGGTTGGTTATTTAGCTGCTTTATGCTGTTTATTATTATGTTAATTAACTTGGTATTAGCAAGGGAAAATGTCCTGACTGGAACTTTTTCACTGATAGTACTGATTATTGCTGTTGCAAATTGGAAAGCATTTAATCGCCATAGCTTATCTGGTGCAGGCTTTGTTGCTTTCATGAGCTTAAGCGTATTATTGGGTTATTCTGTATTTGGAACTTTGTATTTAGGCGAACAATTTCAACCCCATGTTACTGATATTTCATCAGCATTTTACTTTGCTCTGGTATGTATGACGACGGTGGGATTTGGTGACATTATTCCAATTAGCGTTGAGGCAAGACTGTTCACCATTTCGATTGTAATTTTAGGTATTACAATTTTCACAACCTCTATTGTTTATTTTTTAGGGGTATTTGCAAAAAGCACACAGGAAATTGTTAAGAAGAGATTATTCCGTATGAAAAACCACTATATTATTGTTGGCGCAAGCCCCCTAGCTTTAAACACCTACCACGGATTAAGAAAGCGCGACTTAGATGTCATGGTGCTTTGTCATGAAGATCAAAAAAAGAGCTATCCAGATAATGCGCAAGTTATTGTCACAGCCCAAATTAATAAACATACATTAAATAGCGCTAACTTAGATCAGGCAAAAGCGTTATTTATTTTAGGTGACTCTGATTCTGAAAACACCATTTCTATGTTGGCTGCGAAAGAAATTGTTGGTGGAAATATTAAAAGTGTTATTGCTGTAAATGATGACAAAAACTACGAAAACATGCAGCTACTACATGCGGATTTACTCATTTCGCTTTCATCTTTAGGAAGTGAAGTTCTGATTAAAATGATCTTTGGTGAAAACATTAATAACCAAGTGATGGAAAATATTATTTTTTCAAACAACATATTAGAATCATAATATGCTGGAGTCCCAATAGAAAATTGCTGCTGTGGAGTATCTGCAGCTTTATCATTTATACGAAGAAATAAAAATATAGATAAGAGATAGAGAGTTTATTATGGATCTAACCGTTATTATTTTTATTCTAGTGTATGTCGCAATGGCTTTTGGGACTTTCCCTGGGATTAAAATTGACCGTACTGGTGCATCTGTAGCGGGGGCATTGGCCATGATAGGGTTTGGGATTATCTCGCCCAAAGTATCTTGGAATGCAATTGATTACAGTGCGATTGGATTACTATTTGGCTTAATGGTGGTATCTGCATCATTTACAGTATCAGGATTTTATCACCAAGCGGCACAAAAAGTGGCGAGCTTAAATATTAGCCCACCTAAATTAATGGCTGTTTTCATTATTGTTGGCGCACTTCTTGCCTCGGTACTTACAAACGATATTGTTGTGGTGGCGATGACGCCTTTATTGGTTTCCGTTACATTATCTCGTGGTCTTAACCCAATTCCATTTTTACTTGGCTTTTGCTTTGCGGCCAATAACGGTGCCGCAGGTTCTTTAATTGGCAGCCCTAAAAATATGGTTGTGGCACAAGGATTGGATTTATCTTTTATTGGCATACTCAATATTACGGCTATTCCAGTCTTATTTTCAATTCCCATTGTATGGTGTGTGATCACTTTGCTTTACCGTAATCGTTGGTATTTATCTGACGATAAAAAGTCAACATTGTCCAATGGCGAGCCTTCGATTATTGAATTCAATTGGTGGGAAACGATAAAAGCCGCTACGGTTTTATTTGCGGTTATTCTCGCTTTTTTATTTAGTGATTTACCTCGTGAGCTTGTTGCATTGTCAGCAGCCTGTTTTTTATTGTTAAACAGAAAAATAGCGTCCAGTGACATGTTAAAGCATGTTGATGGAGACTTAATTCTTTTAATGATGGGGTTATTTATTATTAATACCGCATTTTCTAATACTGGTATCCCTCAGGAGATATTGCATTATCTATTGGGCAAAGGTATCGACCTAAATAGCCCTATTACGTTATTTTTGGTCACCATCGTAATGAGTATTTTTGTAGGGACGACACCAACGGTGATTTTATTGATCCAGTTTGTTTACCCTCATGGCAATGTCGATTTGTTAGGTGCTGCGTTAATTTTAGGGGCCTGTTTTGCGGGTAATATATTTATATTTGGTAGTATTGCAGGGATTATTGCTGTTGAGCAATCCTCTGCGCATGGTATTAAAATATCGTTTTTAGAGTTTACAAAATCAGGCGGTATTATTTCCATTATTTGTATTTTTATTGCTGTTGTTTGGTTATCCATCTATTAGTTTATAGAGAGTTTCAACATGTTAGAAGTCAAAAACTTATGTATAAAGCAAGATAACCGTACATTATGGGATTCACTGTCATTTTCACTGAATAAAAATGAGCGCCTAGGGATTTCAGCACCGAGTGGTTTTGGTAAAACAACATTAGGCCGTGTATTAGCCCAATGGCAAATACCTGCGCAAGGAGATGTGCTATTTAATGGAAAAAAATTGTCTCAAAACGAATATTGCCCTGTTCAGCTCGTTCCTCAACATCCTGAAAAGTGCTTTAACCCTTATCGGACAGTCGGTGAAAGTGTGAAGGATGCTTGGGAGCCTGCTCCATACTACCTTGAACGTTTGTTTATTAAATCAGAGTGGTTGGCTAGAAGACCAAATGAACTGTCGGGCGGAGAGCTTGCTCGAATTGCCTTATTAAGAGCATTAGACCCGAGAACAAAAACCTTAATTGCAGATGAAATCACTGCACAATTAGATGCTCACTTACAGAAAGATATATGGCAGTTTTTAATTCAGCTCTCGGAAGAAAGACCATTATCGATGATTGTTTTTAGCCACAATAAATTCCTATTAGAAAAGGTATGTACATCGATTTGGAATATAACAATATCAGAGTGAACTATTTTAAATTATCAAAAGTATTCACTGGCTATTTAATTATGCTCATTTAATGACTGTTAATTTTTGATATTACATTAATGTATTTAATTTAAATTCTAGAAACGATGTTTTTATATCTATGATATCAAATAGAGGATGCTGCAATGGTAGCTATTGATATTTTATTAGTTGGAGCTGGCGGAGGTATTGGTTCACTACTGCGTTGGTGGATTGGTCGCCTAGTGGGCGAGAGCTATCACGGAAAATTTCCATTATCAACGTTCATCATTAATATTTCTGGCGCATTTGTTATTGGTTTTTTAAGCCGTTATTTTTCTATTGATTGGGATGACCGCTATGGGACATTTCTACAATCAGCTATTTTAACAGGGTTACTGGGGGGGTATACAACATTCAGTAGCATGCAGCTTGATGCCTTGAAGTTGACTCAAACTAAACAAAAATTACTCGCACTCTTTTACTTATTAATTTCGGTTTTATTTGGGTTAGCTGCGGCATTTATTGGTGCTTGGTTAGCAAACTAACAGGGGCTAAAAATGAATATTATGATCTTAGTTTTTATTGGTGGTGCAATTGGCGCAATTTCCCGAGAATTACTGATGGTGTCTGTTCCTACCATGAATGATCACTTTCCCCTTGACATATTTATAGCAAATATTCTCGCATCATTATTGCTGGGTATTGTCGCTGGACTATTAATGAGGAAGAAAATAGGCCAAGGGATGAATGCATTTTTTGCCACAGGTGTAATGGGTGGGTTATCAACATTTTCTAGTTTTGTCTATGGCGCCGTTGAGATAATGAAGTATCCAGGGGCTTTCTTAGTGGCAGTTAGTTACTTGATTTTAAGTGTCGTTATCGGGTTTGCTGCTATCTATATTGGATACTCAGTGAGTAATAAGCAATATAGTTAAATATGATACTGTTATTTTTAAGTTTATAATAGAACAAGGAGTTTTGAAATGAAAATAGCTAAATCAATATGGCATGGAATTACTTCAGAGCCTTATAGATTACAATTGTTTTTTGATTTAATACTTTTGGTATTATCACCTGTGATATTTATCAGCATAATTGGTTTTGACACAAAAACATTAAATATGGATATTTTCACTATTACATTAATTATTTTAGTTTATATTTACATTACACGTTGGTTTAGCCACTGGTATTGTAATAGAAGTAAAAATAAATAATATGTATGAAAACTTTTATAAGAGTGTAGTTATTTTTTTGTTATGGTTTTCTTCAATGGTAGTCTAAATATAGAGGAAGCTTCAACATTTACTTAAAGAAGGCTTCCTTATTTTTATTACTATAAATTTTAATTTATGATTTTTCTTTTTTTAGGATCCTAAAAATATTTAAAACTAAGCTTGCAAGAATTGCAACAGCACCACCGATAAATGTCTCATATGCTCTTGATATCGGTAGTAAGTAACTTGGGTTATGTAAAAATTGAGTTTCTTCAAGAAGAAGTAGAACAAAAACAGTAATAGAAAATGTTTTTAGTAGATAATTTAAGCGGAAAAGTGTTGGCATAAAAAATATGATTAAAGCTAAAACTGCTAAGTAAATATAAGTTTCCTGTGATTTGGTTATGCTAAACATGGCAATAACAAAAACGGCTGCCAATAGACTTCCTAAAAACCTAAGTAAGGTAACCTTTATTATGTGCATTTCTTTTGGATGGAGTAACATAATGAATGTTAGAGGCGCCCAATAAGGTTTATATAAATTTAGATAGTCAGGTATTGAAAGACTTAAAAATAGAAAAAAACTGAATAAGAAAGCGCGTATATATACTTTTTCATCACTATGATATATTTCCTTTGAAAATAATCCATTTTTAAATGCATGACTTTCAAAATTTTTATGTCTAAGTAAGCTAAATGTAAGCAGACTAATAGCAACCCCTGAGATAAAGGCCATCGGCAAGTCAAAGCTAATAGAGTCAAGTGTTGTTCCCATACAAGAAAAGATAATCAAAAATGGAAATGTACGATCTAAGTAATCATCTTTTTTGTAAAATAGGTAATAGCAATAGGAGAGGATAAATAAGTAAATATGAAAATAAATTGTTAGTTTTAGTATAAAACCAATCCCCCCACCAACGATAACTAAACATAATAAAAAAAATACATAAAAAATATTACTACTATCAGGCTTTGTATCATAAACGACATTAGAGAATAGTGTTGTTAAAAGACCAAATGTCCCACCTATGAAGCCAAATAAAGAAAAACAAATGGTTGAATTGACTATAGCAGTAATCAAAAAAACTCCATTATTTCTAAAGCTAATATATTTATTTTCTTTATTAATATCTTTCATGTTAACTACTCACTCTATCTTTTTTAGTTATTTTCACCATCTATCTTAGTCGAGTTATATCGTAAATTAAAGAATTGTTTTAGTATGTGATAACTCTGAATATACATTGAAAATATAAAATTATTTTTGTTGGCATGTATTTTTTAGAGGTGTTTAAAAGTATTCGAATTATGTTTAAACATATCATAAAAAGATATAGAAAAATAAACGATAGGTTTTATTCATTTCAATTTATATTTATGATGAAATAGACATTTTCCATTGATTCTTTATACGATAAAAAAATGCACATCCAACTAGCCCTAAATAGATAAAAGGTTCAGGTGTGAGTGTTTTGAGTGACAAAATGTAATGGCAAAGTACAAGTAAGAGGGTAGGGTAAAGTAGCATATGGACTCTTTTCCACCATGTACCTAACCAACTACGTATACAGTTTAATGAGCTAATAGCCATCAGAAATAAACATAGCCAAGCGATAGCGCCAATAACTAAATAAACTCGCGAATAAATTTCTTCAAAAAATAACCCCAAATTATTTATACCGATTTCAAGTAACAGATAACTGCTTAAATGTAGAGCTGCCCAAAAAAAACACCAGAGCCCAAGTGCTTTGCGTGTTTGAAACAATGTGGTAAATCGTAATAATTGAGCAATAAGTGGGATGCACGCAATCAGAACTAATAAACGTAACACAGTGATCCCTGTAAAATGTTGTATATCTTTAGTGGGATCGGCGCCAAGTTGCTGGGTATCTATCAAAAAAATTAACCACAACAAAGGGAGTAGAGCAACAAGGTGAATACTCCCTTTGGTTAACCATACTGTTAGTTTATTTTCTTGGGACATTAATAGTATCTCCGCAAGTCCATTCCTTGGTATAAGCTTGCCACTTGGTCGGCATATCCATTAAAGAGCAACGTGGGTTGCCGAGTTACTTGGCCTAAGCCACCTGCACCAATAAAACGTTCAGTTGCTTGTGACCAGCGGGGGTGGTTTACGTGAGGATTTACATTGGCATAAAAACCATATTCATCTGGTGCAGAAAGGTTCCACGTTGTTTCGGGCATTTGCTCAGTTAGGCGGATTTTCACGATAGACTTAATGCCTTTAAAGCCGTATTTCCAAGGAACGACTAGTCGGATAGGTGCGCCATTTTGGTTAGGTAAGCTTTTTCCATATACGCCAGTGGCCAATAAAGTGAGTGGATTCATTGCTTCATCTAAGCGTAATCCTTCCACATAGGGATAGGCTAACCCGCCACCAACATAACGACTTTTTTGCCCAGGCATTTGTTCGGGGGCGTAACGTGTTTCAAAGGCGACATATTTAGCTTTGCTCGTAGGTTCCACTAGCGCTAATAACTTCGCAAGTGGAAAACCAACCCATGGAATAACCATCGACCACGCTTCTACGCAGCGCATTCGATAAATACGTTCTTCTAAGGGAAACTTAGTGTTGATGTCATCTAAATTGAGAGTCATTGGATGGCTAACTTCACCCTCAATCGTGACAGTCCATTCGTCAGTGACTAATGTATGAGCATTATCGGCGGGATCTGACTTACCGAGCCCAAACTCATAAAAGTTATTATACCCAGTCACTTTATCTTCTGGTGTCAGAATAAGTGATGATTGGTATTCCTGAGGTTGAATAAATATCAGCGATTTTCTAGGCACGGTTGGAGTCGCGGGGGTATCGTCACTAAACCAAGAAAATAAACCTGCATTTGCCGTAGATGCAAGGGTTAATCCTGCGGCTCCGATACCCAAGGCTTTAAGAAGTTGTCGGCGTTTCATAAAAAAAATCGACTCATCTGTGATTTGAGACGTCGGAATTTTTGGTGTTTTTTTCATTGTGCGCTCCAGAGTAATAAGGTGGATTAAATCTGTTATATCAAACGCGCAAAAAATAAAGCTGACAGTAAGATGACAAATTTGTCATCTTACTTGATCGTAGGGAATCGGAGGGTAATTGTACTGGTACCTGAGCAGTGTTCAAAGCTTACTGACCCACCATGCAATTCAACAATTGCTTTAACAATTGCTAATCCTAAACCAGAGCCTTCTGTTGAACGAGCATTATCCCCCCGCCAAAAACGAGTGAAAATTTCCTCATTATCTTGCAGCAGATCGCCTTGGTTAGTGATTTTAATTTCTTGGTGGTTTGGATATGTAGTGATTTCAGTGAGTACGCGAGTTTGTGCGTGAGAAAATTTAATTGCATTTGAGAAAATGTTAATGAAAACTCGAGTGAGTAGTGTAGGGTCAGCATAAAGGGTTAATGACGATGGCTCACATGATAGCTCGATTTGTTTTTCTTGTGCATAGGCGGAAAATAGCTCATACACCTCATCAATAACTTGAAATAAAACGATGTTTTCGCGATTCAACGTAATGTTCTTATTTTCAGCACGGGCAATAAATAGGGTGTTTTGGATCATTTTAGCCAGTTTATCCAACTCTTCGATATTACTGACGATCATCGTTTCATATTCGGCAACACTACGAGGCCGCTGCAATGTAACTTCATTCTGCACACGAATAGCATTAATTGGGGTTCTTAACTCATGGGCTAAGTCATCAGCCAATTGGGTGAGTTTAACAAAATCATGCTTCAATCGTTGGCGCATGGTATTCATTGATTTACCCAGCTCTTTAAGCTCTTGCGGCAACTGCTCAATATCGATAGGGTTCTTTAATGTATAAATATCTGTTTTTGCTGTGATTTGGCTAAGCGATTGAATATCTGACAGTCCTTTTTTCAAGAGCCATATACTGAGTATCCCCATGAGTAATATTGAAAATGCTGAAACCAGCATACTTTGGGTTAAATATTGGGCTAAGATGCCACTGCGGTCGACCGATATTTTGCCGAGAACAACTTGTAAGGGCCCTTGTGGGGAGTTTGAAAGGAAATATACGGAGGAAAAGGGGATCCCCTGCGCTGTTTTCCCATGGTTGATAACATTGAGATTTAATTGTTTTTGTGGCACTAATTTGAGTTGTTGGGTATCAAGTTGCGCATTATTTGTCGAAACTAATACGCGCCCAGCGTCATCCGAGATTTGGATAATATCTTGGCGCATATCCATCATGCTTTGGAAATACATGGGAAGCGTTTTGATATCAATACCACTGGAAATTAACTTGGCGAGCTGGTGGGCTCGGTTAATGAGTAAGTTGTTATCTTGTTCAACGAGCTCATTTTTAAGTGAGTGATACAAAACCCACGTCACCATACCTGCATTTACAACCATCAAAGCAATAAATAATGAAATAAGCTTAAAGCGTAGCGATTTTTTTTTCATTTTTCTGGCCTATTTAAGCGATATCCCATACCACGAATCGTTTCGATGAGTTTAACGTCAAAATTATCATCGATTTTCTTTCTTAGCCGGCGAATAGCGACATCAATAACATTGGTATCGCTGTCAAAATCAATCCCCCAAACTTCACTTGCAATTAATGCTCTCGGCAAGATTTCATCACAATGCAGTACAAAAAACAGTAAAAGAGAAAATTCTTGACGGGTTAAGGTGATTTTTATACCACTACGTTCAACTTCATGGCGAGTGAGGTCTATTTTTAAATCCGCAACCGCCATATTTGTAGATGTGGGTTGATGAACTTTTAAGAGATTTTTAACCCGAGCGAGTAATTCTGAGAATGAAAATGGTTTAACGAGATAGTCATTTGCACCGAGCTCTAATCCTTTAATTCGGTCGTCTACTGCATCGCGAGCGGTGAGGCAAATTACAGGAACATTTTTAGATGTCCTTAAAATTTTCAAAATGTCCCAGCCATCCATGCCAGGGAGCATAATATCGAGAATAACTAACTGGTAGTTATTCTCTAAGGCAAAATAGAGACCATCACGGCCATCTTGGGCAGTATCCACAAGAAAACCTGCTTCTTCTAAGCCATTTTTAACCCAATGTTGGGTTTTTGTATGATCTTCAATTAAGAGTATTTTCATGAAATTCGAACGGTAACCTCAATTTGACTTTATTTTATATTAAAGAAACTTAGGTGTGTTTAACAATTAAAAATCATAGGGTCGTGGCTGTGAAGGCGATTTAGAGTGATAATACATTCTATTGTCTGCTCTGATTTTAGACGTATCATGGGCTTTCTATATTAAATATAGGCCTACTTAATAACGTTACTAAGTTAAGTAACATATTGAATATAAGTAATTTATTATGAATAGCACTCCCTCTTTTCAAGATATAATTTATCACTTAATCGGTAGTATCCCTGAAGGCCGAGTCGTGACTTATGGCACGCTGGCCAAAATGGCGGGTTACTCTACTTATGTACGACAAGTATGCCAAGTGATCCGCACGATCCCCGCAGACAGTACTTTGCCGTGCCATCGCATTATAAATGGGCAAGGGAAATTGTCTGTGAAAGGGGAGAGCTATACGCGACATAAAAAAGCACTTATCAGTGAAGGCATTATTTTTGATTCAAATGATAAGATAAAGCTGAAACAATATTTGTGGGAAGGGCTTAGCTAGAAGGGAAATTTCGAACTTCAATTCTCGACCTCACTGATGAATCCTCTCACTATGATTCTAAAACCACATAAATATGATTCTAAAAATCCCCTTTACGCTTAGTGAGCTAAACACTTCATTTTTTAACAGGCTAAGATAAGTCTTAAAAAAATATTTAAGATAAAATTAAACCCAAAATACGAGTGGAAAAATTTTATTTCATTAACTTTAGTGGTTAAATTTTAACCTAAATAAACATGGCGCGGGTTAAAAGTATATATTGATATTTTAAATTGTATCAATTTGTAAATATTTAACTAAGTATTTTCACTACCAAAAAATTAACTCTTTGTTATTCAATGGTTATTTACTTTAAGTTTCATTTTTTTGTAACAAATACTTATTTTAATAGGGCGGTGTTTTTTTTTAATAAAAATAGATTTGCACTATCAATTATACAAACTAAATATTCAGACATATAATCATTCTAAATTTAACAAAGTGTCTAAAATTTATTATTTAATATAAAGGTTAAATAAAGATGGCTTATTTTTCTAAAGGGATAAATATAGAAATAGGACAGTATTTGCGAGGGATAAGGAAAGAGCAAAACTTAACAGGAAGCGAACTGGCAAAAAAGTTAAATGTGAGTCAACAACAAATTTCTCGCTATGAAACGGGAAAAACGAAATTAACGTTTGAAATGATGGACACCATCTTAGCACTATTTAATAAGTCATGGCGAGATTTTTTTAATCATGTAATAGATAAGCATGATAACGAAAGATTAAAATGCATTGTAATGAATGAAAAAAACTATTATTCGATCTTAGATAAAGATACAAAAAAAATGTGGCGATAATTTTTGCTCATGACAATTAAGAACAAGGCATGATAAACAGATAATACAAATAAATAAATTTAACTTTGTCAAGGTGATAACTTTATTAAAAATAATCATTATATGGATTAATGATTATTTTTATCTAAAGTTGTTATGAACAACTATTATAGCAAAATATAAATCATACAGGATTAAATTAATATGAAATTAAATAAATTTGTAGTCGGCGCAGTATTAGCATCAGGTTTTGCTTCATTTGCAGCTATGGCCGCTTATACAGGTACCCCAACTAACGGTACAATTGAAATTACAGGTGAGCTTGTTAACTCTGCTTGTGGTTTAAGCGAAGAGTCAAGCCCTGTAAAAGTTAATTTTTACCAAATCCCTGTATCAAATTTAAAAAATGGTGAGCGTGCAGGTAATGTTAAAAAAGATATCGTTCTGCAAGGCTGTGATACTACAGTAGCTCAAACTGCAACTGTTACTTACACGCCATCTACAGTAAATCCGAATGATAGCGCATTAGCTGCATTTACTTCAGGAACAGCAAGCGGTGCTGGTATTGGTTTAAGAGATAATGGAAATCAAGATGTTGTATGGGGCCAGGCTTCTACAGCGGTTAACTTAACTAATGGTAAAACAACAATTCCATTTGTTGCATACCTGAAATCAGATAACGCATCTAATGCTGTTACTCCAGGTAACTTCGATTCTACAATTAACTTCCAAATCGATTACCAATAATTTGGAATTAATTTAGTGATTGTATGCGGAGTATTAAATACTCCGCAATACTGAGCCTAGAAATATAATTAAAGCGGTGTTACCCATGATAATTCGAGTTAAAAAAATAGCATTAAGCTCTAGTTTATTATGGCCCTTATTAAGCTGGGGAAGTGCTGTAAATAACACCCCAGGTGATATTGTTATGCAAGGCGAGTTAATTGAGGCTTCTTGTAATATCGATCCTGATAGTCGAGAGCTTTGGATTAATTTCGGGGAAGTGAGTGCACGTGAAATCACGCCTGATGCTAATTTACTTTTAAGTAAAAATTTTAATATAAAGCTAGTCGGTTGTACGCTTCCTTCCGAAGATAAAGGTAGTGCATCAAGAGCTCAAATAACAATGATGGGAAGCACTGTGGACCGCGGTCAGTTACTTCAAGTTAATGGTGATTCAGAAGGTTTTGGTATTCAATTAAAAAATTCTCATGGAGAAATACTAAAATTCAATACAAAGCTACCTGATTATACATTGCTCGAGGGACGAAACAGTTTGGAGTTTACTGCAACTTTAGTCGCTTATCAAAAATACATTAAGGCGGGTGAATTTGCAGGTGTATTGAGATTTAGAATGGATTATTTTTGAATAAATATAAAAATATTTGCGATTTTATTAAGAATCGGATTGGTCTTTTAGAATAGCTAGTGAATTCAGAGTGAATTAAAATGATTATTTTCAGTGGGAATATAAAAAAAATATTTGCAATATATATTGCAATGCTTTGTTACTCACCTAATATGTTAGCTAACGATATTGTTGAATTTAATACAGATGTATTAGATGTCGGGGATCGTAATAATATTGACTTAACTCGCTTTTCAAAAGACAACTTTGTATTTCCTGGTACTTATCTATTAGATGTTTATATTAATGGGCAATCATTATCGCAGCAAAAAGTTACTTATATCATTGACCCTCAGGATAGTGAAAAAACGCTCGTTTGTTTTACGCCTGAACAAATTGATATGCTGGCACTTAAAGAAGATGCATTAAAGAAAATTCAGGCGATCTCACCAGGATGCTCGAATATTTTACCTATATCAGGTGTCAAAATTAATAACTTCGAAGGTAAGCTTGATATCACAATGCCGCAAGCTTGGATGAAGTATTCAGACCCAAGCTGGGTACCGCCTGAGCGTTGGGATACAGGTGTTTCAGGTTTATTGTTCGATTATAACCTAAATGGTTCGATTTCACGTTCTTTAGTCAGGCATACAAGTAGACATTCTTTATCTGCTTATGGCCAAGCTGGAGTGAATTTAGGTGCATGGCGTTTTAGAGCTGATTACCAAGCAAATTACAATGAGCGTGGTGACAGAAAATTCGATTGGAATCAGTTTTATGCATACCGCCCTTTAATTCATATAGCGGCTAAATTAACTCTGGGTGAAATTTATTTAAATTCGCAAATTTTCGATACTATTCGATATACAGGACTTAACTTAGCCAGCGATGAGCGTATGTTACCACCAAATTTAAGGGGATATGCGCCGCAAATCAATGGCATTGCTAAAAGTAATTCAAAGGTGATAGTGAGCCAAGCAGGGCGTGTTGTTTATGAAACGACAGTACCTGCGGGGCCATTTAGTATTCAAGATTTGCAAAGCTCAATTCGAGGAACTTTGGATGTTAGAGTTGAAGGTGATGACGGTGATGTATCCACTTTTCAGATTGATACCGCCAATATCCCTTATTTAACTCGACCTGGTTATGTTCGTTATAACGTCTCAATGGGTAAGCCTTCTCGCTTTAACCATAAGCCAGAAGGGCCAATGTTTGCGACAGGAGATTTCTCTTGGGGGCTGAGTAATAACTGGTCGTTAATTGGAGGGATCTTATTTGCCGGCCGGGATTATACCGCACTTTCAGCAGGGTTAGGCCGTGACTTATCTGTATTCGGAGCTTTGTCTGCGGATGTGACACAATCAGTTAGCCGAATTCCTGGTGAAAATACAGAAACGGGGTCTTCTTTTCGTCTGAGTTATTCAAAATCTTTTGATGAAATAAACAGTACGATCACATTTGCGGGATATCGCTTCTCACAAGATAAGTTCCGCACACTATCACAATATTTAGATGAACGTGAAAACCGTTATTTAGGTATAGGTCGCCAGAAAGAGATGTATACCATCACCGCGAATAAAACGTTTTGGGCAGATGAGCCTGATTGGCGAACAACACTATTTTTAACTTACACGCATCAAACTTTTTGGGATCAAACATCTCAAGATAGGTATGGCTTGTCTGTTGGTCGAACATTCCGATTAATGGGCATCGATGGGGTTTCTACGAATATTGCCGCTTATCGTTCAGATTATCGAGGAAGACGTGACGATAGTGTCTCCCTTTCTGTCTCTGTGCCTGTTGGTGATAGCCGTTGGGCGGGATATGACTTACAAAATAGCGGAAGTAAAACAAGTCATATGTTGTCGTATAGCGATAATAGAGATTTCAATAACTTATGGCGAGTAAGAGCTGGGCGTAGTGGTGATGATCGTGTGCAATTTGACGGTTATTATCAAAAGCGCACTCAACTTGCTGATGTAAATACCAACGTCAGCTATCAAGAAAGACAAACTGCATCCATCAATGGGACATTGCGCGGCGGCTTTACCGCAACAGCCTATGGTGCCGCACTACATAATAGTAGCGCAACAACTGATACAGCCAGGATTATGGTCGATACCAATGGGATTAGTGGTGTGCCATTTAACCATGAAAAAACACGAACAAACTGGGCGGGTATTTCAGTGGTACCAGATATCGTGAGTTATTACAGCTTCGATACCCGTATTGATGTCGATAAGCTAAATAGTGATGTTGATACCAACAAAGCGATCGCAACGTCAACACTGACGGAAGGGGCGATTGGTTACCAGCGATTTGCTGTTGCCCAAGGTGAAAAACTGATTGCCACAATTCGCTTTAATAATACAGTTCCTCCGTTTGGGGCGGATGTGACCAACGCTGACGGTATTAATGTTGCAATGTTGATGGAAGATGGATTGGCGTATTTGATGGCTGTAAATCCTAAAGAAACATTAACGGTCTCTTGGGGTGGGAAAGCGCAATGCAAAATTCAATTACCTGAAAAAATTAATCCTGGTATGTCAGTTTTACTGCCTTGCCAATAATGAAATGACAATCAGAACAAGTTTTTAAATAAGGTATAAAAAATGGCGATTTGTATAAAAAAATGGGTGGGTGGTTTACTGGTAATTATGGCTGGAGTAAGCCAATCATATGCAGGAATATCACTAGATAGAACTCGGTTGATTATTACCGGTGCGGAAACCTCTTCGAGTGCTAATTTATCAAACACCAGTTCAAGTATTCCCTTTTTAGCGCAATCTTGGGTTGAAGATGCAAATGGGAAAAAAATTACATCTCCATTAGTTGTATTACCCCCATTACAGAGAATTAATGGCGGACAAAAAGGTGTTGCTCGAGTCTCAAAAACAGCGGAAATAGATAAACTTCCTCAAGATCGCGAAAGTTTATTTTATTTAAATGTTAGGGAAGTGCCACCAAAGCCAGATAAACCAAATGTTTTACAATTAGCGATGCAATCGCGCATCAAATTATTTTATCGACCAACGGCAATTATTCCCACGTCAAAAAGTGCAATTTGGCAAGACCAAGTGACATTTTATAAGCAAGGAAATAACTGGCGAGCTGAAAACCCGACACCTTATTTTGTCACTATTATTAGTTTAAATAATAAGTTGATTACAGAGGGTGGGAAAAAATTAACGGATTTTCCAGGGGTAATGGTAGCGCCTAAATCTCATCTAGATATTAAGGTTAATGGAGCAGGTGAAAGCTTTACCATGATGTATGTGAACGATTACGGCGGCCATCCAGAACTAAAATACAGCTGTAATGGAAATATCTGTAAAGCACTACCACCGGAGCAACAGCCACGCTAGGAGTATTCGAATGAAAATTAAATGCTTAGGGTTTGTGTTACTAGGGGTCGGCAGTTTTTCTGCGGTTGCGGAAATGGCTGATGATAAAACCTCGCGTCAAACCTTATTGGATGTACACAGTACTGTGCATTTTCAAGGGAGTGTGTATGCATCGCCTTGCGTTCTTGAATTAAATACTCAGGAACAATATGTTGATTTAGGTGAGGTAAGTGCGCGGTCATTTCATCGTATTGGCGATAGAAGTACACCAGTGACTTTTAGCGTGAGGCTTAAAGATTGCCAGCGTGGTGCATCTAGATCCTTTGTAAATTCGGCGGGAGAAGCAACGCAAAATGGTAAGCGTTATTACCTAACAGGTGAAAGCGCGGTTTCGTTGAGTATTGCGGGGGATTCTGATTTCTATAATTCAGATTTAGTGAGAGTTAGTGGTGGTGTTAAAGGTGCGGGATTGCGTATTTTCAGCCAAGACCATGAGAATTTAATGCTTAACCAACCTAAAGGCTCATGGGTGCTTAAGCCAGGGGATAATAACATTACCTTAAACGCATCTTTAGAAGCAACAAGCCAAGTTGTTTCAGCAGGTAATTTTAGCGGATTAGTTAGGTTAAAACTGGAGTATTTATAACAATGTCTATATCCAACAATAAAATATTAAAAGATATAGCGATCGCGACTAGTTTGGCGGTAGTGGCATTGTTACCTCTGTCAGTATTTGGGTATCCACATGGGGCTGTAATACCCGATGGAGGGACTTATACATTCGAAGCAAGAATGAATAACCAGCTTTTGATAAATGAAAAAGACGCAGAGACGGTATTTAATTTTGATGTTACAGACTGGCCTTATTTTGATATTTATTGTCAAACTTATATGCAGCCTGGTGGGCCAGGTAACAACAATCCCGATTCTGGAATGACCTTTGATTTTATGTCAACAATACCCCAATCAATGCAAAATCCGGGTTATTTGACCTTAAATGAGTATTTCGATGTGAAAGTTGAAATCCAGCTTGGCGGGACGCAGCCTAGGAAAGTGGCTGTTCCGGCATCGAACTTGTGGAATGGGGGGTCTGATCCAATGGAGTGTAGGCCGACGAGTACAAATAGCCGTCCTTATGCAGTAACGCTTCGAACAGGCTCTAGCGGAACAGTAACGTTTAGGTTAAAAAAACCGATTATTAATGGAATTACCATAAACCAAGCAGAATTAGTTCAAGTATTTGCTAAAAAAGGAACCGCGACTAATGGATTAACGTCTTATGCACCAATTCCATCAACACGTGTTGTACTGGCTGCGGGAATTATTACAGTTGCTGATGAATGTACGATAAATGATGGAAATCCAATTAATATTGACTTTAAAGATGTTGCAAATACAAGTGAACAATTAAATGGAATTAATTATGCAGAACCTTTTAATATCCCAGTGAAATGTAGAGGTGGAAGCTTTACGACGGGGGATCTGAACATCAAGTTATCTTTACTCCCAGGTGCTTCAGGTCAAGCCGATTTTAATGCGGATTATTACGGAACATTAAAAAATGGCGTGAAGCGAACAAACCTTGGCATTGTTATTAAAGAGAATTTGACGGGAGCATTAGTTAAACCTAACCAAGCTTATACTGTACCTAATTTTTTTAATAACCAAGGTACTTGGAATTTAACTGCGGCACCAATTGCAGCTCCAGGTAGCACAGTGGACGATGGTGAATTTACAGCGACAGGCACGATCCTCGCTGAATTCCAATGAGGTTAACAATGCAAAATAATAATCAAATATTAAACACAATTTATTTATCGGTATGTTGCCTTTTTTTATTTGGTTCAAATCAGGCTGTTGCAGATATTACTCATACTAATATGGGGAGTTATTCTTTTAGGGGTAATGTGATGGTTACACCTTGCCAAATTGCACCAGGTAGTGAAAAGGTGCCAGTAGACTTTAAAGAGGTTTCAGTAAAAGAGCTTTATTCAACAGGAAAATCGAAACCTTTATTATTTTCGATTCATTTAATAAACTGTAATACGTCTGTATTTAACGCGGTAACAGTAACATTTAATGGAGTAGAAAATACTAATCTCCCTGATCATTTAGCGATTAATGACAAAAGCGAAGCGAATGGAATCGGGATTGGGCTATTAAATTTAAATGAAACACCGATAGAGTTAAATGTTCCATCATTGGCGCAAAATCTGGCGGATAATAATACTGAGCTTCAATTTAAAGCTTATGTTGAAGCTGAACCAGAAGCTCGAACTAATCAGACTATTACATATGGGCTATTTTATAGCACTGCATATTACACATTAAATTATCAGTGATAAGTAAAATAAATACGATGAGTGTAATAAAAAAATCAAATAATTTATATTTATATTTATATAGTCAGAGTAATTGGGTTGTTATCGGTAGTGTGATTGTGTGCTTTGGAATTATATTTCACATCTATCTACCTAATTTAGGTGGGGCAGGATTTTCACTACCATTAAATATCGTTAGTGCCTTTTTTCTGGCTTTATTTTTAGTGGTGGCGATTTTTTTTCAAATAAAAAAGATAAGTATAACTTATTCATTAGCAAGTAATTTTATTTCATTAGGCTTAATTATCTTAATGGTGCTATGTTTTTTTTCGCCTGAGAACTATCGTTACAATGCTTACTTAACAGCTTATTGGTTATTAGGGATATTGATATGTTATCAGGTTTTAGTTCAATTTAATATTTCAAATGTAGTCCGTGAAATTATACTTTATGGAATACTTGTTGCTGCTATTATAGAAAGTATATTGGCGATGCTTCAAGTTTTTAATCTATTGCCATTAATAGGTCTACCTTATCCGCCATTAAATGGAGATAGGCCATATGGTGTATTTCAACAGGTTAATGTTTTTTCTAGTTTCATTTGCGTAGGAATAGCAAGTGCAGTAAGTTTGTTGATCAAAATAAAGAATGCTAAATGGTATTTAGTTGGCTTTATTGCTACTGCTTTGCTTTTAATGAGTGCAACAGTACCTTTGTCTCAATCATTAACAGGTTATTTAAATTTAATTTTAATTTTTATTGTTTTTTATTTAATTGCAAAGTATCATCGTAAGAAAATTTTATTTTTATTTCTAGTTGTTATTCTTGGTTTAATAATTGGCTATGGAATTAAGAATGGTCTTAATATTATAGATGCGACTGAAAGTAAATTAAATACATCACGAATTCGATGGGTTTTATGGCAGCATAGTTTATATCTTTTCAGCGAAAAACCATTATTGGGATGGGGCGTAGGAAGTTTTGAGTCAGTATTTTTAGAGCGATTTGGTGGTGGTTTACTAGAGACTAATGAAAGAATAATGTCACATCCACATAATGAAATATTACGTTGGATGGTCGAAGGTGGTTTTGTTGGGCTTATTGCGACAGTTTTAATTATTATCGGTGGTGTAGCTTTATTGCTATCTACATTTAAAAATAAAAATGAAAATTACATTTATTGGGTAGCGGCTTTGCCTATCATATTCCATATGATGACAGAATTTCCTTTGTGGTTATCGATACCTCATGGGATAGTTTTAATATTGTTATTACGCTGTGCTGATTCACCAAATAAAAAATATAAACTAAATAAGATGGTGAACTATTTTTCAAAAGGAATTATTATATTTGGCTCAGCCTTGTCCGTCATTCTGTTATACATGACATTACAAGCACAACAATATTTAACCTATATAGAAAAAACGGGACAGCAAATGTTGTTATCAATAGAAAAGCCTCTTTACCATAATTGGAACTATTTATTGATGTATGACCGTTATCAGTTTGATTTGAATATGGGGTATTTATTGCGCTATAACGAAACGCAGGATATTAAGTACCTTAATTTATTTAATGATTGGGCTATGGACGCATCAAATTCATCTCCTGACATTAATGTTTATATTTCTTGGATTCTGGTTTTAAATGAGCTAGGTGAAAAGGATAAAGCAAGAGACGTTAGATATAAGGCGAGTTATTTGTTTGGCGAAAATGAAAGGTTAAATCAATTGAATTTTTAGTTGGTTATTATTGTTCTTCTTTTCTAAAAATAAAAAATTCTAAAGAATTTGTTGGTGAAAAATCATCAACAGATATGTGTTTTATTAATTAATATTTATCTTAAAAGGAAATAACATGAAAACATTAAATGCTATCGAAGCTGCTGCTGTAGTTGGTGGAACTAAACAAGTTTGTACTGATTCTTATGAAAGTATCATTGTTGGTGGCGTTTCATCTTGTAAATTAATTACAACTTGTACTGACAAGCATGGAAATAAAACATACAAAGCTAAAAATGTTGACGCTGCAAACTGTTCAGGTGCTGTTAAACCATAAGATTTAATTTAACTACCTTTAATTAATACATGGGGATGGACCCCCATGTATATTTTACTTTAAATTGGAACGGCTGTTATGAATATGCATTTTAAACCAATAACCATCACAATTTACACAATATTCGTTGCTGTGATTTCTTCACTCATGACGGTTTTGTTCTACCATATTTTCATCTTTAATACTTTTTCAAATAGTAACTTAGATGATTCTTCTTTTGTCGAGTTTAATACTGCACAAGTTTTATCAAGCCCAATAAAGGAAGATAATAGCATCATAGAAATATTTTCTTATGGTTGTCATTATTGTGCGTTAAGCAATGACAATATGGCCAAATTTGAAAAGGAGCTTCCAGAGGGTGTTACGTTTAAAGCCATTCATTTAGCAATGGATAATAGCGTAGGGCTTGCTGCATACGCGCCTATTTTTGCAACCCTTGAAGAAATGGGGGTAGAAGCCGAATTACGTCAGGCACTTTATAACTCAGTTATCAACGAAAAACTGGACTTAACCAAGAAAGATATTTTAGATGTATGGTTAAAGCAGCATGACATTGACTCAGTAAAATATCATGAAATTAGCCAAACCAGCGCAGTTAAAGAACGTATTAAATATATGGCTGATATTACCCAGTATTACCAAATCACAGGCACCCCTGCATTTATTATTAATAAACGATATGTAGTTTATCAAGATCGTGATTTCCCTGAATTTTCAGCTTATATGTTGGAATTATTGGAAAAAAGCAATAAGGCGTCACAGTGATCCAGTTTTTAATTGTTTGGACGGTGTTCAGTGTAAAAAGCTGCTTAATACCGTTTAAAAAAGGATATGAAAATCTCAGCCACTATGGAATCTCTTCTTTTCGCTTTCTTTTGCGTCGAGGTTATATTGTCCCAGTTCTGCTAATCGCTAAACTGGGTTGCCGAATTGGGGTATTCGGTCGTAAATACCGTAATCAAAACAAAGTTGCAACGCAAAATTATCGCAGTTTAGTGGAGACGAATGGCAACGTCGATGCGAGATGGGCCGCAGTACAGCGCTTTATTTTGGAAGAAGCGGCTACATGGGGGCAAAACCGCCAAATTATGGCGCAATTACAAGCCTGCATTCTTGCCCTTGATAGTGTTGTTGCACCTTTGCATCAGCAAAATAAACCGATTGTTTTGGCGCCATTACATATGGTTTCTGATGTGCTGGCTACGATAGTCGGCTCTGGAGTTACTCCAGGCAACGCTACGGTAGTGGTTTCATCCAGTGCGGAGCAACAAAAATACAATGCCTCTGCCCGTGAATTAGGCCAAGTGAATTTGTCGTATTGTTCAATTCATCAAGACAATAAGTCATTAGCGACTCAATTAATGACTTTAATGACAGAAACTGCGGCGGGCCAAAAAAATATGATTGTATTTCCAGATATCACGCCAGATTACACCATTCAAACTGAAGAAGGGATGTCGAGTAAATTATCGTGTCAGTTATTTGGTCGAGCAGCGAAATTACATAATGGGGTTGTACGTTTATCTAATGCGATTTCAGCGCAGGTCGTTTTTTATCATCTGTATTATCAAAATGGCTTAAAAATCAAGATATATCCACCTATTGCTGCAAAGGATGTTGCAGCTCAAATGCCCGTTATTATCGAAAATTCAATTCGCGAATATCCCAATGACTGGCTTTTATGGCATAGCCATTCACTTTATTTTATTAGTCACTAATAATAATGAAAAATACTATTCCAAATTTTGTCGCTCAAGAAGAAACGAATGAATGTGGTTTGGCATGCATTGCGATGTTGGCCCAAACTCAAGGCCTTTCGCTTTCCCTTAATGCATTGAGGGAAGTTCATCCAGCTTCTGATCATGGAACTTCATTGATCGATCTTTCCTCAATTTTAGTAAATTATGGCATTTCAACTACGCCTGTCTTATTTGAGCATGACGAATTAAGTAGCCTGCCGCTTCCTGCGATTTTGCATTATGGCGCAAATCATTTTGTCTTACTTGCTTATCGTAAGGGAAATAATGTTTGTGTAATGAACCCTGCGATAGGGCAGCAATGGTTGCCTTTTTCTGCACTAAAAGCTGAAATTAGCGGTTATGCGCTGATTTTAGAGCCAGATACGGCATTGAAAAAAGTCGAATCACTTTCCTCTGAACAGGCTACAAACAAGGCCTCCACACAGAAAGTACCTCATGCGATGAGTTTGAAAGAAACCGCTAAGGTGCGAGGTATTTATTGGTTAATGACCTTTGTTTTCCTCGTTTCGCTAACATTGTTTTTAATGCCTGCAATGGTGAGTAATGCAATCAACCAAGCATTTTCAGATGCTAAAAATGCAGTGTTTCCTTATGGTTGGTTTATTGTCGCGTTTGTTGTTGCCACGCTACTTGCGCTTGGTGTTCGTATGATAAGCGAACGGTTTGTTAAACACTTTGTGTTAATTAACAGTGGGGTGGGTTTTTCGCGGTTAATGAGTAACCCTTTGCGATTTTTTGAAAAACGTGCACCAGGGGATATTTTCAGTCGTTTTGTTGCTTGGCAGGGCGCATTAACTGAGAAAATTGAGCTTGATAATGGGCTTAGAACTGATTGGATTATTTGCGCCATTGCATTGGGTGTGATGTTTTGGATTGCTCCTGTTCTTGCCGTTATTTCAGCAGCAGGGGTGACCGTGATGGGGCTCATTAGTGTATGGGCAATTATTCGTGATCGTTGGTACACCCAGCAATTACAGCTTAAAGCTGCTGAGCTTAATGACTTTTTTATGGAAACCTTACAGGGCATTCTGACCATAAAAACAGCCGGTATCGAAGAGCAACGTAAGGCGCAATTTGCGTGGCTAAGCCGTGAATTGTTTACCTGCATGCAGCGTCGAAATGTGTATCAACAAATTAAAGATGGTATTTACCAGCTAACAGGTAGCCTCGAAATGGTTATTTTTATGTTGGTTGTGCTGCCGATGGTTGCTAATGACCTGATTTCCTTAGGTGATTTTTTTGCTTATAGCTTTTTACGTCAAATTTTCACTACCTATGTTACTCGAATTTTTTATGCGATTATTCACAAATCTCAGCTGCATATTATTGATACACGCGCTCACTCTTTATTTCCTCAGAAAAGTGAGGAAAGCACGGTCTCACCTCAAACAATATCACCAGCAGGTAGAGTAGCCCCGAACCTTACCTTCGAAAACATTCATTTTAGCTATGAGCCATCGAAGCCAATATTAAATGATATCTCGCTAGATTTGCCATCAGGTGCTCAAGTTGCCATTGTGGGGGAGTCTGGGGCGGGTAAAAGTACCTTGTTGAGAATTATTGCAGGGCTATTTAGTGCTCAGAAAGGAAAATGTTTGTCAAATGAAGAGGTTGTAAGTGTACAACAGCTTACGCAACTTGTTTGTTTACAAAGCCAAGAGGATATTTTATTCAATGCAACTGTGTTAGATAACATCACGTTGTTTGACCCTAACTTCCGCGAAAAAGACCGAAAAACGGTCGAAAACTTACTCAATAAACTGGCGTTAGGCACAGTGGTAAGCCAGTTACCAGGCAGTTTAAATGCGTTGATTAGGGAAAGCCATTCTGCACTTTCTCTTGGGCAACGCCAACGTTTGTTGCTAGCTCGTTCACTTTATAGTTCTCGCCCAATTCTTTTACTGGATGAACCTACCGCAAACTTAGATGAAGAAACGGCAAAAATCGTTATAGAAACAATTCAGGAACATTGCCTAAAAACAGGGAAAACCCTCATTGTTGTGACACATAGTGAGGAAATCACGACAAGATTTGATTCAATTTATCGAATTACTGCGGGTGAATTACATAAAAAAGTATCAATCAGAAATGATGGTGGTAATCGTGAGGACGCACCTCAGCCTACAACGTCTTTGCTTGCTAGCATAGGAGAGCTTTGATTATGACTTCTCCCCGCATTAAGCCGACATTTTTACACTTATTTATGCGAGCTCGTGTTTGGATTGGTCTCATTGCATTGCTACTTGTCATTGTGTTGACGAGCCTTGCTTGGCAAGCACCGACAGAACCCGCACAAAGTAGAGTCATTCTTTCGGTTGATCGGGGGGATATTGAAAAAGTGGTCATGGTGACTGGCACACTAAAACCGTCTATTCAAGTGAATGTGGGGGCTCAGGTTAATGGGCAAATTAGAGAATTATTTGTAAAGCAAGGTGATAGAGTCAGAAAAGGGCAGTTATTAGCCGAAATAGACCCAACAATTCAGCAATCTGAGCTTAAAAATGCGACTGCACGCCTATTGAGCGCACAAGCGCAAAAGCGCGCAGCAGAAGCAACGTTAATTCAATACATTAAAGCTTATCAGCGCCAGATAATCATGCAGCGCGACGGTTCTGGCATTCGCAGTGAATATGAGCAAGCGCAAGCGCAATATGAAGCACAATTACAGCAAGTTAGCGTGAATGAAGCGTTAATCACACAATCAGAAATGGATGTGCAAACGGCTCAGGCTAACTTGAACTTTACCCGCATTGTGGCTCCAATTAATGGAGAAGTACTGGGTATTGTTGCAAATGAGGGGCAAACCATCGTTTCCTCACAAACGGCACCTACGATCTTGGTGCTGGCTAATTTAGATAAGATGCAAGTACAAACCCGCATTTCAGAAGCGGATATTCAAAAAATTCAACCTGGTCAGCCACTGACATTCTATGTAATTGCAAATCCTGAGAAACAATACGAAAGCACCATGGGGTACGTGCAACCTATTCCGCCCGAAGCCCTTGATGAGCGGAATAATAATTCAGCTGGTCAGCAAAATAGCGCGATTTATTATAATGGAACATTTGAGGTTGATAACACCGACCGCGCATTAAAAACATCGATGACGGCACAGGTTTTTATTCGTGTTGCCCAAGCTAAAAATGCGCTGCGTTTACCCGTGAGTGCGTTAGGTCGTTCTCTGGGTCTTAACCAATATGAAGTCATTGTTATCAAAAATGAAATAACAGAAGCTCGAACCGTCAAAGTAGGTATAAATGATCGCCATTTTGTTGAGATTCTGGAGGGTATCGCTGAAGGTGAGCAAGTTGTTGTTCAACAAGAGAAAATAGCGAGTTAATCATGAAGATAATATCACCAACGTTATCTTCATCTCGCCCTCTAATTGAACTTCACCATGTTTATCGTGAGTTTTCGGCTGGAACACAAATCATCCCTGTATTGAATGATATAACACTATCGATAAATCAAGGGGAAATGGTTGCCATTATTGGAGCCTCTGGCTCTGGTAAATCAACTTTGATGAATATTATTGGCTGTTTAGATAAACCGTCTCGTGGCGAAGTTTTTATCAATGGTATCCCTGTTCATGAGGCGACCAGTGAGCAGCTTGCTGAGCTGCGTAGCCAATATCTTGGGTTTATTTTCCAGCGATATCATTTGATGCCTTATCTCAGTGCTGAAGAAAACATTGCCATTCCAGCGCTGTACACCGCAATGCCTGAAGATGAGCGTGTGCAGCGAATTCAACTTTTAGCTGATAAGCTCGGTTTACAATCTCGTTTGAACCATAAGCCATATCAATTATCTGGAGGGCAACAACAACGGGTCAGTGTGTGCCGTGCATTAATTAATGGCGCACAAGTTATTTTAGCGGATGAACCAACGGGCGCTTTGGATAGCTCGAGTGGGCATGCATTAATGAATATTTTGCATCAACTTCATCAAGACGGCCATACCGTGGTGATTGTGACCCACGATAGAAATATTGCTGAGCAAACTCAACGTATTATCGAAATCAGTGATGGGAAAATTGTCGTCGATAATCAAAACCTTTCACAAGCGCAGGCACGTGCTAAGCATAATCTTCCTTCTGTTAAAGATAATGGTCGGGCATCACTTTGGCGTGGCATTTATGAGTCGATTCGTATGGCTTGGCGGGCATTATTAGGGCACCGAATGCGCGCTTTTTTATCAATGCTGGGCATTATTATTGGCATCTCTTCTGTTGTGTCATCAATGGCGGTCGGTGAAGGCGCAAGACGTGCCATTATGGATGAAATTGGTAAGTTAGGCAGCACAACGCTTGAAATTCGCCCAGGTACTGGATGGGGGGCAAAGCGGCCAGATATGGAACGCGCGTTATCATTAAATGATATTAAAAGCCTAAAACAGCTCTCATGGATTGAGTCTATTTCGCCAGTTGTCAGCAGCATGACAGTAGCTATCAATAAAGGGCTCGATTACTCCATCATGCTAAATGGTGTTTCTGATGAATACTTTGCAGCTCAAGGTATTCAAATGTTGTCTGGAAATCAATTTAGTGTGTTAGATGTGAATGACAGTGAGCCTGTTATTGTGCTGGATGATGCTAGTCGGGATATTTTATTTGCACCCGATGAAGAGCCTTTAGGCCAAATTGTCCAAATTGGTAGTTCACCTTGGCGGATCATTGGAATTGCGCGTAAACCAGGCCCGAAAATGTCCAGCGGATATGTTATGGGATGGGCTCCTTACTCGGCTCTTCAGCAGCGAGTTCTCGGTGATAAACCTATTGAATATATCACATTACGTTTTCCCGAAATGTTAGCCGCTAAACAAGTAGAAGTGCAGGTCGAAAAGCATTTACTGCGTGAACATGGAAAAAAAGACTTTTTTATTCAGTCTGATGACCAACTGGCTAGCGCGCTACAAAAAACCTCTGATTCCATGTCATTACTGATCACGTCGATTGCAGCCATCTCCTTATTAGTGGGAGGGGTGGGTGTTATGAATATTATGCTGGTTTCAGTTACAGAGCGAACCCACGAAATAGGTATCCGCCTTTCAGTGGGAGCGAGACCTGCGGATATCATGAACCAATTTCTAATTGAAGCCGTCATGATCTGTGCGTTAGGAGGGCTCATTGGGATTATAGGCTCGTGGTTAGCAGGTGGCATTTTTGCGTACATCACGACTGAATTTACCATGGTATTCACACTGTTACCCGTGTTATTGGCTTGTGGTTTCTCTGCGCTAATTGGCTTAGTTTTTGGTTATTTCCCAGCACGTAGTGCAGCCAAGCTTAACCCAACGGAGGCATTAGCACGGGAATGAAAATAAAATCGCCTTATTTTGGTTCAGTGGTACTTTTTATCTGTTTACTCAGTGGGTGTGGGAACTTTACCCGCACCGAGTACCAACGTCCTGAACTTATTTTACCTCAGCAATGGGATGATAAAATTCAGCGTTCATCAAGTGCGAATGATGTTATGCCATCTGACCTGCAGAGAAATACAGTAGGGCGTTGGTGGGAAAATTTTAATGATCCCAAGCTATCCCAATTGATTAATCAAGTTTTAGAAAATAACAATGATTTAGCATTAGCCGCAATTAAATTAAAGCTGGCTCGCAATACGGCAGGTTTAGCAAATACCAATATAACGCCTGATTTTTCATTAGGGGGATCTGCGAGTAACTCAAAATCAATTCGCCATGGCAACTCATCACAAGAAAGTTATAGTGCAGACTTAACATTAAGTTATGAGATTGATTTATGGGGTAAATTAGCACGTGTTCGTGAGAAAAATGCATGGGAGGCCGTCGCTACTGAACAAGATTACCATGCAACGACGCTTGTGATAATCAACACAACGGCACAGCTCTATTGGAATATTGCGCTATTAAATCAACAGATAAAAAACCTAACGGCAAGTCAGGAAATTGCACAGAAAAGCCAGCAACTCATTCAGTCTTGGTATTTAGCTGGGAAAGTAAGCCAATTAGATTTATTGCAATCAGAACAAACGCTAATTAGTCGTAAGAATGAATTACGTCAGCTTATCAAGGAACGTGAGAACTCACGTAATGCCTTAGCACTGTTGTTAAATCGCCCTGCAGAGCAGCATGTGAGTGAATTATCTTCTCTTAATAGTGACCTGCGAGTTGAGATTCAGGGAATGACCCCTTTGGCGGTATTAGCACAACGCCCAGATATTCAAGCCGCAGAGTCACGTTTGCGCTCTGCACTTGCTGATTCAGATGCTGCGAAGTTGAGTTTCTATCCTACGCTATCTCTTCAAGGTGCGCTTAACGCAGGAAGCCAGTTATTTTCTCAATGGTTTAGTGACCCCTCTCGAGTTATTGGCAGCAGCATCTCACTCCCCTTTATTCAATGGAATACTGTAAAACTTACTATTGAACAGTCAGATTTGCAGGTGCAACAAGCGGCAGTGTCATTTCGAAGCACAGCTTATAGCGCACTCGCTGAAATTGATAATGCCATGGAGGCGCGTTTTACTGCAGATGAAATACGGACACAGTTACAGCAGTCATTATCCCTTAGCCAGCAAAGATTAAAGCTCACGGGAAACCGTTATCGCGCTGGCGCTGTTGACTATCAAACACTACTTAATGCGCAGGATGATTTGTTATCCATCGAAAACTCATTAGCGCAAAACCAATACGATTATCTTTATGCAACGTTGCAACTTTGGCTAGCACAAGGTGGTGGTAGCGTTCATCACGAGGACAACCAATCATGAACCAAAAGACCCAATTAAAACGCGTTGTTGTGACAGGATATGGCGCTGTCACTCCCCTTGGTGGAACCGCGCAAGCATGTTGGCAAGCTATCATGGATAAGCAATTAGGATACCGTTACGTTGATAAAACGGATAAAAATATTCACAGCCACTTTTTGGGATTAATTGATAATGAACCCAATTTAAAAGGTGTTCCTGCCGCCATTCGCCGTCGGTTACCACGGCATACCCGCCTAGCATTAGGTGCAGCTCGAGAAGCCATGGAAATGGCATTTTCAGGGAATTCACCATCAGAATTTTATGACCCTCTCATGTGTGGTGTGATTATGGGAACTGGATGGGCAGGTTTAGATGAAAGTTATATGTCGGTGAGTGAGTTTGATGCGACAGGCATGACATCGCCATTCAACTGTTTTTATGCGATGCCAAATGTCACAACAGCGGCATGCAGCCAATTTTGGAATTTACGAGGATATCAAAATACGACAATAGCCGCATGTGCCACAGGGACTATCGCGATTGGGGATGCGTTTGAAGTGATCCGCAATGGTAGGGCTTCCATGATGTTAGCGGGGGCGGGGGAATCATTACGTACAGATTGCGCTGTGTGGAATATTGACGTGTTAGGTGCTTTAACACGAGAGAAAACAGACCCTACGCGTGCCAGTTGCCCATTTAGTGCAGAGCGCAGCGGGTTCGTATTATCTGAAGGTGCTGCGGTCGTATGCTTAGAAGAGCGTGACAGTGCAATTGCCCGAGGGGCGGTGATATTGGGTGAAATTACTGGGTATGCAAATTATTCAGATGCATTTGATTTTACCTCACCTGCAGAGGACTGCGTAGCTCGCGTTAAAACGATAGAAATGGCGTTACAGCAAGCGAAGATCTCGCCTGCGTCATTAGATTATGTCAATGCCCATGGTACCTCGACGGCGTTGAATGATTTGAATGAAACGGAATCACTTAAAAAAGCCTTAGGGGCAGCCGCTTACGATATCCCAATCTCCAGCACTAAATCATATAGTGGGCACTTAATCGCAGCAGCGGGGAGTTTTGAAACTATCATTTGCTTACAAGCGATGGAACATGACGTGATGCCCGCAACCGCAAACCTCCATACCCCTGATCCACAATGCGATCTTGATTATATTCCGAATGACCACCGTTTCAAAAAAGTAGAAAGGGCGTTGAATCTCAGTTTTGGTTTTGGCGGTGCAAATGCGGCGCTGATATTGGAGAGCGCGAAATGAGAGCGTTGTATTACACATTAGCTGATGCAGCTGGGTGGGCGAAATTTTCTGGAGACTATAACCCGATTCATTTTGATCTTAAGTGGGTGCAAGCGGCTGGTGGGGAACAATTAAGCGTCCATGGAATGCGGGCATTGCTTGATGCGAAACAATTTGCAAGTGAGCAATTTCTTCACGGCTCACAAGATGCTCAGCAGAGAACAAAATCAGCGTTTGTTAAATGTGCGGTACGGCTAAGAAGTCCATTATGGAATGATAAATCCTATGATTTAGTCGCGCGTAATAAAGCGGGTTCAGTCGCTATTTTATCTACAGAAGAGCAGCAAAATTGCCTAACTTGTCAATTATCCCCAGTTGATGGCTTAAACACTAACGTGTTGGATTGGGGGGCGCATATTTCTTCAGAGGAGATGGCGAAATTACAGCTATCTTTTCCGCTTTATCCAACAGATATGTATGAGTGGCAATTTATTGATGCAATTTTATTTCAATATTTGATACATGATAATTCATTATTAAAACAAAAAGATATCTCGAAATGGTTATCCGAAGGAGCAACCCTGAAAGATATTTTTTCCCGCTACCCCATCGTACAAACACATCAGGAAGTGATTTTTGATAGAGATCTTCTTAAGAAGTGGTCTCCGATAAAGGAACCTAAGCCGATGCAGATACACATTCTACCTGCATTGGTGATGGGGGATTTAGATGGTGGGCTATTAATTAATATCAATATTATTGGTCGTTATGACAATAAATTAATCAGTAATTTAATAACGTTAAAAGTGAATGCGTTAAATTGATAACAGTGGAAGGATAAAAAAATGAGCCAATATCAAACAATTTATAACAAAATTAGCGAAATGATCTGTGATGCAAAAGATTTAGAAAGCGAAGAGGTGAATGAGAACCTCACATTAGTCCAATTAGAATTTGATAGCCTCGATTATGTTGAATTAATGGTACTGGTAAAACGTGATTTTAATGTTGCGTTAGACGCTGATTTTTTCATTCAGCATCCAAATCTTTCAATTAAAGAACTTTGTGAACATATTGATAAGGAGTCTGAATCCTAAATGGAAAACCATAAGTGGGTGTTAGTCACTGGTGGAAGCCGGGGAATTGGTCAGGCATTAGTCGCTGAATTATCACATAACTGGAATGTTATCTTCACTGGACGTAGTACTGAAAGTATAGCGAGTACGCTTTCTTTACTCGAAAATAGACGTCCAAATAGATGGATAAAAGGGTTTCAATGTGATGGTAAAGATGGGCAGCAAGTCGATGTGTTGTCTCAATCTTTATTGGATAAATTTGGCGCCCCAGCCGCCATTATACATAACGCAGGTATTACTCGAGATGCATTGCATATTCATCAGGATGGGGATATTTGGCGAGATGTTTTAGATAATAACTTGATTTGCATTGTGAATTGGAACCGCAAATTGGTACCTGCGATGTTAATGACGAATTCAGGTTCTATTGTATTGATGTCATCGGTTACTGGGTTAAAAGGGAATGTTGGGCAAACGGCTTATGCAGCAAGTAAGGCGGCGATGATGGGGATGGCTCGGTCTTTAGCGCATGAAGTTGGGCGGTTTGGTTTACGGGTAAATTGCCTTGCGCCAGGGTTGATTGAGAGTGATATGACGCGAGCGATGCCTGAAGCGAAATTAAAATCGATGTGTAAAAATATTCCGTTACGTCGCTTAGGCCAGCCACAAGAAGTTGCCAAAATGGTAGAGTTTCTGATTGGTGACAATAGCCAATATTTGACAGGGCAAACATTGGTGCTTGATGGCGGCCTAACTGCATAATTAACAGAGAGTTAATGGATATACTATAAAATTAACTCTCTGTATTAATTCAACCATAGATAGTGAATGTGTGTTGGTGTTATTTTTAATTTTATTAATGCTCACTTTTTTGATTTTTCAAATAAATCCACCAGTAGGTAATCCCCACGAGTACGCCACCACCAATAATATTGCCAATGGTGACAGGGATAAGGTTGTCGGTAATAAAATTGTTGACGGTTAAAGCAGGGAAGCTATCAGCGGAACTGTGGATTGCATTCCAAAATGTGTCGGGAGCAAAGTTGCGTATGACAATGGCTAAGGGAATAAGAAACATATTGGCGATGCTGTGCTCAAAGCCACTGGCGACAAACATGCCGATCGGCAGCGTCAAAGCGACAATTTTGTCGGTCAAAGAGTGACCAGAATAACTTAACCAAACCGCAAGACAGACCATCAAGTTGCACAGTGTGCCAAGGCAAACGGCCTCAACAAACGTATGGTGCATTTTATGGTCAGCCGTTTGCAAAACATTCAGTCCCCACAGGCCATTGCTGTTCATTAATTGGCCTGAAAACCAGATAAGCGCGACAAAGAAAATTGCGCCAACAAAATTACCAAGATAAACCAATATCCAATTACCAATCAATTGCTTATACGTAATTAAATTGCTGGCTTTTGCCATAACGGTGAGGACTGTTGAGGTGAAAAGATCGGCTCCACATACCACCACTAAAATCAGCCCTAATGAGAAGCAAAGCCCTCCTGCTAATTTAGTGAGTGAATTTGCGGGAACGGCGCCTGTCGTAACCGTGATATAGAACGTAAATGCGATAGAAATAAAAATACCAGCCATAATCGCTAAAAAAAAGCTAATATCCTTTTTTTTGCTGACTTTATAAAGGCCTGCTTGCTCTGCGACTTTAGCCATTTCCGCAGGGAGACGTAAGTCAAAGATATTATTGTCTTTCATGAGATGCTCCTTGGATAGTGCTATGAATAGAGGTCATTACAAAATAAATGCATAACCTATGCCAAGGTTGAACGAGTTTTATCATTAGAAAAGAATAATGAGTAGCCATTAATTTAGTGGGCTTATCTTTTTGTGATACAATTATTGCGCACAACATGGTGTATGTTGTATAAAAAATTGTCTCTTTTAATTCTTATTTTGATCCATTTAAACTGGATAAATCAGCAATGAACATTAGTCAGCTAAAAAGTTTTGTTGAGGTGGTAAGAAGTGATTTTAATATCACTAATGCTGCTGAGAAAATGTATACCTCGCAACCAACAGTGAGTAAGCAGCTTAAACTATTGGAAGATGAGCTGAATGTTTCTTTATTTAATCGGAAAAATAATAACTTACTTTCATTAAGCCCGATTGGAGAACAAGTTCACCAAGTGGCCTGCGATATTTTGGCGCAGTTTGATAAAATTAAAAATATTGTTTCCCACGAAGACACGACGATTAAACAAAATCTGCATATTGCCACGACACATACACAAATCCGCTATAAATTGCCAAAGGTGATTGAGCGCTTTAATGCACGTTACCCCAATATTTCCCTGCATTTTCATCAAGGTGCGCCAGCGCAGTTAGCAGAAATGGTTAACAATGGGGATGTGGATTTTGCTATCGCAACAGAATCGATGCACCTTTACGATGACTTATTAGCCTTGCCTTGCTACCAGTGGTCACGTAGCGTTATCGTTCCCCATGATCACCCACTTGCACAGTGTGAAAAATTAACGATTGAGGAACTTGCTCAATACCCACTAATTACCTATGTGTTTGGTTTTACAGGTCAATCAAAGCTCGACCAAGTTTTCTATCAAAATAAATTAACGCCAAATGTTGTATTAACGGCAGTTGATACAGAAATTATTAAATACTATGTGAAGCACGGAGCAGGGGTTGGTATTATTTCGACCGTTGCTTTTGACCCTGAAGAAGACAGCGAGACATTACGTTGCATTGATATTAGTAATTTAGTGAAGCCAAGTTATACACATGTTTGTATTAGTCGACATATGCACCTGAAAGACTATATGTATGACTTTATTTCCAGCTATGCCCCTCACCTTGATTTAAATTATATTCACCAATCTGCGCAATGGGTTCCAACGGATAAAAACGAGCGTGACGAGCTCTATCGCTCACTACCTGAACTCTAAGAAAAAAGCCGAATAATTTAGATTATTCGGCTTTAGATTACTGTGTGTATTATTTTAGTTTTAACGTGTCGCGATATTAATAAAAATCTGAGCGCCAATTAACAGACAGTCATCGTCGACAAAATAGGGATTGGCGTGCAGATAGTTATTGATGCCTTTTGCTTGGTTACCGCTACCTAAAAAGTACATGGCGCCAAGTTTATCTTTTGTGGCATTGACCATAAAACTGAAGTCTTCGCTTCCTGTCATTGGCTTGCCATTTGACTCAATGTTTTCAATGGGTAAGAATGCCGCCGCTGCATCGTAAATCACTTTAGCGGCTTGTGGGTGGTTTACGACTGCAGGGTAACCACTGCACTCAAGTGTCGTTTTGAAACCGCCAGCTTCACTACGTTCAACAATTTCTTTAAAGCTTGCTTTTAAGATTTTGTCGGTTTCCTCATCCATTGAACGAATGGTTCCACGTGCTTGGACATGATCGGCCAATGCATTTGGAATGGTTCCGCCGTTGATCATGCCGCAGCCAAAGACTGCAGGGCTAAAAGGATCGGTTTTTTTCGCAACAATATAATCCATGTAATCGATAATACGTGTTGCTTCGCGAATGGCATCTAGCCCTTTATGCGGTGTTGAGCCATGTGCGGAAACACCGTGTACATCCAGTGTCCAAGCTGAACCATAAGAGGACATCACGCCAGCGTTAAATTTGATGTTGCCTGTTTCAAATGCCGCATCATTGTGTAAGCCATAAACCTCATCAACGCCATCCATACAGCCCATTTCAACCATTTTATTGGCGCCAGGAACACGCATGTCTTCTTCTGCCATCTGGAAGATAAAACGAACGTTATGGGTCAGTTCATCGCGGTTTTCACTCAGGTATTTTGCCGCGGTCAGTGCGATGGTCATATGGGTATCGTGACCACAGTTGTGGGCACAACCTTCATGAACAGAACTGTGTTCGTTACAGGTTAAATCAGGCATTTCAAGGCCATCGATATCGGTACGATAAGCAATTAAACGCTTAGCAGGGTCAATAATCAGATCAGCGGTAAAACCGGTATAACCTTCAAATAGACGAATGCTGTAGCCAAAACTTTGCATCAGCTCGCGGCAGTATTGCGATGTTTTGAATTCTTGACCTGAGAGTTCAGGGATTTTATGTAAGTCTTGGCGCGTTTTTTTGCTAAATGTCTCAAGCGAAAAGAGTTTTTCACTAATATTGTACTTATTGGTCATTACATTATTTCCCGTATACAGAAAGCAATTTTCATGCTGTTAAAAGGGGCCCTGGTGTAAGCGTGTTCAATTCTTGGTGCTACAATGACATAACATCATTGTCATTTATTTTCAAAATAAGCCAAATTTCAGAAAATATCTGTTAGTGGTTATTGTTGATTATTATTGGTTAGCTAGATTTTAACGTTAATATTCAGAAAGTATGCGTGATGGGGATCGTATTTATATCATATCAGTATTTCATGGCTCATGAAGAATTTAGATGGTAAGCAAAAGAAATAAAGTAGAAAAATAAATTTAATTAAAAATGTATTATATATCAGTGTGTTTTGTGGTTTTGTTGTATGGGTTTTAGTGTTTCTTTATATTTTTTTAGATGGATTTTCGTTAGGTTTTTATGATTTAAAAACATTATTTAAAATAAGTTAATTGATTTGATAAATAAAGAATGCCCAATAAAATTAAATATATTTAAGAATAATCGTTGATAACGATAAATAAAAGGAAGGTGAGGAGGAGTGCATAAGAAATACCTCCTAAATATGTAGCTTTTAGCAACATATTTAGGGGGACAAATTAATTTTTAAAGGAGCTGATAAATGCGAGGTATTCTTCTTTGCTCATCAATGGCTTGTAATTATCCATAAGAGCATCAGCGCCAGCAGCATCATCAAACAACAGGTCAATAATGGTCATTGCCATCATTTGAGCAGGACGGATATAGGCCATATCATCATCAAATACCACGTAATCTTTACCATGTAATCCACCGCGAATTGCACCAATCCATGGGTGGCTCACTGGCATGATGTGGGAAAGATCGCCAGTATCTGTGCTACCTGTCATATGTTCTGCAACCCAGACATTGTCTTCACCAATTAAGTCATGAGCATTGTGCTGTAGTAAGTCATTGAGTGTGTCGTTGTTATAAAGTGGCAAATAACCTGGTAAATCTTTTACCTCCACTTCAGCGCCAACAGACATTGCCCCAGCAACCAGTGCACGAGTGATCCGCTCATTAGCATCAACCATCGCAGGGACATTTGAGGCTCTGACATAACTTTCCATCCGCACATCACTTGGCGTGACATTTACTAAATCGCCACCTTGGGTAATGATTGGGTGGAAACGGATATAATCTTTTTCTTGGAAGGTTTCGCGAATCGCATTTACCCCCATAATGCCCATCATGGCCGCATTCAGTGCGTTCACACCTAAATGGGGTGCCGCTGCGGCATGGGAAGATTTACCTTTGTAGTTAATCAGTTTGCCAATAAACCCATTGGTGGTTGTCGACATCTCGATAAAACCGATATCACGCTCAGGCTTAACACTGGTTAAGTGGATTTGCATCGCCATATCCACATCATCAAACTCACCGAGGGAGATTAATTCGGGCTTGCCACCGATATAATTGATTTTTCCTTGTTCAATCAATTTATTGCGGTAGGCAAGCTCGACATATTCCTCAGCGGGAACCGCGAAGGGAACCACGTCCCCCGCGAGGTATTCCATTGCACCTGACTTAACCAGACCAATTGTCACCGCCATCATATTGGCAATTTGCGCATTGTGCCCACAGCAATGAGCCGCGCCTGTGAGGTCATCGGCATCAGGGTGCTCAGCACAAATGATGGCATCTAACTCGCCAATCACGGCAATACTGTGCTTGCTTCCTTTGCCACCTTTTAAGCGTGCTTTAACACCTGTTAGGGCAAGTTGATTGCGGTAGTTTACGCCTAAAGCGGAAAATGCGGCTTCAACTTTTTTTGCTGTTTTGGTTTCTTTATAACCCAGTTCAGGCTCTGCCCAAATATCGTCTGCTAGCTTTTTGATTATGTCTTTGTTAGACGCAATAGCTTCACATACTTTGGCTTTCAATTGGTCTTTGGTCATTGTCATGGTTAATATTTTCCTCTATTTAGATAACGCCACTCCATGAAAGAGTCACTTGACCAATAAGTGCAGCGAATAAGAATGTTCCCGTGAATACCGCCAGTGAAACTGGAATAATCCGCCAAGAGATGGCTTTAAATTTTTCGATATCTTTACCGAGTGAAAGACCTGCAAATGCCAGTACCGTGGTACTAATAACAGCAAGTGAAATTTTGCCTGTCATTGCGATCATTTCTTTATCGTAAGGGAATAATGGTGAACACAGACCCGCAGCAATGAGGGATACCCAGAAAATAACGGGTAATTTACCTAATGGTGGGATTTGTGCGATTAAGTACGCCACAAATGACATACCACCTAAAAGCGCCATCGCGATTAGCGAGTCGCTAAAGACTGCGCCAAAACTACCCCGGCCATAGATTGAACCGCCCAGTGCATCACCCAATGAAGTGAAGATGATAACTAATACGATGATTATTGCAATTTCTGCCATCTTTTTCATGATTTCGTATCCTTATTCTGTATCCGCTGATGCCATTGCACGTTTTCTTTTCAGTTTGTTGTACAAGAAAGAGGCAAAAGGTAAGGAGAAGAAAATGTAGATGTACAGACCTAAAACGGAAGACATCAAGTTTGCGGATGATGAAAATGCTTGGATATCCGCTGCATGTTGAGGGTAAAGTTCGAGTAGCGGTGCAACAGATGCAGCTAACATCGAACCACTACCAACACCAGCGCCCATGGCTAATGCAAGTGGGCTCATAATATCGAGTCCTGCAATAACACTGGCAATAATCCCCATCCAAACTGCACCATATAATGTACCGCAAATGTACATTGCCATGACGCCGCGGCCTTCTGGCGAACTTAAACCGTATTTCGCTTCGATGATGGCGATGTTTGGTTCGCGACCTATCGAATAGGTTGCTCCGACGGCTTCACGTCCCATACCTAACATAATGGCGAGCGGTAAACCGAGCAGAATAGTACCGATAAAGTGGCCAACTTCCTGAAGGATCAGCGCGCCACCTGCCTGAATAATTTTTTCCCAAGATGCACCAACAGAGGTGCTTAATTTTGCAATTAAGATAACTAACGCGACACTCATAATTGAGCTAGCACGTGCCATGTTTTGTTCATTAAGAATTTTGAATTTTGGGAAACTGACAATACCACCCATCAACATGGAATAAAGCATTGGAAAAACCATCACGAGACTGATTTTAATTTGCCCTATTGCTTCTGAAAGAAGAATGATAAGTAAGCTAACCAAAAGCAACTTACTATCTTTTAATATACCCATAGTGTTACCTTTCATTGGAAATGTTTTTAAGAGTAATTCGTATATATTTATAATAAAAAGCATTATTTGCGTATTCATACTATCCACGAAACTATTTTCCTGACAATATTCCGAAAAAGTCTCAGGCATGCCTAAAAGGCATGGTTAAAAATCATAAATTAATATTTATTAATAAATTAAAATAAAGAGAATTATTCTCAATTGTGTTTTTGGTAATATTCTTTTATTTTTCATCGAGATATAAAATTGTGTTAAATTTTTAACATGTTGTTTCATAAGTGTTTTTGATTGCTTGCTGAATTTTAGTAAAAACCGTTAATTTATAGGAGAATGTGATTTTGCTCTTGTTTTTCTATTCACTCTGAAAAAATGGCTAATTTAAATTTATTTATATAATGATGAAAATTGAATTTTAAATAGCGTTAATAATTAATTTTTTGTTCTTTTGTTTCTATTTTAATCTGGATTAAATATTATTTAAGGGATAATTATCTAGCATTGATTTTATTCATTTTTTTCAAATAAATTTGATAATTTAAAATATACCTACATTGGTAGGGGTTTTTGATCAAGATCTCAAAATTGAACATTTGTTAATTGAAAAGCAATAATGGGGGAGTAATTTGAAGGTAGGTCTGCATCATAAGACCAAAGTGTCTCGGGCTAGAGTGAGCGACTTAACCCGAGTGGAATTTCAATATTATTAATCGATTTTTGTTAAGTAATATTTGACAGTCTGTCGTGCTCCAAGTGTCAACAATTGTTGGTATGCGGTTTTTATTTTATTAACAATATCATTGTGTTGTGATATTTCTGGGCTAAATATTGCATCAATTTTTAATAGGGCATCAACGGCTTCTAAAGATGTACCATGGTGTTGATAAATCTTCGAAAACTCGTCGCTAAGTGGGTCTTTGATGGGAATAGGTTCTCCGTCCTCATTGATACCACTGACATATCTCATCCAGGCGGCAACGCCTAAAGCAAGTAATGGGTAGTCTGACCCCTTTTTCTGGTGCCAAAGTATAGAGTCGAGTAGGCGCTGAGGTAGTTTTTGGCTACCATCAACGGCTATCTGTGCTGTTTTATGTTTAATTGCTCGATTAGCAAAGCGAGTTAATAACTGTTGGGCATATTGGTTAAGATCAATATTATCAGGCAAGCTGAGAGTCGGTTTTTGTTCGGCTAGCATTATGCGTTGTACGATTTGGTAGTAATCCTGATTTTGCATGGCATCTGATATAAACTCATAACCGCCTAAATAGCCTAAATAAGCCAGGAATGAATGGCTGCCATTTAACATTCTTAGCTTCATCATTTCATAAGGTGCCACATCCTTAACAAATTGCGCTCCCACATAGTGCCAATCAGGTCGGCCGTTCGCAAAGCAATCTTCAATAACCCATTGCCGAAATGGCTCACTGATAACCGCACAAGGATCATCTTCACCTGTTAATTGCTTGATTTCAGCAAAAGAATCTTCGGTCATCGCAGGGACTATTCTATCCACCATCGTGCTTGGAAATGTGATATTTCGCTTAATCCACAATGCTAATTCACTATCTTGTTGTGCAGCCAAACTTAAAATAGCATTTCGTGCAACCTCACCATTATTTCTAATATTGTCGCAAGAAAGTATGGTCACAGGGGGAAGATTTTGTTGAAAGCGTATTTTGAGAGCGGCAAGGATATAACCTAAAACAGACTCTGGCGTTTCAGGATAGGCGATATCGTGGCGTATTGCAGGATGTGATAAATTGAGTTTATTCGTTGAAGGATCAGTGCAATAGCCTTTTTCTGTTATTGTCAAAGAGATAATCGCAGTCTCAGGCGCTGCCATTTTTTCAATCACGGCATGTACCCCATCAATACGTGGGTGCATCGCTTCTTTTACTGAATTAATCCGTGTTAGCGTGGTTCTTTCTTCATCTTTTTCTAATAGTACGTAAGTACAGTGGCGTTTATTTAGCTGACGGATAAGTTCTGCCCCGCGCGCCGACATTAAGTTTATTTCGCAATATCCCCAATCAGATTGAGATTGTTCAATTAATAGATGTGTATAAAGTGCTTGATGAGCACGATGAAATGCCCCGAAACCAAGGTGTACTATTCGAGGAACTAACTGATGCCTGTTGTTATCCATTATCACTCCCTATCATAAAAAGAATATGCGCTACGCACACTTTACTATTTTGGATGTTAAAAACAATTTTGTTTTAAATTGTAGATAAAAATAGAAAAAGTGTCATGAATAATAAAAGTGTACAACGTTAAAATATTTATTAAAGAATAATTTGGTTATGATTTTAATTTATTGATTTATATGTGTTTTTATTTATTTTTAAAGTTGGTAATTCGATGATTGAGTAGAAGGAAAAATTGAATTATTCAAATGACAGCACTGCTTTATCGATTAAATTTGATTTCGATCTCATTTTTAAATAAATTAAGAACAATTATGTTCTAAAATAATTGTCTCAGTGTTAGTTTCAATGGTGCGCGCTTTTTGTCCGTTTTGTTTGAACAAAACATACCTCAAATAATGTATTCCTAAAATGTAGGGGGCAGTATGAGTGACACTATTTCAGAACAATTAGCCACAGATACCGCGGTTGATAAGCCCGCGGCAGATAAAAAAACGATTAGAAAAGTGATGATGGCAAGCGTGTCAGGCACCGTAATTGAATGGTATGACTATTCACTCTATGGCGCAGCAGCAGGATTGGTGATTAACAAACTTTATTTTCCAAACTTATCACCAACAATTGCAACGCTGGCTGCATTTTTAACTTTTGCCGTCGGTTTTATTTCACGACCACTCGGTGGTGTGATCATTGCCCATATTGGTGACCGCTATGGGCGAAAACCAGCACTCATTTTTGCAATCGTCTTAATGGGGATTGCGACATTAGCGCTTGGGTTATTACCCACGTATTACCATATCGGCATTTGGGCAACGATTGCTCTGGTTATTATTCGGTTAATGCAAGGGTTTGGATCAGGGGCTGAATTAGCAGGTGCGCAAACCTTTGTGGCGGAATATGTCCCCATGAAGCAGCGGGGCTTCTATACATCGCTAATTAATGCTTCTACGGGGATTGCAATTTTGCTCTCCACAGCCGCATTTTTTGCCGTGACGCAGCTACCCGATGAAGCTTTTATGAGTTGGGGATGGCGGATACCTTTCTTGTTATCCATCGTTTTATTTATTGTTGCGATTTATATCCGTAAGCAATTAGATGAAACACCTGAATACGTTAAATCCGTTGAAAAAGCGGAGAAAGAGAAAAAAGAGCAAAAGATCCCAATTAAAGAGCTTTTTATACATAGCCGAAAAAATTTATTGTGTGGCTTCTTCAGTTTAGCGGGGCACCAAGCAAATGGTTATGTTCTTAGTGTGTTTAGTATTAGCTATCTGACCAATACATTAGGAATGGAAAAATCAGATGGATTGATGGCGTTAATGGTTGCTGTGCTGGTGAATACAATAATGACTCCTGTCATGGGACGTTTAACGGATAAATACGGAACTACGACCATTTTCTCTTTCGGCGCTATTTTCTTAGGTGCTTTTGCCTTTCCTTTATTCTGGTTTTTGGGGAGTGGCAGTTTAGTACTAGCAACGCTCGGTATGTGTATTGCGTATGGTATTGGACATGGTGCTACGTCAGGTGCACAAGGTGCATTCCTAGCCAATTTATTCCCAACACAATATCGTTATTCAGGTATTGCACTTTCACGAGAATTAAACAGTGTGATTTTCGCAGGATCAACTCCCGTCATTGCGACCGCCCTTGTTACCGTTGGTGATGGCAAACCCACCTATGTTGTTTATTACCTGATTTTCTGTTGTGTACTGACGTTAGCCGCAGTGCAAATGGCGAAAAATTTAAAACAGTATCAATAAGGCCATTTGTGGTCGTATCAATATTTAAATATGAGGTTCGTATGAATATTACTATTTCCGACACGAAACATGCACTAGGTGAAAAAGCCAGTAAAGCTGGAGTGCAGGCCATTAAACAAGCAATGCGCGAAAAAAGCGAAATTGCCATTATTGTTGCCACTGGTGCCAGTCAGTTTGAGATGTTGGATTGCTTAATCAAAGAAGATATTGATTGGTCAAGGGTGACTATTTTTCACCTAGATGAATACATTGGCCTTGATGAGACTCATCCAGCGAGTTTTCGCCGTTATTTGCAAGAACGTTTAGTGGATAAATTACCCACGCTACACCAATTTATTGGTGTGAATGGTTCTGCTGATGATATTGGAAAGGAAATTCAACGGCTTAACGAGATTATCTCGCAGTATGAAATTGATGTCTGTTTTGCTGGTATTGGTGAAAATGCGCACTTAGCATTTAATGATCCACCCGCTGATTTTCATGCTACCTCTGCATATCTTGTTGTTAATCTTGATGAAGATTGTAGACGACAACAACTGGGTGAAAAATGGTTCGCGAGTTTAGATGAGGTGCCTAAACAGGCTATCTCGATGAGTATTCCACAGATCATGCGTTCAAAATCATTAATACTGAGTATTCCTGATTTACGAAAAGCGAGGGCGGTGAAAAACACACTTGAAGGAGAAATCACTCCTCGTGTGCCTGCATCTATTGTTCAAAATCATGCCCAATGCCAAATATTTTTAGATAAAGATTCTGCGTCATTGTTATCAAAGGTTGATTAAGGAAAAGTATTGAAGGAACAAATTATGAAAATGACGGGTGGCTTATTTGATATTCAAGTCAATGGTTTTGCGGGTGTTGATTTTAATGACGAAAAAATCACCGCAGAGGCATTGGATCATGCGTTAGAGGCGATGTTAAAAACAGGCGTCACACTCTGTTTGCCAACATTAATAACAGCATCGGAATCATCTTTGATAAAGCGCTTTCGAGCGCTTGATAAGGCGGTATCCACAAGTCGCTTAGGGCCATGGATGGTGCCTGGCTATCATTTAGAAGGCCCTTTTATTAATTCAGCAATAGGCTATGCAGGATGTCATCCACCTAATGAAATTATTAAACCTGATGTGCACTTGATAAGTCGGTTAGAGCAGGAAATCACTAAGCCAATCTTATTGATCACTTATGCACCTGAGTTTGATGACGATTTTCAATTTACAAAGCAGTTAGTCGCGGAAGGTAAATGTATTGCAGTGGGCCACTCGAATGTTAGCTTTAACCAAATGGAAGCGGCAGCCAGCGCAGGGGTTTGCATGAGTACCCATTTAGGTAATGGGATCCCTCAACATTTGCATAAATTGGAAAATACGCTGCAAGCTCAATTAAGTTGCGATGCGATTGGCGCAAGTTTTATCGCAGATGGGATCCATATTCCATTTCCTGCGTTAAAAAATTTATTGCGAACAAAGACGGTAGCAAGGTCAATACTGGTTACTGATGCCGTCAGCGCAGCGGGATGTCATCAAGCTGGGGTCTACCAATTTGCAACAATGTCGATTGAGCGGGCGGCTGATGGCACAGTACGGGTACCAGGAGAGGTCAATTTAGCAGGGTCTAGTTTAACGTTAGATCAAGCCATTCGTAATGTTGTGACACATAAAATGGCTAAATTTGATGAGGCAATCATGATGGCGAGGATGAACCCATTACGCTATTTGCAATCAGCGTTCGACTTCCATGGGATAGTCCCTCAAATATCTGCGGTGAAATGGGATGAAAACATGAATGTCGTCAGTTGTGTATTAGGAGAAGATATCGCGCGCGAATATGTATTTTAAAATAATAAGCTATAGAATGTGTTAATAACTCAGTAGCTAGAGCTAAAGGTTTGCTCTGGCTACTTATAGGTGCAATAAGTGTTTATACCTAAACCTTCTTCTTGCCTCTTGCGCTTCTCTAATGTTTTGTTTGTATTTTCTTTTGTGGATAGGGATTGATTGACTGCTATTCCTTAAGGCATACTTTGTCGATAGTGATTCACCATTTTTCCGCACATATAAGGGCTAGGCTGCCGATAAATAGCGTATTTTCCCAGTCGTTTAAGACAATTGTTTTTAGGGTAAGCTATTGATTAAACAGCTTTATATCTCACTATTATGATACTTAAACAAACGACAGGTTTTCTTTCTCACCTACCGATAACGCAACCCATAACCCACGATAAAGAGCGTATATTTTTTGCTATTTTAAATGGGCAAATCACAACTCGCCGCGAAGCCGTGAAGTTGTTGAATATTCGCTCGACAACAGTGTCTGAATATGTTGCACAACTTCTTGATAGCCGCTTATTAACTGAGACCATTAGCCAAAATTCAGGTCGGGGAAGGCCATCAATGGTTTTAGTTGTTAACCCTAACCGGTTAATTACATTAGTTTTTCAAGTGATTAGCTTGTCGTTGCACGTTTTTGCTATCAATTTAGTGTCAAATGTTATTGCTCATGAGCAACTCGAGGCATCCCCAGATTGCGATAATCAGGCATTGGCCGATAAGTTTAGCCAGCTCCATAAAAAAATTATGGTAAAGATCCCGAAATCAGCCGAAGTGGCTGGGTGCGTGTTTTCTCTAGGGGGAATTTTCGATAGCCAAACTTACCATTGGATACATGCTTCCCGATGGCCTCGAATGAATAACCTGAATATCAAAAAATTGTTTCCAGAGAATTATCGAGTCGTTTTGTCGCGTACGCTGGATGATGAACTGATGCTTCATGTTCTTGAACGCAATAGAAGTACTTTATTACTTCATTGGGGATATGGCGTTGGTGTTGCATTTAGTACAGCAGATAACCAGATTAACGTAGGTGGGCACGGGTTTGGCGAGATAGGCCATTGGCATATTCCCCAGCAAATAAAACCTTGCCAATGTGGGCAAGTGGGATGTTTAGAAACGGTGGCCGCGTTATGGTCCATCGGGCCTGATGTACTTGGAAATAAATTCAAGGCACATGATGACGAGGAAAATATCGCTGAAATATTAGCAAGCTGTGATTTAGCCAGTAACCCCGTCATGCAGCAAGCAATTATTCATATGGTGAATGCAGCATCAAATATATGTCGGGTGTTTTTTCCTTCACGCCTCATTGTTTCAGGCCCATTTGTGAAAAATCCACAAGTTTGGGCGACTTTTTGTGAAAACTTTCAGCAGCAAAATGCATTTTTTGGACAAACTCTTCCAGAGCTTTCAATGAGCCAAATTAACCGCAACTCTCGCATTTATGGCGCTGCTTTGCCTGTTTTGGAACAAACATTATTGGAATTACTTGCTCAATAAACTCAACGATAAGTCATCAACTCTCAGCCCTGTGATCATCAAGGGCTAAAAGCGCTTAAGTATTAAAAGCCCTAACTGACTGTGCTTCCTTGCGCCAGTTTCATCACAAACTTCATCATCGTTCCCCCACCATCATTGATAACAGCATTGCCATTATCATCGCGAACTTAAGCCCCGAGCGTATTTTGAGGATATTATTGGATAGAAAAAGGGAATAAACGTGAGCTTGGTTGATGGTATTTTCAAAATGAATGGTATTTATATCTCAATTAGTTTGGTAGCGTGGTGGGTAATTTCAGTGAATAACAGAGGTGAATGTATGGCGCAGTGGCTACTTTTTGGGGCAGGTGGGAAAGGGGTTGGGAACATGATAGCCCAACTGGCGATTACAAATCAGCAGCAAGTGGTGGCAGTGGTACGCAATACTGAAGCTGCGGAAAAGTTGTCATTACAGGGTGTGAACGTATTTGTGGGGGATGCTTGCGATAAGGCCATCGTGACCGCAGCATGCCAAGCGGCGGGTACCAATGCAACGGTGATTTCCACCATGGGAGGCTCACAAGATTATTTAGCGAACCGTACAGTGATTGACTGTGCGGAACAAGAAGGGATCTCCCGTATGGTATTGGTGACATCTTTGGGATGCGGGGATTCATGGCAATATCTTTCTTTACGGGCAAGAGCTGCTTTCGGACACGCCGTAAGGGAAAAATCACTGGCTGAATCATGGTTACAAACCAGTTCCCTTGATTTTGCGATTGTGCGACCAGGCGGGTTACTTCATGGGGATGCGACAGGAAAGTCCATTTTGCAGCAAACTGTTGAAGCGCATGGATTAGTGATGCGTGCAGATGTTGCTGCGCAGGTTTACCAACTTGCGAGTCAAACAGAATTGAAAAATCAAATCTATAGCCTTATTCAGCCAAACCTGACTATCAGTAAATAAGGCTAGATTATCGTTATCAGCCTGTTACCATTGATCGCCACCGCGAAAGTCGCAGTACAGGGATTCAGTAAACTCAACAGAATTATCTCTAGACCAGCCCATCACGCCGCCTTCTTCGCCTTCAGAGCGGATGTAGGCGCCTTGGCATAATTCAAACAAGGTACCTTTCCACACTTTCCAACCAAGGGATTGATACAGATGGAACCCTTCGTCAGAGGCCGACAGCAAGCCAAGTTGGTAGCAATTGCCGATGATCGTATTTGTCATAGACATCAATTCACGCCCAATACCTTGTCGGTTGGCTGATTGAATCACTATTTGATCAACAAAAGCGGAAAGAAACGCTATGCCATGTTTTACCAACGGGTCAGCAAACACGCTTTGAAAACTTAATCGAATCAAGTTTAATTCAAGCTCGGATTTAGGTTGTTTTAAATTGGGTCGCGTGTAAACACACGCAACCCAATAGTTATGAGTCACAACGTTATTGATTTTGTTCGTCTAACTGAACTAATGTGAGTAATAATTGACTCAAGGCACCATAAAAACCGAATTCATCATAACGTTGGCAATTGTGACTAAATGTAGGTAACCACTGTAATAAGCACGATAAGGTTTGTTGGCGTAATTGCCTGATTTTTTCGTGATCGATATGGGGTTCACTGAGTGAAAAATGCAGGTGACTGAGTAATTCCAAAAAGATGGAAAGATGGTCTGACGGTTCATTAAATACATCACTGGTTTCCATTCCTGCTTCGAATAACAAACTCGCAATTTGTACGTTATTTGGCGCATTACTTGGGTAAACCGAGGCATAAGGTAAGGCAGATTGTTTATCTGACATTAAAAATAGGCTACAAAAATCCGCAGCCAGTTCTAATTGGGCGTCAGGTCGATGCGTAAGGGCATCGATTTTTATCTGTAATTCATGCGTTGGTGCAATTAATCTCGGTTCTTGCTCGATAATGGTAAACCAGTCCACCCTATCGGTGGACTGAAGCTGTGCCAATTGGGCGCTATCTAATTCACGTGAGAATAGTTGTGCTAGCCATGCATAAATACAGGCTATCTGTTCCCCGGTTAACACGCTGTTCTTGGTCATTTGTTCACCTGTGATGCAGGCACATATTCACATTGTGCTACCATTTCAATTGGCCCATCAAATGCACTAACGCTATCTAATTGCCCTGTGAATTTCTCGATCTCCACTAAGGTGGTATGTGCGCTGGTGGCCTGGGCGAGTTGTGATGTACCAATATCTAACGTTAATACGTTAGGGTTGCCATATTTACAAAGTGCATTGATTTCACCGCCTTTGGTAGGATCATACCAGGCACCTTCGTGAATACGGGCAACACCTTGCGCATACAAGTCAGAAACCACAGCACCAGCCAAAACTTGCCCGCGGTCATTAAAGACCCGAACCACATCACCGTTATGAATTCCACGAGCTTTGGCATCTTGAGGGCTGATAAATACGGGCTCTTTGCCACTGACAGAATAATATTGACGTAATGCTGGGGACTCACATAATTGTGAGTGTAAGCGAAAATCAGGGTGAGCAGACTGTAAATGCAAAGGCCATTGTTTAGAGCCTGGGCCACCGTGGGAGCGCTCAACTTTTTCAAACCACATTGGGTGGCCTTGGCAGTCATCGTACTGCATGTCTGCGATGGTTTTCGAGTAAATCTCTATCAAGCCGCTTGGTGTGCCCAATGGTTCTAAATCTGGATCTTCCCTAAAGGCTTGATGGCGAACAAACATTTGTGGATGTTCAAATTCCACATATCCGTCTTTTTCCCAGAATGCATCAAATGTGGGTAAATGAATACCGCGGCCTTTTCCTTGCTGGCTGCCTTCTTGCCAAATCCGTTTGAGCCAGCCCATTTGGTCTAAGCCTTCGGTGAATGCGTCTTCACGCCCAAAACGGCGGCATAAGTCACGGAAAATATCAAAATCGTTACGCGATTCAAATTGCGGCTCAACTAACTGTTTCATCGCAATAATGCCGCGATTAGAGTGGTTACCGTATTGGTCGAGGTCATTACGTTCAAATTGCGTTGTGGCAGGCAAGACAATATCGGCAAAACGGCAGGTAGATGTCCATTGGTTATCAATCGAAACCACCGTTTCAAGCTTACGCCACCCCTCAATAATACGGTTAATTTGCTGGTGGCGATGGAACGGGTTAGTACCCGCAAACACGCACATTTTTAATGGCGGTAGTTTGACGGATTTACCGTTCCAATTAATGGTTTTACCCGGCTCTAGAATCGCATCGATAAAACGCGCGATAGGAATAGTGCTACTATAGCCCTTGTAATCGTTGCTATCGTGGATAGGTGGTACATTGGTTGAGCCAGAAAAGCCACTTAAAATAATTCCTTGGCGGCTTGGTGTGCCTGCACCGTTATAGTGCCAGCCGAAACCAAACCCACCTCCAGGTAAACCAATTTGGCCTAACATCGCGGCGAGCACAACAATCATCCACGACCATTGTTCGCCATGCTGCATGCGCTGCACACACCAACCCGCAATAATTTGCGTGCGGTTTGCCGCCATTTGGCGTGCAAGTGTGCGGATTGTTTCAGTATCAATACCACAAATTTTAGCTGCCCATTCTGCATCTTTGGCTTGCCCATCTTTTTCCCCCAGTAAATAGGGTAAGAATTGCTCAAAACCAACACAGTAATCTTTAAGGAAGTTTTTATCGTGTAAATTTTCCGTGTATAGCGTGTGGGCTAAAGCGAGTTGTAAAGGTACATCGGCTTGTGGATTGATGGCGATGTGTTGAACATTGTCGCGTCCAAGATAATCATGAGTAGAGGTAATGATTGGGTCGACACTAATTACTTTTATCTCACCACTTGCTACTTTTTCTTTTAGCTGCTCGTAATAAGCGTATACGTCGTGGTCTGGGCACCACCAGTTAGCTTGTTGGTTTTTAATGAGATCAGAGCCCCATAACACGATGGTTTTACTGTTTTCTAATACCAGTGGCCAAGAAGTTTGTTGCTCATAGACCTCCATCGAACCCACTACGCGAGGTAAAATAACCTGCGCAGCTCCCGTGGAGTAGTCGCCACCCGTGCTGACGCTGTTACCGTGCAGGGCGATAGCGCGGGCAAGCATCCCAGAAGCATTATGGAACATCCCCGTTGATTGCCAGCCACTTGCGGTTAATAACCCGCTTGGACCATAAGTTGTCTGAATGCGTTCAAGCTCTTGATAGAATAAATCTAGGGCTTCATCCCACGAAACACGCACAAATCGGTTATCGCCCCGTTGGGTGGTATCACTTAAATGGCGCTTGCGTAGCCAATCAACCCGCACCATTGGGTAGCGAATGCGTGCAGTGCCATGTACGTGGTCAGGTAAACCAGCGATCATTTTGGATGGAAATTTATCGCGCTCAAATGCTTTCGCTTCGATAAATCGACCATCAACAACGGTGGCGCGAATCGCACCCCAGTGCGATCCCGTTAAAATGCCTTCTTGTACAACAGCGGTTTGTTCTGCTGCCGTTGCTGCACTGGCTTTTCGTGGGGTTAGTAATGAAGGACCTAGCATCCCTGCCACCGTTAGCCCGCCTAGTTGGGCAAGAAAGCGTCGACGAGAAGCTTGAAATGTCGGATTATTTTTCATTATTTTTCTCCGTTGTCACCATGTGCAGCACCACCTGTATCAGATGCATTCATTTGCAGGTATTTCAATAAGGTACGTTCTTCGCGCTTATCTAAACTGGTAAAGCCAATCATGCCATTTAGGGTGCCTATCCAGCCGTTGGCGTCGAAGTGGGCGATGTCAGGTGCACCGTGGCACTGGTTGCATGAACCGTTGTACAGGGAGTCTGCATAAGCCCAAATTGGTTTGATATCGTTGACCATATCCCCTTGCTGCATCCACGCAGTGGCTTGCAATTTGCTCCACGAGGTATCAGTGGCTTCAACGGTCGTGCTTTCGAGGGTTTTTACATTTTCTTGAACATCACCACGAATGGACGCAACGAAAATACGTTTGCCTGGTAACTCAGAAAGTACACGGCGGCGGCCATCGGTTTCTGTCCAACCCGTAATTTCGACTTGTAGCCAATCACCATCGCGTTTTAACACTTTCACTTCAGATGCTGGTAACAGTGAGCCTGCTGGGTCTTTATCGCCTTTTTGAGCATAAAGCGGTTTGATATCAAGGGAATATAATGTATTGCCATCGTCATTTGCTTTGGAACGTAATTCATCGAACTGTTTACGAAAACCGCTGCTCATATCGGGTAATTGGTGGGCAATCCCTTTGTGACAATCGATGCAAGATTGGTTATCTTTCGCTGCAATTTGCATTTGGCGTGCCGCTTCTGGGTTTTGCTTAGCGTGATCCATTGAATCGTAGTCATGGCAGGAACGGCATGTCGCGGAATTATTTTCTTTCATGCGAGCCCACTCGCGTTCTGCAAGTTCTGCACGTTTCGCTTCAAATTTTTCTGGGGTATCGATCGAATGTGCGATAAATGTTTGATAAATATCATTGCTCGCTTCGAGTTTACGTTTAATCATGCCAGGGAGGTCATTTGGTATATGACAATCGTGGCACTCTGCACGAACACCAGAAGCATTTTGGAAATGAACAGATTGTTTATATTCTTCATAAACGGTTTCCATGCTGTGACAGCTAACGCAGAATTCCGTTGTACTGGTGACTTTCATTCCCACATGAGGAACAACGATGAGTGCAACGCCGACAACAATACCGACGATAAGTAGTGTGAGCATTGACCAGCGCGCACTTGGCCTTAATAACGCTCTCCAGAGTTTCCGCATAATATCCCCTAAAATAATATGGTTTAATATAGAGGATCTTATTCAGCAAATATGAATAGCGGTACTGGTCAGGATGAACAGCATGCGGCAAGATGTGAATAAATATGAACAGATATGAACAGAAGAGAAGAAATTGATGGCATCACATCATATTGTGGTTGTTGAAGACGAACCCGTGACTCAGGCACGGTTGCAAGCCTATTTTGAGCAAGAAGGGTATCGTGTTTCGGTCACGGGGAGTGGTGCGGGTCTGCGTGAAATTATGGAGCTTCAGCCTGTCGACCTGATTTTATTAGATATTAATTTACCTGATGAGAACGGATTGATGCTCACAAGGGCACTGCGAGAGCGATTTACGGTAGGGATTATTTTAGTGACAGGGCGCTGCGACCAAATTGACCGTATTGTTGGTTTAGAGATGGGAGCGGATGACTATGTGACGAAGCCGCTGGAATTGCGGGAGTTAGTCGTGCGTGTGAAAAATCTTTTATGGCGCATTGACTTAGCAAACCAAGCGCACTCGCAACCTATTTCCCAAGAAAATTGCTACCAATTTGCAGGTTATTGCCTCAATGTGTCTATGCACACGTTAGAGTTTAACCAAGAAACCATAAAATTAACGCGTGCTGAATATGAAATGTTAGTGGCTTTTGTGACGAATCCAAGGGAAATTCTAAGTCGTGAGCGGTTATTACGTATGTTATCAGCACGCCGCGTTGATAACCCAGATTTGCGTACTGTCGATGTGCTAATCCGCCGTTTGCGTCATAAATTAAAGGCGGATTTATTGGTTACTCAGCATGGTGAAGGTTATTTTTTAGCGGCTGATGTATATTGATAAACAGGGCGAAATCCCCCAGGAGAAAGTGAACAACGTAAGTGCTCACTATCGGCATTTTTCTGGGTTAATACTAAAATGGGTGGGCTAATATTATCTGGTACGGCATGGCCTTCGAGCACATTAATTGCTTGTTCAATGACGAGTTCCCCTTGCCAAACCATTTGGTCGCTGGCTGCCATGATAATTCGGCCGCGTTTTAAGCCACGATAGACTTGGTGGGACAAGTAAAAAGAAACAATATTGAGTGGTTTTGCAAGGTTTCGTTTTTCACCCATCGCAGCCTCTGCGGCAATGGCCGTACCGACCACCACATCGGCATCAGGGTGACGCTCTAGCATTTCATGTAACAAATTACGTTGAATTTCAAGGTCGTTATCACCATGGGCAATATCAAGAATAGTTACATTGCTTTTAGCTATAGCTTGTTGGAAACCGTCTTCCATTTCTTGACTGCCACCTGCATCACGAGGGCCTGGCATCAGTAATACTTTTAATGGGTTGCCTTTGCTCCATTGAACAAGGTAACGACCAGGTTGATAGCCCATTTGGAACCAAGGTACACCCACGCGAGTTTTAATGATGTTATTGTGAGTGGCATTTATCACTTCAATAACAGGTAAATGACCTACTTGTTGGCTTAAGTTAGGAAATGATGTGGTGCTACTGCCTAGCAACAACGCGTCGGCTCCCCATTGTTGGCATTGGGAAATTTGTTTTTGCTGAGTCGCTAGCTGATTATAACCGCCCGCTTCCAAAACTTTTAAATCGACACCGTAAGTCTGGGCTGCTTTTTGCATACCATAATTGATGGATAACCAATAAGAATCTTTTAAACTTGGGTAAAGGGCACATAACTTCCAAACTTTGTCGGTTTGGGGCGTTTGGTGTTTTTGATGACTGAAAGACAAATTATCTTGCCAACGCAATAGCGACTCGTTTTTATCCGCAGCATAACCGAGTGCCGCGTAAAACGTGACGAACAGTAAAATAAATGCGCGCATGATAGCCTCACTGGTCATAAACCTTTATCCTAAATGCTTTTGTAATATGAACTCAACCTTTATTAACCGCTAGGTACGTAAACTGTGAATTTATCACTAACTCGACGATTGTGGATGGGCTTTGCCTTAATGGCCGCATTGACGTTCATCAGTACCCTAGTGGGCTGGTATAACCTCCGTTTTGTTAGTCAGGTTGAGCAAGATAACACCCAAGCCCTAATTCCAACCATGAATATGGCGCGCCAATTAAGTGAAGCCAGCGCATGGGAGCTTTTTTCAGCACAAAATTTGACTAATGCAGATAATGAAAACAGCTGGCTTGCCCAAGGCCGAATGCTAACAGCACAAAGCTTAAAAATTACGAACTTATTGAAAACCCTTCGTGAACAAGGGTTTGATACATCAGCAATTGAACAGCAAGAAAAAGAGATCGCCAAGTCGTTAAGCCAACAGGGGGAGCTTGTTGGCCAACGGCTGACGTTGCGTAATACACAGAGACAACTACGCCAACGAATTATTTCAGCGGCAGGGGAAATTGCGCAGTTAGCTCATGGGCAGGCAAATAATGCCACAACCTCTGCAGGAGCAACGCAAGTTAGTTTATATGATTTAATTGAAGAAAAACGAACTTCATCAGCGCAGGCGGCACTTGATCGCTTAATTGATATTGACCTTGAATATGTCAGTCAAATGAATGAATTACGGCTCAGTGCGATGCGTGTTCAACAGATGGTGTTAAATTTAAGTACATTGCCATTAACCCCAAATACAGTGGAGTTAGATAACCAACTCAACCAAGCAGTGAAAATCCTCCAACGTCGGCAAAAATACATTGAAGATCCTGCAGTTCGTCACCAAGTAGGAAATGCATTAGACATCGTTAGCCGTTATGTGGAGTTGATTTCGCTATATCGCCAAGAAAACGATATCACCACGCGTTTACAGATTTTATCGCAAAATAATATTGACCAATTTGCACGCTTTAGCAGTGAAGTTACCCAACTGGTTGATACGATTGAACAACGTAATCAAACAGCACTTGTCGAACTCAAGCAAGCCAGTGAACGGGGGCAAAACTGGTTGTTGTTACTCAGTGTTGTGTCACTTTTTTCATTTATTTTGATTTTATGGCGTGTGGTTTATCGGCTAGTGACTAAACCACTCGCGCAGCAAACACAAGCTCTCCAGCGGTTACTTGAGGGGGATATTGATTCCGCATTTCCTGAAACAGCGGGGGTGAAAGAATTAGACACCATCGGTCGTTTGATGGATGCGTTTCGCTCAAGTGTTCATGCGCTGAATAGTCAGCGTGAACAGCTCGCCGATCAAGTCAAAGCACGGACTGCGGAATTACGGGTATTGGTGGTAGAGCACCGAAAAGCACGCGCCGAAGCGGAAAAGGCCAACCACGCAAAATCTGCCTTTTTGGCTGCCATGAGTCATGAAATTCGCACACCGCTATATGGTATTTTAGGCACAGCGCAGTTGTTATTAGAAAAGCCACCGCTTAAGCAATATCGTGAAGATTTGCACGCCATCACAGATTCAGGTGAGTCTTTACTGGCTATTTTAAATGATATTTTAGATTACTCCGCCATTGAAGCAGGCGGGCAGAATGTTTCTATCAGCGATGAACCTTTTCTACCAAAACCGCTACTAGAAAGCACATTATATTTAATGAATGCGAGCAATAAAAACCGCGCTATCACAATGGTGGCAGATATTGCGGATGACTTGCCTGTGGCACTACAGGGCGACCCATTACGTATTAGACAGATTATTACTAATTTGTTGAGCAATGCACTGCGCTTTACACAGGCAGGGCAAATTACCTTACGCAGTTGTCGTTTTGGTAAATACTGGTTTATTGAGGTAGAAGATACTGGGTGTGGCATTGAAGGCTCGCGCCTAGCTGATATTTTCAAACCGTTTGTGCAAGTGGATAGCCAACGAGGCGGAACAGGTCTTGGGTTGACCATCAGTGCAAGCTTGGCTGAGGCCATGGGGGGAGAGCTTACTGTGAATAGTGAGTTGGGTGTTGGAAGCTGTTTTCGTTTAACATTACCCCTTTGCCCTGCGTTAAAGCCCATTGATAATTCTTCTGATTTACCTGTTAACATGCATGGTGTGAGTTTATTGCTGATTGAAGATAACCCGTTGACACAAAAAATTAGCAGTGAAATGCTAATTTCAAGTGGGGCGAAAGTGACAGTCGCGGGGTCAGCGGCAGAAGCGCTGGCAATACTCTCGCAACAACCTTCCTTTACTGCTGCACTAGTCGATTTTGGCTTGCCAGATATTGATGGGATTACATTAGCGAAGCAGTTATCAGAGCAATATCCGTTGCTTCTCCTGATTGGTTTTAGTGCCCATGTGATTGATGAAACGTTGCGACAACGTACTCATAAAATTTTCCGTGGGATCATTCAAAAGCCTGTTCCGAGGGATACACTAAATCAATTAATTACTAAATATATTTCGGGTGGGGAATGTATTTCAATTCCATCTATTATTCCTGAGAATATACAGTCAGTTAATTTAGTGCAATTGGAAAATGATGCACAATTAATGGGTTACCCAAAAATCAAGGACTGGGTAGCTATTTTTAAACAGCATTCTTTCCCCTTATTGGCTGATATTGAGGCTGCTTATCAACATAATGATACTGAACGTATAAAAAAGTTGGCTCATCAATTAAAAAGCAGCTGCGCCAGTTTAGGCCTACAAATGGCGATGGCGACGTGTGTTCTTTTAGAAAAAGAACCTTTACAATCCACTGAATTAAGAAAAGAAATAGAAGATGGGTTACAAGTGATTGAGAAATGGTTGGAAAACCAATCGACTTGATTCAAGTTTCAAATGTTGTGAAAAAGGCGATTTAATCGCCTTTTTACGGCATCATTGTTTACCTTGCAACTCTTAAGCCACCTTCGACCCCTTGCGGGCTCCATAAAATTTGCCATAACTGGATATCACGGGCTCGAAAAGCGCCAGCACAGGCATTCAAGTAATAAGAAAACATCCGTTTAAAGCGCGGTGTATAATTATGCTCTAGCTCAGGCCAAGCTGATTGGAAACGTGAATACCACGCCATAAGCGTTTTATCATAGTCAGCACCAAAGTTATGCCAATCTTCCATCACTAATTTGTTTTCGCTACTTTCGCCAATATTTTGCAGTGAAGGCAGACAACCATTTGGAAATATATATTTATTGATCCATGCGTCAACATTTACCTTATTTCGATTGGAACCAATCGTGTGCAATAAAAATAGCCCATCTGGTTTTAAATTTCGTTTCACCACATCAAAATACGTTGCATAATTTTTGGGGCCGACATGTTCAAACATGCCAACGGAAACAATGCGGTCAAATTGGGCATTAAGATTACGATAATCTTCTAACATAATTTGCACATCAAGTTCAGCACATCGCGCTTGTGCATATTTCTGTTGCTCAGCCGAAATCGTTACACCCGTTACCGACACTGAAAAATGCTTTGCAGCAAAAGCCGCAAGGCCTCCCCAACCACAACCGATATCAAGTAAACGCATTCCTGGTTTTAATTGCAGTTTTTCGCAAATCAGTTTTAATTTTTGTTCTTGTGCTATCGGCAAGTTCTCGGGGGTATTATCTAAACCTTTCCAATAACCACAGGAATATTGCATATAAGGGTCAAGCACCCGTGAGAATAGGTCGTTCCCAAGGTCGTAATGCTCTTCACCTACAATGCGTGCGCGTTTTGGTGTTTGTAAATTACGGATGCGTGCAATCGCAATTTTCAGTATATCGCTGAAATTATGTGGTAGTTTTTTATCGAGACCATGGCGGAGTACATGGTGGAAAAAAATATCTAAACGTTCGCAATCCCACCAACCCGCCATATAACTTTCACCAAGTGCAATGGAACCTTGTTGTAAGACATGTTTATAAAATTGGTCATTATGGACACGAATATCGAAAGGTTGGGAGCCATTAATTTCAATGCCAGCTTCGCTTAATAACTCACTAACAATGCGCTTCCAAGAGTCGACAGAGGTTTTTTGATTAACAGCATGTTCAGTACTCATCTGATCTCCAATTTTTAGCAAAGTGGGATTCAGAGAGCTTTATTTGTGACGTATTCGCGGTACAGCAAAACAGGAATATTGACCACCACTGTATGGCAGACAGTGTATTAGCGTTATTGTTGCTATAAATAAAGCTCAAATCCAGTTTCAGATAACTCTCTAAAAAATATAAAACCTTCAGTGTGAATTTCAATCAAAATTACAACTAAATAACATAAAAGGCACTTATCACCAAAAAACAAGGTGAATTAAGGGGATATTGCCCTTATACCATTATATTTTAGTATGACTTAAGTGAGTGACAAAATGATGAACACTATTTTTATAAGTAAGTTTAAATAGTTACAGATGTGTAGATGGCTATTCTTGTTTGCAGATAATCTTAGTGGGTAAAATAGCGCTCAATAAATTATTGAGCGCTATTAATCAGTTTAATCAACAATGATTAAACGAGTGGTGAATATCCGTAACGAACGGTTTCAGTTTCTTCGAGGTGAATTTGGGTTACCGCAGGTTGGGTATTGGCAATGATTTGTCCATCACGAATAGAGTAACGCACTGGCACTTGACGGCGCACCGCATCGAAACCATTTTCAGCAGGCAAAATTAACAGACTTGCGCGTTTACCTTCACTGACACCGTAGTCTTGTAAGTTCAAGGTACGTGCGCTGTATTCACTAATCAGTTTCAATCCATCATTGATTTGCTGATAACCCATTAATTGGCAAACATGTAACCCCATATGCAGGACTTGCAACATATTGGCTGTGCCAAGTGGATACCACGGGTCAAAAACGTCATCATGCCCAAAGCACACATTAATATCCGCAGCCAGCATCTCTTTTACTCGCGTGATCCCACGGCGTTTTGGGTAGGTATCAAATCGGCCTTGTAAGTGAATGTTCACTAACGGATTGGCAACAAAGTTGATTTTCGACATTTTTAACAAGCGGAACAAACGGGATGTATAAGCACCGTTATAGGAGTGCATCGCTGTAGTGTGGCTCGCAGTCACACGGGAGCCCATGCCTTTCGCGTGTGCTAACGCGGCAACAGTTTCCACAAAGCGCGATTGCTCGTCATCAATTTCATCACAGTGAACATCAATCAAACGGTCATACTTTTCAGCTAAAGCAAAGGTTTTATGGAGTGATTCCACACCGTATTCACGGGTAAATTCAAAGTGAGGAATTGCACCAACGACATCAGCACCAAGGCGTAGAGCTTCTTCAAGGAGTTCTTCACCATTTGGGTAAGACATAATGCCCTCTTGTGGAAAGGCGACAATTTGCAAATCGATCCATGGCGCCACTTCTTGCTTCACTTCAAGCATCGCTTTCAGTGCCGTTAACGTAGGATCAGACACATCAACATGAGTACGAACATGTTGAATTCCATTCGCAATTTGCCATTTCAAGGTCTGCCATGCGCGGTTTTTCACATCATCGTGTGTGAGCATCGCTTTGCGTTCTGCCCAACGTTCAATCCCTTCGAATAAGGTACCAGACTGGTTCCAGCTAGGTTGTCCCGCCGTTTGGGTTGTATCTAAATGAATGTGCGGCTCAACAAAAGGAGCCGAAACTAACCCACCTTCACCATTTAAGCTTTCTGGCAAGATCTCGCTATCCACTTGCGGGGTAATTGCAGTGATTTTTTGGTTATCGATATCGATGCGCCATAAGCCATTACGCTCAGGTAAGCGGACATTATGGATATGTTTAATAGTTTGATTATGCACGAGTTAGCTCCGAATCCGTGGCACGGCGGCGGTTTAATAAAGGATTAAGTACAGCGTAACACAAAGCGCCCCCAAGGACGGCATTAACAGGCACAATTCCAGGTAACCAATGCCCCGCAATGACACCCGCTGCAACAGCGATTAATGCACTGACATTCACATCACGCATTTTACTGCGATCGAATGTTTCATAACGATGGCGATACATCAAGTAGTCAGCAATGATTATCCCACCTATCGGTGGAATGGCGGCAGATAAGAATGTTAGCCAGCCGACAAAATTGTTATACAGCCATAATGCACACAAAGTACCAACTAACCCATTCACAATGGATAAGGCTTTACTGGATAACCCAGTAATGTTGGCGAAGCCTAAACCTGAAGCGTAAAGGGCATTGTCATTGGTTGTCCAAATGTTTAAACCCAAAACGATAATTGCGGGTAATAACAAACCTTGGGCAATCATGACATCTGAGATATCAGCCATTCCGAGTGACGCGGCCCCAGCTGCACCAAAGATAAACATTAATGAGTTACCAAGGAAGAAAGCCACGAGTGCGACTAAAACGGCGACTTTCGGTTTGCGACCAAAGCGAACAAAATCTGCGGTTAAGGTGCCTGCGCTGACGAATGAGCCGACCACCATGGCAAGTGCCAAATTAAAATCAATCGGTTTTGCAGGGACAACGGCTTGTAGTGCGCTCATTCCCCCCATATCGGTGATCGCGAGGTAGACAGAGTAACTCCCTAATATAGCAATCGCGGGAACGGCGACGATAGAAAGGACGGTTAATGCGGAAATACCGAAAAATACGGTGATGGTCATTAAAATGCCTGAAATACCAATCAACCAGTTAATGTCCCAGCCTGTGGCTTTACCAACAGGGATAGCAAACATCGCAACACCCACACCAAACCAGCCGACTTGCGTGCCGCCAAGTAAGAATGAAGGGAGCCATGAGCCTTTAATACCGAAGGAGTAACGCGCGAGGAGGTGAGTTGTTAAGCCAGTTTTTGAACCGATAAAACCAAGAAATGCGGTGTAGATACCAAGAAGAAGATTACCAATAAGAACTGCGAGGAAGAAATCATGAAAATTAAGACCGGTACCGAGAGCGCCTCCGGTCCACATACTGGCTGAAAAGAACGTTAAACCTAGCATCACAAAGGTTAATGCTAGTCCGCCTTTTCGCGCGGATATGGGCACGGGCCCATGGCTATAATTTTTATCTTCAGGCACGATTGTCTCCAGTTATTTTTCTCAGGCCAAAAAAATCCGACGCATTTTATAGCCATCAAAATAAAAAGCAAACGTTTTCGTATATTGTTCAATATTTTTAATTTATTGATTTGAAATGTGTGCTCTTAGGTGATTTATTGCAGAGAGGTAAATCCATATTCAGTAAAAAGTTGTTGTGATTCAATCTGTAATAGGTAATTTGCGAAAATTTCTGATTTTTTTGTTATCAATGCCATGGTGTAAATCGCTTGGATATTATCGTGATTTGGAATTGGGAGCGTGGTGAGGTTTGGCAGTTTTGCAATTTTTTGTTGATAGTGATGATAGCCAATAAATAAGTCTGCCTGATGAGATTCTATTAACCATTGGGAAGCTAATTGACCAGAAGGGATCACGGGAGAGTTTTTCCCACCGACTAAGTGGCGAGTACGAGCTTGAATCTCATTAGCAAGGTGAGGATGATTCAGGCGAATTTTATCGTAGAGTTGGATAACATAATCCCCACAAGGGTCATCGTGGGGCGTAGATGTGCCAATGATAATATCTGGTGCACTAAGCAATTGCAGCCAGTTTGGGTACTTTTGGGCAAGCAGTTTCGTTGTGGTGATTCCTAGGCGGTTAGTAATAAAGGGCAAAGTGGCATACGCGATATTTTGTTGCATTAATACTAGGGGATGTGCTTTATCCGCAGAAAGAAACAGATCACAATATGTACCTGCCTCAATTTTTCGCCGTAATAGACCTGCGGGGCCAAACTCACAGGTGATTGCATGCTCATCCGCTTGCGGAAAATGCGTTAAAATGGCAGTCAATGCGCCACGTAGACTGCCCGCTGCCATAATATGCATTAATGGTTGCCTTGATATTGAGTACGATAGAATTTTTGATACCAATTATTCACTTTTGCATCCACATCAACATCAGCAAATTTTTGGGGGTAGAGCTTGCTCGCCATCCATAATTCACCTAACGCCATAGCTTCAGGCATTGGATAACCCCATGCTTTCGCATATTCAGGCATTAAAAAGACGCGTTTATTTTTAACAGCATCAATAACTTGCCAGCGCGGGTCATTGTTGATTTCATCCACTACGCTTGGGTATCGGTCTTGAATGAAAATGACTTCAGGGTTCCAGCTAATCACTTGTTCTAAGGAAACTTGTTTGTATCCTTTGATGGTTGATGCGGCAACGTTCATCGCCCCTGCATGTTGCATCATTAAACCCGTGTATTTTCCAGAGCCATAAGTGGTGAGCTCAGGGTTCGCCATGTAGGCTCGAATACGTTGATTTTCAGGAATATTTTTTAAGTGTTGAGCTACAACGTCGCGGCTATCAAAAGTTTCTTTAATCAGTGCTTTTGCGTTGTCGGGTTTATTGACGATATCCCCAATCAGCGCAATGCCTTCTTTTAAGCCTTCGTTGTATGCCTGTTCTTCGTTGATAAGTTCAGGATTGACATTGTTTTTTGCTTTGCCACTATTTTCTTTTTGCAATGAAATTGCCACAACAGGAATGCCCACTTGGGATATTTTATCGATCATTTCTTGCGGGGCATAGTTTGTTACAAATACCACTTGAGGTTTTAATTGCACTAAACTTTCAAGGTTAACACTTTTGAGGTCACCGACATTGGGAACTTTGACCAATTCAGGAGCAAGTCTTTCATAATTTTGCCCAAGTTGTTCACGCCAATTCCCCATGACGCCAACGATTTTATCGGTGGCATCCAACTGAACCAGTAAATTTAATGTTTGGTGTTGGAGAACGGCGACACGTTCAATCTGGTCGTCAATGACAACTTTTCGACCTAATTGATCGGTAAATTCTCGCTCAGCTAAGCTGGCGAATGAGCAAGATAAAGCCAAAAGGCCAATAAGATATTTTTTCATTGTTATATAACCTAGTATTTCGATGTAAATTGATTTATATAACGATTAATTTCAAGGGTCAACTATCATTTGGTGAATTAATGGGTTTAAACTTGATGTTAAATAAGAAATAAAAAGAAAAATTTAGCGCCTAATAAGCTTAGACGCTAAATCACAACAGAAAGGCTATTTTAAGAGTCGCGCTTTAACGGATTTACCTTTGATTTTACCTTGTTGCAGGTGTTTCCACGCTTGCTGAGCCACGGAGCGCTTTACTGCCACATAGGCGTGGGTTGGGTGAATGGCAATTTTACCAATGTCTGCGCCGTCAAGGCCGACCTCTCCAGTGAGAGCCCCTAAAATGTCACCAGGGCGCATTTTAGCTTTTTTGCCGCCATCAAGGCATAACGTCACCATTGTGGCTTCAAGTGGTGTAATGCGAAGACCTGCGGGTTCGGGTTGCCAGTTTAGCTTCATATTCAGCATTTCTTCGAGGGCATTTGCGCGTTGTGCTTCTTCAGGGGCGCATAGGCTAATGGCTAAACCGCTTTCACCTGCACGAGCAGTACGGCCGATACGGTGCACATGAACTTCAGGATCCCACGATAATTCATAGTTAATCACCATTTCAAGGGCTTTAATATCGAGTCCGCGGGAAGCGACATCGGTCGCAACCAACACGCGGCTGCTCCCATTTGCAAAGCGCACCAAGGTTTGGTCACGGTCACGTTGTTCTAAGTCGCCATGTAGCACTAACACGCTTTGCTTGCTGTCATTTAGTGCATCATACACCGCTTGGCAATCTTTTTTGGTGTTACAAAAAACGACGCAAGAAGCGGGTTGTTCACGGCTTAATAATTTTTGTAATAATTCGATTTTACCGTGGCGTGAGACTTCATAAAATTGCTGCTCAACCGCAGGTAATTCATCAACACTATTGATTTCAATTGTTTGTGGCTCGTGCTGAATTTGTTGGCTAATGCGTGCTATTTCATCTGGCCAAGTAGCGGAAAACAGTAAAGTTTGTCGGCTTATTGGTGCGTAGTTAATTACGGTTTCAATGTCAGGCATAAAGCCCATATCTAGCATTCTGTCCGCTTCATCCAGCACTAACGTTTGCAATTCATCAAGTTGAACGGTTTCGCGGTTTAGGTGATCAAGTAAGCGGCCTGGCGTCGCGACAATTATATGGGCTGCATGAGCAAGGGAATCGCGCTGCACGCTAAAAGGTACACCGCCACACAAGGTGAGAATTTTAATGTTTGGAATTGCACGGGCTAAGCGGCGTAATTCGTTGGCGACTTGTTCTGCGAGTTCGCGAGTAGGGCACAAAACCAATGATTGGGTTTTAAATAATTTGGCATCAATACGTTGCAATAACCCCAAACCGAATGCAGCAGTTTTACCGCTGCCTGTTTTGGCTTGCGCACGAACATCTTTCCCCGACAGGATAGCAGGAAGGGCGGCCGCTTGGATCGGGGTCATACTGAGGTAACCTAACTCTTGTAGGTTAGACAGTTGTTCCGCGCTCAGCGCGTTAAGATCAGCAAATGAAGTCACAATAAAATCTCAAATAATAAAAAGGAGCTAATGGCGCCAATGATACTATCCCTGCATGATGCTGTCTGTTTTTAATTCCAAATTAAGGTAGGAAAGGTGGGGTTCAGGTAAGATTTTAGATAAACCAGACTGGAGGATAATTAAATGGACAATTTGCAGCAGCGGCTCAATCATTATCAACGACAAATTCAAGAAAGTGAACTCAACGTTGTCTATGAGTATTTAATTAAAACCATGATGCAAGCAAAGCAATATCTTGCAAATCAATCTGAACGTGGTTTTGAATATGGAAATATCTCCCCAGGTTACCTAGATTACTCATATTTTCCTATTGTAAATACATTTTTGAAACAGCGAAAACTGCGCTTTGGTATTGTGCTTAATCACCGTAAATTGTGTTTAGAATTATGGTTGATGGGGCAAAATGCATCAATACAAAAGGTATATTGGCAAAAATTAAAATCCAGTCCATGGAATACACATTTGACTGAAATGCCGCAATACAGTGTGTTAGCGACTATGCTAATTTCTCATCCTGATTTCACGCAAAAAAGTGCACTATTTGTTGGAATAGAAAAACAGCTGTTCCCACTGATGAATGACGTGATGTGTTTTATTGAAAAAATAGAAAGGTAAGTCATAAAAAGCTTCCTTTCTTATAAAGGAAGCTTTGAGCCAGTGTTCTCTATTGTTAACTAGGGATTAAATCGGCCCTAAATTGGTCAGGACGGCATAAACCAGAGCCACAATAGAAATGGCAATCCATGTGAAGACTAATGGCCAAATAAATTTCACCCACGTGGTATATGGGATTTTCGCTGTAGCCAGCACGGCCATTAAGATCCCCGATGTTGGGTTAATGCAGTTCACCACACCTTCACCTAACAGAACCGTTTGTACGGTAGTTTGGCGGGTAATTTCGAGTAGGTCGCCCATCGGAGTAAAGATTGGCACTAATACAGCGGCCTCACCTGAGCCAGAAGAAATAAAGAAGTGCATAATCGCTGCAGTTGCAAACATAGAGAGTGCAGAAAGGGTTTTTGGCAAACCATCCATCATCGAAATAATCGCATTGACGATGGTGTCCAAAATCATGCCATCAGATAATACAATCGCAATAGCACGTGCCATACCAACGATAAATGCACCGCCAACCATACCCGCACAGCCTTTTAAGAAGCCTGTTGCAATGCTATTTGGTGACATACGGTTGAGTACACCAACACCGACCCCTAAGATGATAAACATCGCCATCATCTCTTTTTCACCCCAGCCCCATTCGACAGCACCAAAAATAAAGCCGACTAAGCAGAATGCGCTATATGACAAAGTGATGATATGTAGCGCCGAAATTTTTGAGGTTTGGTGATCAGCGTCATCGACAGCAATCTCTGGGCGAACCATACCTTGCTTACGGCATTTTTTAGTATAGAAAGTTAAAAATAAGATACCCGCGATGACGAAAGCGATATAAATCACCATTCGAAAACCAAGGCCAGATAGCAGGGGAACGTCTGCTAAGCCTTGTGATAAGCCAACCGTCATCGGTGCCATGATTGAGGCATTAAAACCAGCATAGGCAGCAACATAGACCAATGCGGCACCAAATTTATCGTCCATCCCAACAGATTTTGCGACTAGCAGGCCGATAGGAACAAATGCAATGATTGAGTTAACGACAATGCCAGTAGTGCCTAAAATAGAAAACACCACAAAGAAAATTGTGATTAACAGAAAATCATTGAGCTTCTTACTGCGCGAAATATTATTCAGTACCTTTTTTATGGCACCAGTTTCTTCAAGAAGATGTAACGCACCACCTGTAAAAATAATTAAAAAGATAATTGGTGCAGCTTTTACTAAGCCATCGGCAATAGACGTGAAGATTTGCCCCGGTAAAATACCGTGTTGCTCAGGTAAACGCTCATAGCTACCAGGTATGGTGTAAGAGCTAGATACTTTAGTTTCAATGCCATCTTTGACCATGGTGATGACTTTAGTCTCTGATGCATATTGCCCCGCAGGAACGATCCAAGTAGCAATACCTGCGATGACTAAAATGAAGAACAATAAAACGTAAGGGTTCAAACCTTCCGAACGTTTTTTCGCTGGTGGTGGTGTATTTGTTGACGTTGTTGCCATATTATTATCCTGTTGGATTATTATTTATTGTGTAATACGTTGTAATACATTGAAAAATAACTGTGCTCGCTCAGTTAATGATGGAATTTCTAAATATTCTTTATCACTGTGTTGGTAGCCGCCGATTGGGCCTAAGCCATCAACAGTAGCAGTGCCGACACCTGCTGTGAATGAAGCATCTGAGCCGCCGCCTGTTGAAACGTCGACTAACTCGATATCTAATTTCGTCGCTTCTTGCTTGATGATGTCGATAAGTACTGTACTTTCATCCGTTTTAGCCATTGGCGGGCGATTGATTCCCCCAGTTAGCGTCAGTTTAATGCCATCTAATATCGGTTTGCTGCACACTTCTCTGACTTTTTTATCAATTTCTACGCCTTGTTCTTCAGAAGAAATTCGTACATCGATTTCTGCTCTCGCATTGGGTGCCACTGTATTGACTGAGGTTCCACCTGAAATGAGACCAACGTTAACGGATAAGCCTTGGTCATGGGCAGAGAGTGCATGTAAGCTTTGGATTTTGTGGGATAGCTCTTGAATAGCGCTGATACCAGCTTCAGGGGCAATACCCGAGTGAGAAGCCTTCCCTTCAATGCTCAGTACATAAGTGCCGACGCCACGGCGTGCACTAACAATGGCGCCATTGGCACGTGCAGGTTCCATAACTAAGGCATAACGCTTGCCTAATGCACATTTTTCAATCACACCGCGGGATGAAATAGAGCCAATTTCTTCGTCGCAGTTAAGTAAAATTTCGATATTTTTATAGCGAGAGTCTTGGTTGTCGTACAGTTGCTTCATGACTTGATACACCATGACATGACTGCCTTTCATATCGATCACACCTGGACCATAGGCTCTATCACCTTTGATACTAAATGGACGTTCTGCGACAGTGCCTTTTGGGAAAACGGTATCTAAGTGCAGTAAAATTAAGATATCGGCCTTTACCGATGGGTAATAAATACGGTAGTTATTGCCTAATGATTCATTTTCAATGACTTCAACTTCAAATCCCATTGCTTGGTATTTTTCGCACCACACGGCAGCATGGTTATCGACGCCAGCCTTGTCATAAGAACCAGATTCGATATTCACGACCTGTTCCAGTAGTTTTAACATGGCGGGCTCGTGCACTAAAAAATGATTAGTCATAATGGATTCCTAATATTGTGTTTGTCGTTAATGAGACTGTTTTTATTGTGTTCTGCATGTGGTATTACATCGAAAAATAAAGATAAGAATAAGTGCAATGTAAGAAATTTCATTTTTCTTTAAATTAAATAAATATATGCACCACTTGATAAAGTACTCAGTTTTAATTATTTTATTAAAATTTTTCAATAATTATTGTAAGCATTTTTTATCGTCTCTGTTATGTTTCTATGACACGGATTAACTAAATCGAATTTGATGATTCGATATATAACTTCACTATTATGTGAAAGGTTAATATGCAGGATACCGATAGCGGTCGGTACTTTTTGACTCTATCATACTAAATAATTTGGATACAAGTTTTGTTTTATTTTAATTTAACGCATTGAAATTGAATGAAAAATACAAAATAATCAAATAAATCTAATCATTCGCTATAAATAATTAAGGAGCTTTATATTTTGGATTTTTGTTTTACAGTAATGGTTTTTTTGTTTGATTTTATTCAATTTGCTTATATAAAGTATAATTTAGAGTGTAAATAAACCAATATTAAAATTTATATTTTTATTTGAATTTAATAAACATAATAAACTTTATGGTCTTTAGGATTTGAATCGAACAACTATTGAACACTTTGTTTTGTGGATAGCTTTTGATTTTAAATAAGTATAATTATGTGATTTTTGTTCGTAGGTTAAATTGAGATTAATAATTAGTATTACTTTGTTTAAATAATGTGCTAAATGCTGACTTGGTTAATTGGCGATATTATTAGAAACATAAAATGAAGCTACGTTTTTAGCTACCTTACAGAGGTTTGATAGGGTAATTGTTGTTCTTCACTTTGTGGTTGGTAATAAATGAGCTGATATAGCTGAGCAATCTGTAAGAGAGAATAGTTAGGATGGCAAAAGAGAATAAGTTTCTACAATAGCGCCATTAAAGAGTAAGTCGGTAGAGATGGTAAGTGAAATTTCGGATAGGACTATGATGCTAATCATGGTTTTCACTAGGCCTGATTACATTGGTTAGTAATATAATTAACTTTTAATATACAATTATTCTTTAATTTTAATAGGTTAATGAATTTTATCTACAGGTGAAGTAGGTATTGATAAACTAAATAGTGATATTGTGACGGCTCGCTCATTTCATGTTTATTGATTAACTTGTTGTATTTTAAGATTATTAATTTAAATTTAGAAAATTTTTCTCTAAATTTGTATAAAGTCATCGATTTTTAGAAAAATTTTTCTATTTCCCTATGGCATATTCCTTTCAGCAACAAATATAAATAAACACTTTTTTCTCTTTCTATGATTGGGTTTTAATAATGACTAAGAATATTGCTACTGTTTTAATTCATGGTGGAAAACAGCAAGATACTGTCAATCATGCGATTTTCCCTGCAATCACAACCGCGAGTACTTTTGTCCAACAAAGCTTAACTGAACATGGAGAATATTGTTATTCCCGTTGCAGTAACCCAACTCGTTATGCCTATGAAACACTGTTAGCGGAAATTGAAGGTGGAATCTACGCAACAGCGACTGCTTCAGGTGTTGCGGCTTCAAGTTTAGTGCTAAATTTACTACCAAAAGACTCTCATATTATTGCAATGAAGGGCGTTTATGGTGGAACTTTCCGCTTATTTGAGCGTGTTGCAACCGTAAACTGTGGTCACAAAATAGATTATGTTGATTTAAATAATCTGGATGAGGTCAAAGCTAACATAAAAGACAATACCCGCTTAATTTGGATTGAAAGTCCAACTAATCCGTTATTAGAGTTAGTGGATATTAAAGCGGTTTGTTCGTTGGCAAAAATGCATGATATTTTGACTTGCGTGGATAATACATTTGCAACAGCATGGAACCAAAAACCATTAGAATTAGGTGCCGATTTAGTGATGTTATCAGCCAGTAAATATATCGGTGGTTATTCTGATTTAATTGGTGGTGCGGTAATTACACAACGTGAAGATATTGCCAGTCGACTTGATTTTTTAAAAACCACCCTCGGTGCAATTGCTTCTCCCTTTGATGCTTACCTTGCATTACGCGGCTTAAAAACATTGGCATTACGCATGTCAGCACAATGCAGTAATGCGCAGAAAGTCGCAGAATATCTAGCAACACACCCGAAAATTGAGCACGTTTATTACCCAGGTTTACCATCACACCCACAACATCAGCTATGTAAAACACAAATGCGAAGTGGGGGAGCAGTTGTGACGATTAAATTAAAAGGTGATATTGAGGATACAAAAACATTTTTATCTAAGGTGACTTATTTTGTATTGGCGGAGTCTCTTGGTGGTGTGGAAAGTATGGTAAACCATTCAGCGACCATGTCCCATGGTTCAATGACTAAAGAAGAAAGAGAAAGTATTCATGTTTACGATACGACATTGCGTTTATCAGTAGGTATTGAAGATATTAACGACTTATTAAATGATTTAGAAAAAGCATTATCTTAATTAAAATCACAATAAAATATAATAAGAGAGCACCCCATGAATGATTATGGAATTTGGACCATTGTCACTCCACTGGTCACGATACTTTTAGCCATTTTTACACGCCAAGTTATTTTATCTTTATTATTGGGAATATTAGTCGGGTTTACCGTTATTAATGATCATAATATATTATTAGGTGTTAACGGAACACTCGATGGAATTATTAATACTTTTGCCTCACCTGGAAATACAAAAACAATTCTATTTATGGTCATGATAGGCGGTATTATGCGCCTTGTTGTGGTTACAGGTGGTGTTAGGTCACTTGTTAGATTATTGACTAATAAAACCAAGTTGATTAAAAATAGAAAAGCAGTTCAATTAATGGCAATGATTATTACGTCATTAATTTTTATTGAAAGTTCAATTAACCAGTTAATTGCAGGTGCGTCAACAAAAACACTCGCGAAGAATTATGGTGTTTCGCCAGAAAAAATGTCTTATATCGTGCAAACATCCTGTGTGTCGGTGTGCTCGTCAGCGATGATAAACGGTTGGGGGGCGGCAATGATGGGGGTGATTGGCGTACAGATATCAAAAGGTTTTATTACGGGTGAACCTTTTGAAATTTTAGCCAGCTCGATGGTATTTAATATCATGGCATGGTTTTCTTTAGCTTCGGTTTTATTTTATATCTTCTCCAATTTTTCTTGGGGGCCGATGAAAAAAGCAGAATTGCGAGCTCATGAAGAATCGTTAACCATCTTATCCGCGGAAAATACTGAGCAAGATGATGAAGATATTATTGAACATCCTAATTGCCATACATCTTTAAATTTCTTTATCCCAATTTTATCAACGGTATTAATGGTCCCAGTGGCTTTATATATCACTGGTAATGGTGACTTTAGTAAAGGCAGCGGCTCAACATCTGTTTATTGGGGGGTCATGTTTGGAACGCTAGTTTCTTTTGTCTGGTTCTTAGCGCGTCGCGTATTAAATATTGAGAGTTTCTTTAAAGAACTATATATCGGTTACGCTAGCATGGTGAAAATCAGCTCAGTCATGATATTAGCATTCTTAATGGGGACAGTTTCCTCAGATTTAAATACTGGGGCTTATATTGCTGAAGTGACTTCTGGTGTTATTTCCCCTGCATTCTCAATCGGTTTTATTTTCTTAATTAGTGCTGTAATGTCATTGGCAACAGGCACATCGTGGGGAACGTTTGCCATTATGATCCCTATCGGTGTGCAATTAGGTATTTCAGTGGGAATGCCAGTGGAATATATGATTGGTGCAGCTATCGCAGGGTCTATTTACGGCGATATGACATCCCCAATTTCCAGTGATGCGATTGTGGCTTCCATGGCAACAGATTGTGACCATATTGAACATATCCGAACACAAATGCCTTATGCTACTGTGACAGCTGCATTTGCTCTGATGGTCTACCTCTATTTAGGCTTCACATATTAATCTGGATAATATTCAAATGAATATACAAGAAAGGCTTTCAGCAATAGCGAAAATTAATTTATTGTATACCGCAACGCCATTGGTGAAATTGAATAATATATCTGAATACCTTGGTCGAGAAATTTATATTAAACGTGATGATATGACCCCCCTTGCGATGGGGGGCAATAAACTGCGTAAGTTAGAGTTTATTATTGCGGATGCACTACAGAAAAAAGCTAAAGTATTAGTCACTGCAGGCGCTATACAATCTAACCATGTTCGCCAAACAGCCGCTATTGCAGCAATGTATGGTTTAGAGTGTGTGGCTTTATTGGAAAACCCGCTGCAAAGTGGAAATTCCCTATTTTTAAATAATGGCAATAAGCTGCTGACAGATTTATTTAATACTCGCTGTTATTTTTGTGAAGAATTAAGTGACCCTAATGAACAAATGAAAGCATTAATTGAGTCATTAGGGTTAGAAAATGCGTATGTTGTACCTGTCGGTGGTTCGAATGCTCTAGGTTCACTGGGGTATGTCAGTTGTGCTTTGGAGATTGCACAACAAAAGCCAAAAGATATTGATTTTGCTGCGGTGATTGTTGCTTCAGGTAGTGCGGGAACCCATGCTGGTTTAGCTATAGGGTTACAGGTCGTTTTACCTCAAACTCCTGTTATTGGCGTAACAGTCTCGCGTACGGTTGAACAACAACAGCCAAAAGTTGAAAAGCTGCAAAATGAAATAAGTGAATTATTAAACCTTGCTGATTTTCCGAATGTACAATTATGGGATCAATACTTTTCACCTGCATATGGTGCACCGAATAGCAAGGGGCAACAAGCAATTGAATTATTAGCACAAAAAGAAGGGATTTTACTCGACCCTGTTTATACTGGCAAAGCCATGGCAGGGTTAATTGATAATGTATTAAAAGAAACTATTGAAGGCAGTCAGCCGCTTTTATTTATTCATACTGGCGGTTCACCTGCCTTATTTGCTTATCCTGAAATCAATGTGGCAAGTATTTAAAACTATATTAAAGATGTGATGTACCTATGAAGATTAATACTAAAGTTATACACGGTTATCCAATGACGGATAAGTACACGGGAAGTTCATCTATTCCGTTATATCAATCGTCAACTTACTCGCAAAGTAATATTGAAGAAAATTACGCGTATATTTATTCGCGTTTTTCAAACCCAACCCGTGATGCACTAAGCGAAGCTATTTGCTCAATTGAAAACGCACAATTTGCTGAGGTTTTTTCATCGGGCATGGCTGCTATTAGTGCAGTTTTATTAGGGTTTAGCCAGGGAGATCACATTGTTGCCTGTAAAAGTATTTATGGTGGCACTTTTCAGTTAATGACTGAGTTTTTACCTCGTTACGGTATTTCAGTGACATTTGTTGATGCGACAGATCCTAAAAACTATGCAGATGCAATACAAGAAAATACTAAGGCATTTTACATTGAAACGCCATCGAATCCGACACTGCAAGTAACAGACTTAAATGCGGTCATTGGTTTGGCAAAAAAGAATAATTTAATCACTGTGTGTGATAACACATTTATGACGCCGTTATTGTCGGATGTGATTTCGTTAGGTATTGATTTCTCGATTAATAGTGCCACTAAATTTATTAATGGGCACAGCGACGTTATTTTAGGAACCGTTGCAACAAATAATGCCGAATATGCCAAATGGTTACACAAATCAGCGGTTGCTATAGGCAGTATTGCTGCACCATTTGATAGTTGGCTGACCATGCGCGGTTTAAAATCAATGGCAATGCGTGTTGAGCGTTCCAGTGAAAATGCACAGAAGCTTGCAGAATATCTTAACCAGCATTCGAAAGTAAAAAAGGTGTTTTACCCAGGCTTGGTTTCACACCCAAATCACCAGGTTCATATGCAGCAATCAAAAAATGGCGGAATGGTCGTTTCGTTTGATTTAGGCAATGAAAAAAATGTGAAATTATTTTTAGATGCGATTCGTATCCCATTGGTCGCTGTTAGCTTAGGGGGAATTGAGTCAATTATTTCTTATCCTAAGATTATGTCCCATGCCTGTATTCCTAAAGAGGAACGCATTGCACAGGGAGTAACGGATGGGTTGCTACGTTTTTCAGTTGGCTGTGAAGACATTAGTGACTTATTAGCTGATTTAGATAACGCACTATCAACGTTATAACCAGAAGGCTTATTTTTCATCTTTATTCCTTACAAAAATGGGTATCACAATGAAATGTAAATTGTATCTTTTAGATATGGGTTTTTCAGATAAAAATTATCAAGATGACACTTTTTTTTGCCCAGACTGCACAATGCTAGAGGGAATACTCGCTAAAAACCCGAGGTTATCCAATTTCATTGATGTAAGTTATCTGCCTTTTGAGAAACCACGAGAAGAATTAGTGGATATGTGTGGCGAGGAGAATCAATCTTTACCTGCTTTAATATTACCAGAGGGGATAACGTCTTCTTATCAAACTGGGGTGTATAAAAACACGTCTTATATTTCTGACTTAAGCCAAATCATTGCGTTTTTAGTAGATACTTACCATATACCTAAACAGCATCCATAATAAAAACAAGCACCCTAATATTCTTTAGGGTGCTTGTCATTGAATAAATAATGGAAACTATAGATAAAGCTCTTTATTCACCGGTGTCAATTGAGCTTCTTTCTGCAAGTATTTTAAGGTTTCTGTTGCTAATAACGCAGTAGCTTCATAAAAGTTATTACCGCTTTGTAATTGCATTTTTTCCAAATAACGATATACCCAAGGTAAGAAATGAATTTCCAATAAATCATTTAGCAATTCAGGCTTATTTTGGATAACCCACGCTGTTAATAAGAACAATAAGCCAACATGGTCTTCTGGTTCATTGGCATTCAATTCAATATTAATTTGGTTGTTACGTAGCCAAGCTCTTAACTCAAGGGTAGAAATTCCAAATAAAACATTTTCTTTATCGAGATAAACAGAACCCCAAGGCGGAGCAGGGAGTGCATTAGGGCCAATAAATAATCGCTCATAGGCCTCTTTTAGCGTTTCAGATTGCTTAGTATCACCTTGAAATAACTGATTAATTCGTTGGCAATCATAATGAGCGGTGAGAGGCCACTCGGTTAACCATTCACTGGTGCTAAATAGCTCAATGAGTCTGCTAACTCGAGGGTCTGAAGGGTCATAGGAAAAGAGTGCGCCTAAAGTTTGGGTGCACAGTGACATGTCATCTAATTGTTTTTGTTCCATACTGATTCACTTCGTCTTTTAATTTTACTAAAAATTTTTAACCATTTGAGTTTCAAATGAAATAAAGGGTGGTTTTCGATTGTACTTGTTTATGGAAATATCAACATATTGATTTAACCATCGTAACGAATCATCAGATATTTGTCGACGAGAAGAGGGGGATATCCCCCTCATGAAGAGCACTTAACCTACTACTGCCATACCAACAGTCATATGTAATCCGTAGAAAATACCCCGACCAATAAGTTCACCAAACATTACAAATAAAACAGCAATGAATAAGCTGATAATTGAGGGATTTCTCATCTTAATATGAGGATAAAGCCAAAAAGCTAAACCAAGGAATAAACAGATAGTTCTCCATCCCATTAATGATGCGTAGTCAGGTACTAGTTGACTGGCTTTTTGCACAGAGCTTTGAATTGAACCAAGTTCATATCCTTGAGCCGTGACTAAAATACAGCTAGCTATTATGCCGATAATACTGATGAGCGCAAAAGAACGTACCCGACTAATGTCATAGCTGGCAATACGCAATAAAAAAGCAGCTAATACAGGGCCTGCTATTAAGCTAGTTAAAATAAATTGCAAACTACCATATTGATTAAACCAGGTTGGTACTGTTTCAATTTGATAAACGCGAGAAATTGCATAAATAAAAAATGCAGCAGCAAACATGGTGATCATTAACCAAATTTGACCAAGTGATCGAGGCATTTTTTTGAAAAATGAAATAAGCCAATATAACCCGCCTAAAGCAAAAAAGAGGGAGCCGCTGACAATTTCATTACTTAATGCAGAATGTCCTACACGTATCATCGAATTAAAAGCGCGTAAGGGTGAACCCATATGTAACATGGATAATAAAAAGCCGATACCCATTAATAACCATAATCCGAACATACTCATCACGATTTGGTGATGCTGTTGCGCGGAAGGTTTAAGTTGTAAAACAAGCGCCATTAAAATAAAAGCGCCAGCGACGGTTTGTCCGATAACAGTAAAGAGTATTAATGGATATTCATGTAAGCCAGCACCCATTTTATACCTCCTCCGGATTTGCAAGATAGCCCGTAGTATCACCAACGGGGCGACAATTATTATTAAGGTTTAAAACAATATTCGGTTTGGTGTAATGTGCAGGTGGAAGAGGGGCAATTTCATTAATGTTGCCGTATTTTGCTCGCAATTCATCGATAGGGCCAAAATCCAACGCGCGTAACGGGCAAGATTCAACGCAAATCGGTTTTTTACCTTCAGCAACTCGCTCAAAACAGCCATCACATTTGGTCATGTGACCTTTTTCTGCATCAAATTGAGGTGCACCGTATGGACATGCCATATGGCAATAACGGCAGCCAATACAAACACTTTCATCGACAACAACAAAACCATCTTCAAGTTTATGCATTGCGCCACTTGGGCATACTTTAGCGCAGGCAGGATCATCGCAATGATTACAAGAGATGGACAGATAGTAGGAAAAAACGTTTTGTTGCCAAGCACCATTTTGTTCAGTCCAATCCCCACCGGCATACTCATAAATACGGCGAAAGTGAACATCCGTTGATAAATTTTTGAAGTCTTTACAAGCGAGTTCACAGGTTTTACAGCCCGTACATCGTTGTGTATCAATATAAAAACCATATTGTTGTGACATATCGGGCTCCTTACAGTTTTGCGATTTCGACTAAGTTAGTATGTTGCGGATTTCCTTTCGCAAGCGGTGATGGGCGCTGCGTTGTTAGAACATTAATACATCCGCCTTGGTCGACTTTTGCACCAAACATGTCAGCATCTAACCATGCACCTTGCCCCATCGCAGTTACGCCAGGCATAATCCGCGGTGTGACTTTGGCAGGAATATGCACTTCCCCTCGGTCATTAAAAACTTTAACAATATCACCTTGTTCAATGCCCCGAGCTTTAGCATCGATAGGGTTAATCCAGATTTCTTGGCGACAAGCTTGTTTTAAAATATCAATATTACCGTAGCTTGAGTGTGTTCTAGCTTTGTAGTGGAAACCTGTCATTTGGAGTGGATATTTCTCGCTTAATTTATCTTGATGCCCTTCAAACCCTTTGGCATAAATTGGCAATGGGTCGATAATATCATCTGGGGATAGCTCCCAATTCTTTGAAATTTCAGCAAGAGCTTCCGAGTAGACCTCGATCTTTCCTGATGGCGTTTTCAGTGGGTTGGCCTGTGGGTTATCACGAAATTCTTTAAAACCAATGACATGTTCATCAGGGCATTTGTGTTTGAAAATACCCACTGTTTTCATCTCTTCATAAGTTGGCATATCAGGGAAGCGTTCGCGGCTTTTTTCGCAGAGGTATTTAACCCATTCATGCTGAGTGCGACCTTCTGTAAAGGTTTTTTCAACATCTGGACCTAAGCGTTTTGCAATTTCAGATAAAATTTCATAAATTGGTTTGCGCTCAAATTTAGCACTGGTGGCGGGTTGCCCTAAAATCATATAGGACATATTCCCAGCTGATTCACTCGGAATTAAATCTTCTTGTTCAGTTGGCATTAAATCAGGCAATAAAATATCGCAATATTTTGCCGATGCGGTCATAAAATGGTCGATACCGACAATCATTTCGCATTTACTGTCATCTTGTAAAATTTCATGAGTGCGTGCAATTTCGCTATGTTGGTTAATTAACGTATTACTGGCATAGCACCATAAGAATTTAATCGGTACATCCAGTTTATCTTTTCCTTTAATGCCATCGCGAGTGGCGGTCATTTCAGTTCCACGTTCAATCGCATCGGTCCATGTAAACACCGAAATTTGCGTTTTTACAGGATTATCAAGCATAGGGAACCATTCAACGCCTGAATCATAAGTGCCTTCACGGCAACCTGAATTTCCTCCGCTAATCCCTACATTACCTGTAATAATGGCGAGCATTGCAATGGCTCGTACAGTTTGCTCTCCATTTGAATGGCGCTGAGGCCCCCAACCTTGAACGATATAAGCGGGTTTGGCTTGCCCAATTTCACGTGCGAGTTTAATAATTTTATCAGCGGGGATCCCTGTAATAGTCGAGGCCCACTGTGGTGTTTTAGCTATGCCATCAGCACCATCACCTAAAATATAGGCTTTATAATGACCATTACGTGGAGCGGAAGCTGGCAATGTTTTTTCATCGTAGCCTACGCAATATTTATCAACAAAATCCTGGTCAACCATGTCTTCTGTGATAATGACATAGGCTAATGCTGCTGCTAAAGCACCGTCAGTACCTGGACGTATTGGTAACCACTCGTCTTCACGACCTGCAGCGGTGTCGTTATAACGAGGATCAATAACAATCATTCGTGCATTTGAGCGCTCACGAGCTTGCTCGACATAATAGGTAACTCCGCCGCCACTCATTCTAGTTTCGGCTGGGTTGTTGCCAAACATCACGACAAGTTTAGTATTTGCGATGTCATCGGGGCTATTGGCTTCCTGAGAACCATATAGGTAGTTCATACCTGCACGGATTTGAGCGGTACTATAACTGCCATAGCGACTTAAAAAACCACCACATGAATTCATTAAGCGATAAGGGACATTAGAGTTGGTGATGTTGCCACCATCAACACCCGTTCCATATAAAACGTGTACAGCCTCATTACCATAATTTTTCAATGTGTTACGTAAGCTATCGCCAACGATATCGAGTGCTTCTTCCCATGAAATTCGGGTAAATTTACCCTCACCTCTTTTACCCACTCGTTTCATTGGGTATTTCAATCTGTCAGGGTGATTCATACGACGGCGAATTGAACGGCCACGTAAACAAGCACGTACTTGATGGTTACCATATTCGTCGTTACCCGTGTTATCAGACTCAACCCAAAACACTTCGTCATCTTTGACATGTAAACGAAGTAAGCAGCGGCTTCCACAGTTTACAGTACATGAACTCCAAACGACTTTATCCTCAGAGAAGTTTGTTGAAGAGGAGGCATTCATTGCTTTTGCATTAAAAGGAAGAGACAAACCACCCACAGCTGCAAATAGTCCGCTTGCAGCTCCTGATTTCACGACATTACGTCTTGAAATAGGGCTATTTAATAATTTATTTTTTATCTTCATTGTGATGACCTTTATGACCATACTAAATATATGGTTTTCAGGAAATCATCTTACTATTTGATTAAGATGATTTGTTGCGTCATATCAATGAATTAATATTTTATTGGTTGGTAACTTATTGATAATAATTAATTTTCATTAAAAAATATTAAGTTTCCAATCTATTGATAATAAATGATTTTAATTGAATCTTGGTTGGGGGAGTACGATTGTTTTGTTAATAATAACTGATAGATGAAAAATGTTTCTCTATTTTTAATTCTTGAATGCGAAATAGAGAAATATTTTATCTGTGGACGAAAAAAATAGTTATCTTTATTTATATGATGTGATTTATCTAATGAAAAATATTTTCATTATTTTAACATAAGTTTCTAATTGAATTTATTATTCGTGAGTTGGCTTGTAATTATTAAGTTTAATGGGAATGAGTTTTATTTTTAAAATTAATTAAATTCAATATTCAGTATAAATGATTGTGCCAAAATTTTCGTGAGGCTAATCGGCTAATAGGTTTTTTGAGATGCGGGGTAACTAAAAAGGCTCAGAATAGTTCCTAAGCCTTGAGCATGATTAGTGTGTGATAAATCGAAATAGTGCGTTAATAACGAATTTTCTTATTTTGTTTGGCTCTGGATTAAGTGTTGTTCCATTGCATAAATCATTGAAGGGGACTGGTTGTTGTGGGTAAAACTTAATGCAACAGCTGCTTTTTCATGGGAATCCATGTCTGAAAGAGATTTGCTAACTCCTGAAATTTTATTAGAAGGTAGTTGGCTTACTTTAATATGCGACTCGATAATATGCAAAATAGGGGGCGACGTATTATTTTCAGTGGAATTTAATGTGGTTATGGCTTTTTCATGAATGTTCATTTGTGAAAAAGGCTTAGCCACTCCATTGATGCCACTTTTAGGTAAATTTGCGGCCTTTGCATGGGCCGCGATTGCCGCTTCATTTGCATAAGATGTGTTATTTTCATTAAAGCTTAATGAAACAATTGCATTTTCATGTGCGCGGATATCGGCTTGTGCGCTCATGTGAAAAATTAAAAAAAATGCTGATGAGATAAATATTTTTTTCATTTAAATACCTTTAAACAGTTTAGCCAGCTAATATTGGCTTGTGACTTTAAGTGTTTGTTTCTTTAATGCGCTAAATATAAGTGATGAAAAGCAAAGGGAAAATTGACATTTCTGCAAATGTTGAATGCAAAAAACGCATCTATTAATTAATAAACGGAATTTTTTTGCAATTATAGAGATGGATAGTTTGGGGAAATAGAAGAGAAAACACAGGTAACACCGAATATATCGATATCCGGTGTTACTGGGCGAATTAAGTACGTTTTACGATAGGATTAGCAGCTTTGGCGTGTTTTTCTTGATGTTCAAACCAACGTACGCGTAAAACATCATATACCAGATTAAATGCATACGTATAAAATAAGAAAAAAGTAAAAAAGCCAACTTCTAAAATAAAGGCATCCCATAGGGTCATGTTTAATAATAAAGCCAACATTGGGACACCTAAGATAACGAAACTAAGTTCAAAACCAACGGCGTGGCCAATACGTACTTTTGTAGATCTTGGTCCTTTTGATAAAGGCCAAAAATGGTCAAACAGCATGTTATAAAATAGGTTTAATAACATGGCGAGTGTGGAAAGTACGATAGCCACTGTTCCCATTTGGAAAATTGAGCGTCCTAAAACCCACGCACTGACCGGTGCAGTTATTGCTATTGCAATGACTTCGAATGAAACTGCGTGAAAAACTCGTTCAGTTAATGTTTTTGTATGCTTGCTCATAACAACCTCAAACTTATAGCAAAATAATGTATTAGTAAAAAAACAGGTGCAATTATTGGTGATTTTTACTATATATACAAAATGGCAGCCATCGATAAAACCGATACCTTATGAATTATTCCATTGAAACATTACGTACCTTTGTAGAAGCGGCATCGTTAAAATCATTTTCTGCGGCGGCAAGGAAGCTCAATAAAAGTCAGTCCACGATTAGTAGCACAATCAGTGGTTTTGAGGATGATATGGGCTTTGTATTATTTGACCGTCAAGGGCGTGAATCGACGTTAACGTTGGCCGGGAAAAAAGTGCTGAGCTTGGTTGAAGATATATTATCAGCTGATGAGCGCTTGCAAGCATTAAGAGTCGAGTTATCTCCAGATATTGAGCCACAATTAAGTTGTGCTTTTTCGGATATTTATCAGCCACCTCATGCTGAGCATATTCTCACAACACTCAATAGACAATTTCCGCATATCGAATTTGAATTTCTAATTGCAGAAAATAATGCGGTTATTGAGATGATCCAAAATCAGCAGGCCCATGTTGGAATGATAGAATCAAGAACTGAATACCCCGCGGATATTTCATATTCACGGTTACCTATTCAAGGTGAGCTCGGATTATATGTATTAAAAACACATCCTTTAGCGCTAGTAAAAAAGGTGACTTACCAACATTTAACGATGACTCGTCAGTTACGTTTGAGTAGCAGTAGTCAAATTATTATTAATAGCGAGAAAAACTGGTTAGCACCTAACTATTTATTGTTATTGGAAATGGCGGAGCAAGGTATTGGCTGGACTATTTTACCCACATGGTTAGTTAAACAATTTGGCCATGATGTGTTAGTTAGCCTTAATTATGATTTGTGGCCACGAAAAATCGATGTTGATTTAGTTTGGTCTAAAAATACGCCACCTGGAAAAGCAGGCTATTGGTTAATCAATAAGCTACTTGAGGAAAAGGTTTAAATAAATATTTTTTAGTTTTGTTATTGTGGATTTTTTATGTCATTTTTAGATTAAAAAACTAAATATTGTATGTAACAAAATGTTTTCATGTAAATAAACGTAATACTATTTTGATAATAAGACTCATGTCGTTAACCTAAATAAAACAAGTTCTGTTGTTAGCGTTAATTGAGAGGAAGAAAATGAAAAAATTATTAGTACCTACATTATTTGCTGTTGTATCTACTATGTCATTTGGTATTCATGCCGCTACAACTCAAGCTGTGAGCCAGGCTCAGAGCGCGGAGCATAAATTAAATGCTTATGAAGAAATAATGGTCGGTAAAGTTTGGACAACCACGGAAGCGTTGGATCAAGACAAAAAAGCAGTAAGTGCTGATGATAAGCAAGTCGCTAATTTCTTTGGCTTAGCTGAGTATTACCCTGATGGCACATTTAATATGACCACTTTCGATGGCAAACCGAAAATGAAAGGGGATTGGTCATTTGATGAAAATGGAAAAACTCGCTCATTAACGGCGAAAAATGATAAAGGTGAAGTATTATTTACCCGTGTTGTTGAAAACGTCACAGTAACACCAGAAGAATATACTTACCGTATTTACCCTGAACAAGATAGCAAAGATAAGTACTTTGATATTGTCCATAAAGTAAAAAAATAGTTTCTAATTAATGCCGCTTAATGCGGCATTAATTTTAGGCAAGTTATCGTTTTTTATTTAAAACAGGTTTCTGCCCAACGTGCTAATCCTGCCGTGACAGAGCCAAAATCGTCACCTTTTACAATAGGAATATTTGGCAGTTCCTGAGCAATAGCTTGGTGTAGTATCGGTGAACGAGCACTTCCTCCCGTGACAAAAACAGCATTTGGTTGTACGCCACCTTGAATTACGGCTTCTTTTACTAGTTCAATCATTTTACTTTTTGGTGATTCAATAGATTCAACCATCTGATCTTGCTGAATATTCACTTCTAACGCTTCATTCATTAAGGCTATTTGAGCCAAATACTCAGGGCTATTTGATAAGGCAATTTTGGCTTCTTCAGCTTTACGAACAAGGCTATAGCCCAATGTTTGGTTATAGACTTCGAGCAAGCGCGCAATTTTTTCAGGTTCTTTCGCATCTTGCTTTAAACGCGTAAGTGCCAATAAGTTCGGTCTTGAATAAAATTCTTTTTGTGCTTCGACATTATTAATGGCTATGGGATTCCAAAATTGCAAAAATGGCATTTTTAACCTGGATGATGATTGGCTCTCCATGCCAAAAAGCGGCATAAGTTGTTTTAAAGCGAGGTAGATATCGAGATCATTCCCACCGACACGTTGGCCACTGTGAGCTAATAATGATTGGGTTCTGTCTTCTGAACCACGGTAACTTGGCCCCATTTGAATTAATGAGCAATCTGTTGTTCCGCCACCGATATCAACGACTAAGATTATTTGGTCATTATTTAACGTTGACTCATATTCTAAACCTGCCGCAACGGGTTCGAATTGAAAAGCAATATTATGAAAACCTGCACGTTTTGCCGCGCGGTATAAAATGGCTTCTGCTTGTTGATTGGCTGTTTCACCACCACGGCCATGGAAGTTAATAGGGCGTCCAATAACGGTATCTGTAATTGGATTGTGTGTACTTATTTCGGCGGTGTCTTTTATATTGCGCATCATGGCGCAGACAAGATCTTCAAAAAAACTTATTTGTGTTTCATGTAAACCAGAAGCCCCTAAAAATGACTTTGGTGATTTGACGTAATAGACATCACGAGGATCCCGTAAATATAAATCTAACGCAGCTTGACCGAATACAATGTCTTCAGGTACTAACTCAACACCTTCTTCTTGGTTAAATGCCATTGATCTTCTTAAAATTTGTTGTCCAATATCATCGGAAGGTGAAATCTTGCAATGGCGAAATAAATGTTCAGAAACGGACTCTCTCGTTGGCGCGCAAAGAGTCGATGGAATATAAGCCTGCTCACCTTCTAAAGGCAGCAATTTAGGTACGCCATTTTCCATTATCGCGACAGCGCAGTTGGATGTTCCATAATCAAAACCAATAAACATCTCATCTCCAAAAATTAAGTGACCAAAGAAAAAAGGGGGAAGACTTTATATCAAGCAGATTAGAATTACTATCAGAATAGTAGTTTTTAGCTTGATCTGTTCTTAGCTCAAGGAATTTGTAATGAAGAAGGGCTATTCTTATGAAAATAAAACGCGGATGTTATGGAGCTAAAATGAGTCATAAACAGATAGAATTAATATCAGTGATCACGTGCCCTGAGTGTAGGAAATCTGAAGCGGAAGAAATGCCAACAAATGCATGCCAATGGTTTTATGAATGCAAGCACTGTGGTGTTTTATTGAAGCCATTAAAAGGGGATTGTTGTGTTTTTTGCTCTTATGGTTCAGTTAAATGTCCACCGATTCAAGAGGCCGAAATTAATGGCTCGTCTTCTTGTTGTTGCTCAACCGTTAAGCTGACCAATAAAAAGCCCATATGAAAATATGGGACTCTAATTTGTTATCAACTATCATATAAATGAAGTGCAGTTATTGACATTAGATATAAATCCTATATTTAATTTATATCTATTTCATTTTTTCTTTTAAGTTAAATTTATAATAAATAGAATTAGATATTTACGTTTTGTTAACTATTGCAGTATTTATTCCAAATGATATTAAATTCATCGTTTGGAAATTCTTTTTCATCACTATCGATTAATGGAATAGAAACGACATTACGTCCATCTTGATGTAGGTATGTTTTGACAATAAATCGCTTAAAACTGTATGAGTTTTGGGTCGTGAAGATAAGAACTTCACCACAAACATACCCGAGCATGCCATGATCTAGTGTTTCTCTTATTTCATGATATTTAACGTTTTTATACTTTGCTGTCTTCGGGAATGCTAAAAAGTCCTCTACTGCTTTTTGTGATTTAGAGACAATATCTAAATCAGGAGTATAATTACTCGCAACGCCGCCAATAAAGGAGACGCCAGCAATAAGGCCTACGACTAAAAATGAAAATATTTTATTTCTCATAGTATTTATTTCTATATGTAGTTATTTTAATTATCCTTAATAAACACACAAACAGGAAAATGCATATAAGCAGTATATGTAGCTATATGACTATATTAATTACGGTTTTGTACGTATGTGTATTAAGAAATGCTGATTTTATTAAATCTAGCATAAATTTTTTTTAAGTAATATAGAAAGGAAATAATGACAATCAATAAGAAACGAAAAATTACATATTTAAATAGATTGTCATTATTTTGCTAGTGACAATTTTACTTAGTGATAGATTACCATGTATTAATACCTAGCGTTAGTAATATTAGAATAAATTTATTATTGTTTATTATTCATGATATTTGCCATTTGAATTGCTTCAATAAGTTGTGCTCGATTAATTCGTGGACTATTACTATCGAGTAGAGTTTGCCAAATTTGAATAGCTTTATCATAGTTTGCATTCATAAACGCATCGGAAGCAATTAACATCAACGCAGTGACTTCATTATTATCAAGGCTAAGTGCCTTGTTGATAACGGCTAATGTCTCATCAGTGAGGTGCTGGCCCGCTTGATAATATAAAACAGTGGCGATAGCGGAGTACAGTTGTGCATTTTCCCCCGTGTATTTTAGTGCTCTCTGGTAGGCAATTAACGAATTGTCATAACTATTCTGGTATAAATAATACTCCCCAAGTACGGCCCAAAGTTCACCGTTTTTAGGTGATTGGCGAATATCATTTTGTAAGCGTAATAGGTCACTTTGTTCTTGTTCTAATGGCGTGAAGGCATTTATGGGATCTGAAATGCGTTGATATTCATTATAAGCTAATTGAAAACGGGGTAATAAAAAATAGCTTGCGGTGATCCCTACGACCAATACGATGAGTAAAGCATTGAGCTTACGATTCCATGTATTAAGGTTTGGGTTTATTTTAGGTATCGTCAGTAATTGTTCTGAAGGGGTTATTGATGATTGTGTCGACGCCTGTTTTCTCTGTGTGCGGAGAGCGCGTATTAGGTAGTAAGAAGTCAGACAAAATGCAAAAAAAGGCAATAACCAAAGAATGGCGGTAGTAAAATTGACGGGTGGGTTGTACAGAACAAAATCGCCATAACGTTCCCTCATATATTGCACTATTTGGGGTTGGTTTTTCCCTTCGGATACCATTTTATAGACTTGATGGCGCATACTGACGGCGGTAGGGGCGTTAGACTCTAATAGGTTTTGATTTTGACACTGAGGGCAGCGTAGTTGTGCAGCAATCTGTAAAGAATACTCTTGTTCTTCAGCACTGTTAAATTGCCATGTATCGACAATTTGCGCATTCGCTACGGTTGAAATACATAATAAAAATAGGGCACGTAAAAGATTAAGCATATTTTTTTCGCCCTCGTATCCAGCCAAATAAGAGTCCTAGGCACATTAATATGCCGCCGCCCCATATCCATTGAATGCCATCTTGCACATAAAAGCGAATTGCATAATGTTGATCACCGGTCTTTTCACCAAGCACCACATACCAATTACGTAACCATCCCCAGTTAATGCCTGGTTCAATCATTAATTGCTGACGAGCAAGATAAAAACGGCGTTCAGTAATTAAATTATGTTGAAATTGGCTCTCTTGAGTAATGTGAATAATAGCTTTTTCAGTGGTGTAATTAGGCTGTGCCGCGAGTTGTAAATCGGCAAATTTGAATTGATAGCCTGCTAATGTGATAGTTTGTCCAACCGCCAGATTAACACTAGTTTCTTGGCGGCTACCGATTGAAAATGCAATACCCGCAGCAAAAATAACTACGCCAGTATGTGCTAATAAAGCAGGGAGTTGTTGTCGGATAATGTAGAAAGGTTTTAACCATAAAACCAATAAAACAACAGTTAATAAACTACACGCCGTAGCAATAATAATACCATGTGCCGCTAAAACTAGGCCAAGTAGTAAGCCGAAAAATGCAATATAAAGAATACGACGTTTTTTTGGATTTGGATTAAATGCACTTAATGTAATTACCAGCAACATTAAAATGCCAAAGGGCAACAAGGTCTGGTTGAAGTAAGGAGCACCAACCGAAATTTTCCCCCAACCAAATAACGTATAAATCATCGGGTACAATGTGCCTGTAAGCACAATAAATAACACAGCGACAAATAGGATTAATGTGAGTAATAAATAAACGTCACGCTGTGTTTTGCCTTGTGTTGCATTGTCAGTAGTTTTGGCTTTCCATCCGTAGATAAGTAAGCAGGTTAGGCTTAAAAAACTGAATAATATAAAGAGGGGGACGGCTCTCACATTATCTAATGCGAAGGCATGTACAGACATTAAAATACCAGAACGAACAATCAGGGTTCCTAATAAAGAGAGAATAAATGTGGCGATTGCCAATAACATAGACCAGTGGCGATAAAGCCCATTTTTTCGTGATGCAGCTAAGCTATGAAGCAGTGCGGTGGCACTGAGCCACGGTAGTAAAGAAGCATTTTCGACTGGGTCCCAAAACCACCACCCGCCCCAGCCTAATTCGCTATAAGCCCACCAAGAACCTAGAATGATACCGAGAGTGAGTATGCACCAACTTGGTACTAGAAAGCGCCAGCACAACCAAGCTGTTGTTGTATTAAATGCATCTGATAACAGTGAGCCAATGACTAAAGCACAAACAATAATTAAACCGCTATAACCTAAATAAAGCAGCGGAGGATGCAAGATTAAACCCCAATGTTGCAGCATTGGGTTGAGATCTCGCCCTTCAATTGCAGGTGGAAAAATACGAGCAAAAGGGTCGGAGTACAGGACGATAAACAGCAATAAAGCCGCATTAATGACCGCAATTAGGGTGAGTGTTAATGAAAATAATGGGTGTTTTTGCTGGCGATAGCGCCACGCAAATAAGGTGCTCCAAGCTGAGATAAACAATAACCAGAGGAATAATGACCCTTCGTGCCCGCCCCAAACGGCGGCAATTTTAATGGATAACGGAGAGAGTCGGTGGCTATGTTGAGCAACATAAACCACCGAAAAATCACTGTTAACAAAACTGATGGTTAAACAAATATATGCACTGAGTAATAGGATAAACTGCAAAGATGTCCAAAACACGTTCTGAGACATTTGCCTCGGAACGTGTCTGAAGTGACCAATAGACCCAAATAGTGCTTGAAAACTGGTGAGACCCAGAGCTAGCACAAGGCAGATGAAACCCACTTCTGGGAGTATTAGTTCCAATTATCACCTTTAATCTTGAATAAATTATGCAACCGTTAATTGCCCTGCGTATAGCACAAAGAAACGCAGGCAAAATACGCCGAATAAACTCGAACCACTGACCAGCAAAATTCTTGTTGCACGATGGCTTTTATCTACCCATTTTTTTAAGCCTAATGGGATAATAAAGCCGAAGCCAACCACACCAATCCAGAACCACCATGTCCAGAAACCACCGCCTAGTGCAGCAATTAATGAACGAATTTTACCGTCATCACCTAAGGCTAAGCCGACAAAAAAGGCCGCCAGTAGGAATATCTCTAACCAAATCACAAACCCTTCTACACGGTGTAAAAAGGTTGATTCTGGATTATGAATATTTTTGCGGTAGCGTAACGCTAATGCTATTAATGACACGGCAATTCCTGACGATATTCCAGAAAATAGGAATAAAGCGGGTAATAATGGATTGTTTAAGAATGGATAGGACTTTAAGGCAGACAGTAAGAACCCCGTATAGGCGCCCAGTAATACTGCTAAAACCAGCATGATAATATCGAGAAAGCGCATAGCTTGAGTAAGCATCGCGAGTACACGAGGAATTATGCTGAGTTTCGGTAGCCATTTTTGTTGCAGGCTAATCAGTTCTGTCTCATAGATTTTAGCCAGCCATACCACTAAGACCGCCATATATACTTGGAATAGCATTACCCCCATCGACATGACGGAAGTTGGACTGTAATGAAACATCAATTTCCAAAACGTCCATGGACGTGTTAAATGGAAAATCAAAATTAACAAGCCCAGTACAATGGTGGTTGGTGCTAAAATTAGCGTAGTACGCATTAGAGTACTGTTACTACCAGCAGCGTTAGGGTAGTACTGGCGCAGTAACACGGCCAATACAACTAGACCTGCAGAAATACCGATTAAAAATAGGTATACCGCAATAGGCCAGTCCCAAACCAGTGATTCAAAATGGAAAGCAGAAGCGGTTGTCATTGGCTAACCTCCCCATATTTGAATGGGACTCGGTACATTTTGGGGTGAGTACCGAGTGCGATTTTGAATCGATAAGTGGGTTTTTCCTTTAGCATCAAGGAAATATCACTCTTAGGATCATCTAAATTACCAAATGTAAGTGCTTTGGTTGGGCAAGATTCAACACAAGCAGGTTGCTTGCCATTTTTTAGATTGGTTTTTCGACAAAAATCGCATTTATCCGCTGTTTTATTGACAGGATGAATAAACCGCACACGGTAAGGACATGCCGCGATACAGTATTGGCAGCCCACGCATAAGTCAGGATTGACATCAACAATGCCTGTCGTTTTATCGATAAAAGAAGCGCCTGTTGGGCAGACGTCAACACAAGGTGCACTTTCGCAGTGTTGGCATGAATGGCGAAAGAAGCGATATTTGATATCTGGGAACTGTCCGATGGGTTCACTACGAATAATGGTTAACCGTGAAACTCCCTCTGGGACTTGGTTAATCTCACGGCACGCATCCATGCATGCCGTACAGCCGATACACAAATTTTCATCGTGGATCATGCCGTAGCGAACGCCGTCTATTTTCATGGTATTCGCTAGAGTTTGGCCAGCTATTCCTCCTACCGCCGCCAGTGCTCCTGAATAAATAATGAATTGACGACGAGAACAACTCATGGCTGCTCCTTACGCAATTTCACCGCTGCTGGGTTGAAAGCAGGGTTATCGCGCTGCTCAGAGTGGCAATCAACACAAATCTTCACCTTGCCTTTATCGGTCAGGACCTTCATCGTATCTTGTTTTGGATGGAGGTCATGGCAACTGGCACAGGCCACTTTTGTCACGTGGACATCATGGGGCCAGAACGCTTTTTGCAGTTGCTCTGGTAAGTGACAGGATAAACAGACGCTGTTTTGTTGTTCCACGGTGTACATTGGGTTGTTGAAGCGCATAACATCTTTTACGCCTTCGCGGTGATCAGGCCCAGGATTACCGTGGCAGTTGGTGCAAGTCACTGGTAAGTTATTGTTTGGATTGACCACTTCTGAGTGCGTGCCGTGCATGCCTTCTTTGTCTGGTTTGTGGCAATCCAAGCATGCGCCATCAGCGCTGCGTTGCTGTGTGACAACCCAACGGCCATCGGCATTTTCCTCAGCAAGTTGAGGTGTAGCGGAGGCGGCAGTTGCCCATAATAAGCCTGTTGCCAGCACCCCAGCAGTGAATAACGAACGTAGTACGCTCATAATTACTCCATTGGTTGTATTGCCCCTTATCATCGGGGCAAATGACGGTTATTTGGCTAATAGGTCATTTTTACGAGCTTGTTCATCCCATTGAGGTACAACAGTTTTTAAGAACTCTTGTTTCTCAGCATTGATTTTTTGCATATCTAAACCAATGGCTTGTTGCGCTTTTTCTTTGGTGGAAATGTCTGGGATGGCAATTTCATGGGTGATGCCTTTCGAACCGAGCAAACGAGCAAGTTTGGTACGCGCATCAGCGGCTTTATCCATTGCGCCACCTAACATACGCAAACCTTCATCAGGCGCATGCATATGGATACCGTGAGACGCAATCGCTAAGTCCCAGCGCCATTGTGCATGACGAATGTCGGTTAAGATTGGTTTCATTTCGTCTTCGGTTGCACCTGCATCCCATGCGGCTTTCGCCTCAAAGTGAGCACGAACTAACTGATCTTCCACTTTGATTTTCATTTCTTGGATAGCGTGTTTACGCTCTGCGACGACATCTTGCAGCTGTTGTTTGCTTTGTGTGTGGCAGTTACTACAGGTTTGCTCGAAATTATCGAACGGATTACCAATTTTATGACTGGTATACAGTTCGCCTTTTTCGTTTTGTAGTTTCGGCATGTGGCAATCAATACAGGTCACATTATTTTTGCCATGAATACCTGCACTCCAGGTTTCATATTCAGGGTGCTGTGCCTTTAACATTGGTGCTTTGGATAGTGTGTTTGTCCAATCAGAAAAACCAATGTTGTCATAGTACACTTCCATCTCTTCGACTTTGGTTCCGTTATCCCATGGGAATTTAACGGCTTTTTTATCGCCAGAGAAATAGTACTCAACGTGGCATTGACCACACACCATGGATTGTTGGTCGAAACGACTGGCTTTATCGAAAGGCTTGCCTATGGTTTCCATCGCGCGCTCTGCATAAGGGCGTGTCAGAGTTAGCTCGGGTTTTCCTTTCGCAAAGTCAGGGGAATCAGTTTTGTGGCAGTCACCGCAACCGAGAACGTTAACGACTTCTGGGCCACCTTTTGCCCATTTGCCTTCAAAATAGCCATCTTCACCATGTTCTTGGATAAGCCTTGCAACATCAGGGCTTTTACAGCTCCAGCAAGCCATTGGTAATGGGCCATCTTGTGCATCTTTTGGTGCACCTGTGCGCAATGTTTCGCGTACATCAATGATGGCATACGCATGACCCCGCGGTTTGTTATAGTCACGGGAGAATGGGTATCCCGCCCAAAGAACGACTAAACGCGGGTCTTCTGCGAGGGCATCTTCGCGGTTCGCTTGTTCAGAAGTTGCTCGCCAAGAGTGATATTGGTCTGGATGAGCGGCTTCGAAAGTTTCATTTCGTGTATTTATTGTGGAGGTACCATCCTTAGTCGGAGTAGGGGTTTGTGCATGAACAGAGGTAAAGAGAAATATTCCTGCCACTAGACTCAGTAAGCACAGTACATTATTTCTTATGTTTGCCATAAAAAGGGCCTCGAGTAATGTGAGCCAACCATCCCTTCATTTTTCGAGCGACTATTTTAGGGGGGGTATATCAGCTCGAACGATTTTGGGTATTTTTTGTTATATAGGTTTGATAGCAAGCAGATGGATGCTATCAAGACATTGCCAACTTATATGTGTAACAAAAAACCACACAAAAAATATTGTTTTTGATCAAAATATAATTTGGATTAAAGAAATAGAATGCAGATAAATAATAAATACGGAGTATTAAAGAAACTGCTATAGTTATTAATGACTGGTTTTAAACTGATCACTTAGGATAATAATTTAGTAATGATTCTTATTTTTACCAACACGATTTGTTTTATTTAGTTATTTGATTTTTAAGAATAATATTTTTAGGTGTAATCCTTTTTATATTTCGTAAATTAAAATAAGAAATAAATCGTGCGTAATATCAAAAAACTTGCAATTATTTTTTTCTAAAATGACATTGCATCTACCACTTTAGTGGTAGTTCTTGGTGTTAATTTAAACTTGCAACATTAAAACTCACGATTAAATTAAATATCTATATTGAATGATTGTTAAAAAATAATTAAAAAACTGTCGGTATTCCCTGTTTTGAGTCATTCTGATGTTCAAAAGTTATCAAGAATTCGAATGCGGTGATTTTCCGTTGTAAGTGGTGTTATTACTCCTTTTACCTACTTGGTAGTATGTATTTTTCTAACCTCTATCGTTAATATTTCTCATAAATAATACACATATAAAAACTGCGGTTTATCAGTACTTTTTTACGATTTTGTTGGCAATGTAAAGGAAATCAACATGGTTGATCTCACCCGTCGGGGAGTATTAACTGGTGCGTGGCGTAATGCCGCTCCAGTGGTTCGACCGCCATGGAGTGGTAGTGAAGCGCACTTTATTGAAAAGTGTACCCGCTGCAATGCTTGTGTAGAAAGTTGTGAAACAACAATTTTATACGCTGGCGCAGGTGGGTACCCTGTTGTCGATTTTAAACGTGGCGAATGCACCTTTTGCTACGCGTGCGCGACCGCCTGCCCTGAACCTATTTTTCTGCCACAACAAACCCAACCCTGGGATATTACCGTTTCTATCGGTCAGAACTGCCTTGCGTTTAAATCTATCGAATGTCGCCGTTGCCAAGACAGTTGTGAGCCTGAAGTTATCTCTTTTCGTCCGTCACTGGCAGGTATTTACCAGCCAAAAATAGAAACACAAGGCTGTACAGGCTGTGGTGCCTGTGTTGCAGGCTGCCCTGTATCAGCCATTACCGTGGAGCATGAACATGCACAGTAAATATCAAGTGTGCAGTTTGATTGTACAAATAAAAAGCGAACGAATGTCTGCTGTGACCGAAAAAATAAATCAGTTTCCGAACTGTGAAGTGGCGATTAGCGCCCCTGAAAATGGAAAACTGATTGTCGTTGTTGAAGGGCAAGGCAGTAAAACGTTGTTAGATACTATTGATTTAGTACGCGATATCGAAGGCGTGCTAGATGTTTCGCTGGTGTATCACCAGCAGGATGAGCAAGGTGAGGAAGATTATGAAACTCAGTCGTCGTAGCTTTATGAAAGCCAATGCGATAGCGGCCGCTGCTGCGGCGGCAGGTATTGGCACTCCCAGTATTGCCAAAGCGGTCGTCGGTCAACAAGAAAGTATTAAATGGGACAAAGCCCCTTGCCGTTTTTGTGGTACAGGTTGTGGCGTTCTTGTTGGCACTCAAAATGGCCGTATTGTTGCGAGCCAAGGTGATCCTGAAGCCCCTGTAAACCGTGGCCTGAACTGCATCAAAGGCTATTTTTTACCAAAAATCATGTACGGAAAAGACCGTTTAACGCAGCCAATGTTGCGCATGAAAGATGGCGAATATGACAAAAATGGTGAGTTCACACCGATCACGTGGGAACAAGCGTTTGATGTCATGGAAGAAAAAGTCAAAACCACTTTAAAAGAAAAAGGGCCAGAAGGGATCGGCATGTTCGGTTCAGGCCAATGGACTGTTTGGGAAGGTTATGCAGCTTCTAAACTGTTTAAAGGTGGTTTTCGTTCTAACAACTTAGATCCGAACGCGCGTCACTGTATGGCGTCAGCAGTAGTGGGTTTTATGCGTACTTTTGGTATGGATGAACCGATGGGTTGTTATGATGATATTGAGCACGCAGATGCTTTTGTTCTGTGGGGTTCAAACATGGCTGAAATGCACCCTATTTTGTGGTCTCGCATTACTAACCGCCGTTTATCTAACCCAGATGTACGTGTTGCAGTATTGTCTACGTTTAAACACCGTAGCTTTGAACTTGCCGATAACGGCATTGTATTTACGCCGCAGTCTGATTTGGTGATCCTGAACTATATTGCGAATTATATTATTCAAAATAATGCAGTTAATCAGGACTTCCTGGATAAACACGTTAACCTACGCCGCGGTGCAACAGATATCGGTTATGGCTTACGCCCAACTCACCCATTAGAAAAAAGCGCGAAAAATGCAGGTTCTGATGCCTCTGAACCAATGACATGGGACGAATATAAAGCCTTTGTTGCGGAATATACCTTAGATAAAACCGCGGAAATGACCGGGGTACCAAAAGACCAGTTAGAAGAGTTAGCGAAGCTGTATGCAGACCCGAAAACCAAAGTAGTTTCTTACTGGACTATGGGCTTTAACCAGCACACCCGCGGAGTTTGGGCAAATAATCTTGCGTACAATCTGCATTTATTAACGGGCAAAATTTCTCAACCAGGCTGTGGTCCTTTCTCCTTAACAGGCCAGCCATCAGCCTGTGGTACCGCGCGTGAAGTGGGGACGTTCTCACACCGCTTACCTGCGGACATGGTAGTCACTAACGAAAAACACCGTGAAAAAGTGGAAGGTGTTTGGGGATTACCTGCGGGCACCATCCCAGAAAAAGTTGGTTTACACGCCGTTGCACAAGACCGCGCCTTAAAAGACGGGAAGCTAAATTTCTACTGGGTCATGTGTAATAACAACATGCAAGCGGGCCCAAATATCAATCAAGAGCGTATGCCGGGATGGCGCGATCCGCGTAACTTTATCGTGGTATCTGACCCATACCCAACTGTCAGTGCATTGTCCGCTGACTTAATCTTACCTACCGCGATGTGGGTAGAGAAAGAAGGGGCTTACGGCAACGCAGAGCGTCGTACCCAGTTTTGGCGTCAACAAGTTCAAGCGCCAGGTGAAGCAAAATCTGATTTAATGCAGATGGTGTTATTTTCTAAACGCTTTAAAACGGATGAAGTGTGGCCTGAAGAGTTACTGGCGAAAAAACCAGAACTACGCGGTAAAACCTTGTATGACGTGTTATTTGCCAACGAAGCTGTCACTAAATTCCCAGTGACAGAGTTAGCAGAAGACCAATTAAACGATGAATCCCGTGAGTTAGGCTTTTATTTACAAAAAGGCTTATTTGAAGAATATGCAGGTTTTGGTCGTGGACATGGTCATGACTTAGCAGACTTTGATGCTTACCACAAAGCTCGCGGTATTCGTTGGCCAGTAGTGGATGGCAAAGAAACCCAGTGGCGTTATAGCGAAGGAAATGACCCTTACGTTAAAGCGGGTGAAGGTTATCAATTCTACGGTAAACCTGATGGCAAAGCGGTTATTTTTGCACTGCCGTTTGAACCCGCTGCAGAAGCACCAGATAAAGAATACGATTTGTGGTTATCAACAGGGCGTGTTCTTGAACATTGGCATACTGGCAGTATGACGCGTCGTGTGCCTGAGCTTCACCGCGCTTTCCCTGAATCATTAGTGTTTATGCACCCACTTGATGCGAAAGATCGTGGATTACGTCGTGGCGACAAAGTCAAAGTGGTTTCTCGCCGTGGTGATGTGACAACGATTGTTGAAACTCGCGGCCGTAATAGACCACCAAAAGGTTTGGTGTACATGGCATTCTTTGATGCAGCGCAATTAGTGAACAATTTAACACTGGATGCGACTGACCCACTTTCGAAAGAAACGGACTACAAAAAATGTGCCGTTAAACTGGAAAAGGTGTAATTGCTAATGCCCCAGAAAACGCATCCTAACAAGGTTAAGTCTCAGAACAGTCGCCGTCGCTTTTTGCGTGATGTAGGGCGTGCTGCGGGTGGGTTAGTGGCTGTTGGTGTGGTACTGGGGCTTCAGCAACAAACCTCCCGAGCGAGCGGTGTGAGACTTCGCCCGCCGGGTGCGCTAAATGAAGCTGCATTTGCGAGTGCCTGTGTGCGCTGCGGTCAATGCGTTCAAGCCTGCCCTTATGACATGTTGAAATTAGCGACATTGGCATCGGGTCTGGCAGCGGGAACACCGTATTTTATCGCCCGTGAAAACCCGTGTGAAATGTGTGAAGACATTCCATGTGCAAAAGTGTGCCCAAGTGGTGCGCTGGATAAAGACATTGAGTCTATCAATGATGCGCGTATGGGCTTGGCTGTGTTACTTGACCAAGAAAACTGTCTGAACTTCCAAGGGTTGCGTTGTGATGTGTGTTACCGCGTTTGTCCGCTTATTGACGAAGCGATCACATTGGAGCTTGAGCAGAATCATCGAACAGGTAAACACGCGCGTTTCTTACCAACGGTAAACAGCAATTACTGCACGGGTTGCGGTAAGTGCGAGCAAGCTTGTGTGCTGGAAGAAGCGGCTATCAAAGTGTTGCCAAGAGACTTGGCGAAAGGTGAATTAGGCCATCATTACCGTTTTGGTTGGCTGGAGGGAAACAATGGCAAATCGTAAACGCGACGCCGGACGTGAAGCTCAGGCAAAAAAAGGGTGGTGGCAAAGCCACAAATGGTTGGTGTTAAGGCGTGTCAGCCAATTATTGGTACTAGCGATGTTTTTGAGTGGTCCATGGCTTGGTGTGTGGATCTTACACGGAAACTATAGCAGTAGCTTATTGTTAGACACAGTTCCATTGACCGACCCACTGATTACATTAGAGAGCTTAGCAAGTGGTTACTTACCAGGGATCTCTGCGCTGATCGGTGCCGCTATTGTGTTCGGTGTATATGCGCTATTAGGTAAACGTATTTTTTGCAGTTGGGTTTGCCCTGTTAATCCGATAACTGATGCTGCAGCATGGCTGCGCCGTAAGTTTGATTTGAACCAATCCGCCACCATTCCACGCTACATTCGTTATGTGTTGCTGGTGGTGATTTTAGTGGGGTCAGCGGTGACAGGTACTTTACTGTGGGAATGGCTAAATCCAGTTTCATTAATGGGGCGTAGTTTAATTTTCGGTTTTGGAAGTGGTGCATTGGTTTTAGTTGCGCTGTTTTTATTCGATTTATTGGTAGTGGAACATGGCTGGTGCGGTCACCTTTGCCCATTAGGCGCACTGTATGGTGTCGCGGGTTGTAAGGGCGCACTGGTCGTCACTGCGGTGAATAAAAAAGACTGTAGCCGCTGTATGGATTGTTTCCACGTTTGCCCGGAGCCGCAAGTGTTGCGTGCGCCGGTCCTCGATAAACAAGCCCCAGCACTGATTTCTGATAAAGACTGTATTACTTGCGGTCGTTGTATCGATGTCTGTTCTGAGGATGTTTTTAAAATAACACTACGATGGAGCTCGGGAGCTAAATCATGAAAAATTCAGTCCTGAAAAAGACGCTAAGCCGCGCAATCGCAGGTATGGTCTTTGTTGTCAGTGGTCTAGTTTGGGCTGCTAATGGTGTCGATTTGACGCAATCGCCAGAAGTGTCTGGTACGACTGAGGGAAGTATTCATATTCCTAAAGAGCAAGAAAGAATGGCACTAAACTATGTGAACCAGCCGCCGATGATCCCACATAGCGTTGAGGGTTACCAAATTACCACCAACACGAACCGTTGTTTACAATGCCACGGCGTTGAAAACTACCGTACCACAGGTGCTCCACGTGTTAGCCCAACACACTTTATGGATGCAACTGGGAAAGTATTGGGGGAAGTCGCACCAAACCGTTATTTCTGTTTACAGTGCCATGTACCACAATCGGATACTCCGGCAATCATTGATAACACATTTACCCCATCCAAAGGTTTTGGGAAATAAGGGGGAATTATGGCAAATAATAACGAAAAACCAACAACAGGTGAAAAGCCGAAGAAAAAAGGCTTGTTTGGGCTGATTGGACGTATATGGCAATGGTGGCGTAGACCTAGCCGCTTAGCATTAGGCACGTTATTGCTGATTGGTTTTGTCAGTGGCGTGATCTTCTGGGGTGGCTTTAACACAGGTATGGAGATGGCGAATACAGAAGAGTTTTGTATTAGCTGTCACGAAATGCGTGAAAATGTCTATGAAGAATATATGGATACGATTCACTATACTAACCGTAGTGGTGTTCGTGCAACCTGTCCAGATTGTCACGTACCTCACGAATTTGGTCCTAAAATGGTGCGTAAAATCCAAGCCAGTAAAGAATTATACGGGAAAATTTTTGGCATTATCGATACGCCGCAAAAATTTGAAGATCACCGTTTAGCGATGGCGCAAAGTGAGTGGCGGCGAATGAAAAACAATGACTCGCAGGAGTGCCGTAACTGCCACAACTTTGAGTATATGGACTTCACTGCCCAAAAAGGGGTGGCTGCCAAAATGCATGACCAAGCCGTTACGGAGGGTAAAACCTGTATAGACTGCCATAAAGGGATTGCACATAAGCTTCCTGATATGCGTGAAGTTGAACCAGGCTTTTAATCTGGAGTTATCGTTTTATGATTGGTTATCTCAATGAATTATAAGTGATGATCACGAAATAGGCTGATTATGCATAAGAGTATAATCAGCCTAAGTTATATTTGTGTTAAATCAATATCTTTGCTTTTTTAATGTGTATTGTATGATGCTGTCACTCAGCATTTACTAACAATATAATAAATCAGGGTAATTAAACTATGTGGAAAAAGCTTCATCAACTTGCCATCCCCGTTAACCTTTACCGGTTATGTGGGCGTCTAGTACCGTGGTTTATTATATTAAGTGTGATTTGTTTAGCGGTAGGTTGGGTCTGGGGTTTTGGTTTTGCACCAACCGATAAAGTGCAAAGCGAGAGTTACCGCATTATGTATATTCACGTACCTGCTGCGATGTGGTCAATGGGGATTTATGCCACGATGGCGATCACTGCTTTTATTGGGCTAGTGTGGCAGATGAAAGTGTCGGAGCTGGCGATTGCCGCAATGGCACCCGTTGGCGCGGTCTTTACTTTTATTGCATTAGTCACTGGCGCGACATGGGGTAAGCCGATGTGGGGCGCTTGGTGGGTGTGGGATGCACGTTTAACCTCTGAATTAATTCTATTTTTTCTGTATGTGGGCGTTATTGCGTTATGGCATGCCTTTGATGACCGCCGTACAGCGGGCAAAGCTGCGGCGATTTTAGTATTAATTGGCGTGATTAACTTACCTATCATTCATTACTCTGTTGAATGGTGGCAAACACTGCATCAGCCGTCGACACGCATGCAAGAAAGTATCAACCCAGCGATGCGCACACCACTGCGCCTAGCTATCCTTGGGTATCTATTCTTATTTATCTCTTTAACACTCATTCGCTTACGTAATCAGTTATTGATCCTCGAACGTAACCGCCCTTGGGTGCTCGATATTGTGAAAAAAGGAGGGCGCCTTAAATGACCAGCGCATTTGCATCTTGGAGCGATTTCTTTGCGATGGGAGGCTATGGGTTTTATGTCTGGTTGGCGGTGGCGCTGACCTTAATCCCTATATTGCTACTCTGTGTGCATACCGTTATCCAACGAAAAATGATCATTAATGCCATTATTCAACAGCAAGCTCGCGAACAAAGACAAAAAACCGCAAGAGCGCGTAGGGAGGAGATGTGAATATTCGTCGTCGTAACCGACTTTGGTTAATTTGTTCCATACTTATTGGTGTTGGCTTAACGCTAGCGCTGATCCTCTACGCACTGCGCTCAAGCATTGATCTCTTTTATACACCCGGTGAAATCATTTACGGTAAACGTGAAACTCAGCAGATGCCTGAAGTTGGGCAGCGTTTACGTGTGGGTGGTATGGTCATGCCAGGCAGTGTTGTGCGTGATGCTGATCCAAAATCATTAAAAATCACCTTCACCGTTTATGATGCAGAAGCAGAAATTGATGTCAGTTATGACGGAATTTTGCCAGACTTATTTAAAGAAGGGCAAGGTGTGGTCGTACAAGGTGAATTACAAGAAAATAATCATGTTCTAGCGAAAGAAGTGTTAGCCAAACATGATGAAAATTACACGCCGCCAGAAGTGGAAAAAGCAATGCAAGAAAACCATCGGAGACCAGCCGCAGCCTATAAGGAAAATGCGTCATGATCCCAGAAATTGGTAGCATTTTACTGTGCTTGGCACTCGGCCTTGCCGTTTTGCTGTCTATCTACCCATTGTGGGGAGTGGCGCGTAACGATACGCGTTTAATGGCCTCATCGCGTCCGTTGGCGTGGTTACTGTTTCTTTGTGTGACGGGGGCATTTCTTGTTCTCGTCAATGCGTTTGTCGTAAATGATTTTTCTGTCACTTATGTGGCGAACAACTCGAATACTCAACTACCGATTTGGTATCGCGTTGCCGCAACGTGGGGTGCTCACGAAGGTTCATTGTTGTTATGGGTCTTGTTGATGAGTGGCTGGACATTTGCGGTCGCGCTGTTTAGCTATCGTATGCCATTAGACATCGTAGCTCGTGTGCTTGCGGTGATGGGGATGGTGAGTGTTGGCTTTTTACTGTTTATCATTTTTACCTCAAACCCATTCTCACGCACATTACCGTCGTTCCCAATTGAAGGGCGCGACCTGAACCCATTGTTACAAGACCCCGGTCTTATTTTCCACCCACCTTTATTGTATATGGGCTATGTGGGTTTCTCAGTGGCATTTGCCTTTGCGATTGCGGCCTTGCTCAGTGGGCGATTAGACAGCTCCTTTACCCGTTTTGCCCGTCCTTGGACGATGGCTGCATGGTTTTTCTTAACGCTTGGGATCATGTTAGGTTCCGCATGGGCCTATTATGAACTTGGCTGGGGCGGCTGGTGGTTCTGGGATCCAGTAGAAAATGCCTCCTTTATGCCATGGCTAGTGGGAACGGCATTGATTCACTCTTTATCGGTGACGGAACAACGAGCGACATTTAAAGCGTGGTCATTGCTCTTATCGATATTTGCCTTCTCATTATGTTTACTCGGCACATTCTTGGTGCGTTCGGGCGTGTTAGTTTCTGTGCATGCGTTCGCCTCTGACCCATCCCGTGGGCTTTTCATCCTAGCATTTATGGTGCTGGTGATCGGCGGTTCGCTGCTCGTGTTTGCACTGCGAGGCCATAAAGTACGTTCACGCGTTAACAATGCGCTGTGGTCGCGTGAATCCATGTTATTGGGTAATAACGTGATTTTAACTGCGGCGATGCTCGTCGTGCTGCTTGGCACATTACTGCCGTTAGTTCATAAACAAATTGGGTTAGGCACCATTTCTATCGGTGAGCCGTTCTTTAATACCATGTTTATTGCATTGATGGTGCCATTTGCTTTGTTATTAGGGATTGGACCATTGGTTCGTTGGGGACGAGACCGTCCTGCAGCGATTAAAAAAATGCTGATTATTGCGACAGTGATGACGCTCATTCTGTCATTCGCATTACCAATGCTAATGGAAGACCGCGTTGAGGCATTGACCGTTGTTGGTTTGATGATGGCGATATGGATTGCCATTTTAGCGTTCGCTGAAATGAAAGTGCGCATCAGCAAAAAAATCAAACTGACGCCAAGCTACTGGGGTATGGTATGTGCTCATTTAGGCTTAGCGGTAACGATTGTAGGGATTGCCTTTAGCCAAAACTACAGCATTGAGCGTGATGTGAAAATGAAACCAGGGGATAACATTGCTATTCACGGTTACACCTTCACCTTTAATGGTGTACGTGAAGCAGATGGCCCGAACTATCAAGGGGTTATCGGCAGTATTTCTGTCACCAAAAACGACAAAGTGGTGAGTATCTTAATGCCTGAAAAACGCTTTTATAGCGTGAGCCGTGCTGTCATGACGGAAGCCGCGATTGATGGTGGTATTACCCGCGATTTATACGCCGCCCTTGGTGAGGAAGTCGATAAAAATACGTGGACTATGCGTTTGTATTATAAGCCATTTGTTCGCTGGATCTGGTCTGGTGGTGTGTTAATGGCAATTGGCGCATTATTCTGCCTGTTTGACCCACGTTATCGTCGTCGTAAATTACAAGGGGAAACGGCATGAACCGCAAAGTCTTTTTAATCCCTTTTATTATCTTCGCAGGGATAGCCGCGGTGTTGCTGTGGCAGTTAATGCGTAATGCAGAAGGCGATGACCCACGTTTATTAGAGTCTGCATTAATTGGTAAGCCCGTACCTGTTTTCCGCTTGGAATCGTTAGAAAACCCTGGAAAGCATTACGAGTCAGAGGTGTTAACGCAAGGTCAGCCTATCTTATTGAATGTTTGGGCAACATGGTGCGTCACTTGCCGTGCGGAGCACCAGTACCTCAACTCGTTATCAGCGCAAGGTATTCGTGTGGTTGGCTTAAATTATAAAGACAAACGCGATAAAGCAATTGTATGGTTGCGTCAGCTGGGTAACCCTTACGCATTAAGCCTATTTGATGGTGAAGGTATGTTAGCGCTCGATCTCGGGGTTTATGGTGCACCAGAAACCTTCCTTATTGATGGCAATGGGATTATTCGTTACCGCCACGCAGGGGCAATGGATGAACGTATTTGGGAAAAAGAATTTAAACCCCTTTGGGAGCGCTATAACCAGGAGGCGAACCAATGAGGTATTTACTCGGTCTATTGATGCTTGCACTCAGTGCAACAATCACGTATGCCTCTACGGAAGTATTTACGTTTGATAACGAACAACAAGAGCAGCAATTTCGTAAATTAACAGAAGAGCTGCGTTGTCCTAAGTGCCAAAATAACAGTATTGCCGACTCTAACTCGATGATTGCGCTGGATTTACGCCAAAAAGTGTATGAGTTGATGAAAGAAGGCAAAAACCGTGATGAAATCGTCGATTATATGGTGGCGCGTTATGGTTACTTTGTTACTTATAACCCACCCTTAACGCCATTAACAATGATGTTATGGGGGCTGCCATTTGTCGCTATCATCATTGGTGGCTGGATTATTTTTGCCCGCTCGAAAAAACGTGTGCGTATCAAGCAGGTGGAAAACGGTGAAGAAGATGAAGTTCCTGAAGCTTCACGGGCAAGTAATTGGGTCTATTTACCAGGCGTATTGATTGCACTAGGTGTTGCGGCGGGGGCATATTACCAAGTGGGTAGTTATGAAAAGGTGACTGATTGGAACAATGCTTATCAACAAGCACCTGCTTTGCTGGATAGAGCCTTAGACCCTTCTGAGCCACCGCTGAATAATGCAGAAATGGAGCATTTAGCATTAGGCTTGCGTACTCGCTTACAAGAAGATCCGCAAAATTTAGAAGCATGGGTGATGCTAGGGCGCATTGGTATGGTGCTTGGTAATGCAACTATGGCAACTGATGCTTATGGCCGCGCGTATCGTCTTTCGCCGAAAGATGAAAATGTAGTGATAGGTTATGCAGAAGTGTTAACGCGTTCTTCTGATCCTGAAGATAACCGTCAAGGTGCAGAGTTACTGAAAAAGCTGATTGCAGAAGACCGCACGAATGTAAAAGCGTTAAGCATTTTTGCCTTCAATGCATTTGAACAAGAACGTTATGCAGAGGCAATTTCAGCATGGCAAATGATGCTAAAACTGTTGCCCGAGAATGACCAGCGCCGAGTGATTATTGAGCGTAGCGTGGAGCAAGCACTGATGATGGTGCACGAAAAGAAAGGCTCGTCAGCTGATAAGTAGTATCGATTTTGCTCAATATGATCTAAACGGGGGCATAAGCCCCCGTTTTGTTTTTATAGTTTCAAATTCATTCAGGTCACGTTAGCGCCTTCAGCGAACAACTTTTTGCTTTAAGGGGGGGGACGTTTCTATCAGATCATCCCAATTCCACTTAGCTTACCTTTGCCCTATTTATCAAATTAAGCGTGTTCCTATTTTAGATTTTTTTTAATTTATTGAATTGTGAATATCATCACAAATAGACACTTCTTCTTTATTGATAGATTATAGCGATGAATAAATATATTTATTACAATAAAATTAAACCTGTATCGCATAACAGATTGATAATTTAACTTTAAAATAATAAACAAACTATTTATTTGAAAATTAAATAACGAATAAAATGAGAGTTAATATTTTCTTATCTTTAAAGTGATTAGTTGAAATTCAATTAAATTAATTAATCAATTCTAATATTATATTGATAATAATAGGGTATTTTACTTTGGTTGTTCTTTTTTGGTTTTTTTTGTTTTTATTTTTATGCTTTTTGCTTTTTTTTGCTTTTGAATAGGAAGGTATGAGTATAGTCACATTAACGCAACAAGGTATAAATTAGAGTAAATGCCATGAGGTAAAAATGGCATGAAAGCAGAACGACATAAGAAAATAATTAGTATTTTAAAAAATACAGGCGCAGCAAAAGTTTCTGTTTTATCGAAAGAACTTAATGTCACGAAAGAAACCATTAGGGCGGATTTAAATTCTTTAGCAAAAAAAGGAATTATTAGCCGTTGCCATGGTGGCGCATATATTGAATTTGAAACCCTAGACAAAGTTGCTAAAAAAGAAATTATTCAATTTCTTGAGTGCAATGAAAGTTTTAATGAAAGAACAGATAAGGATGATGCCGTGTTAGGTAAAGTATGTGTATTAGGTTCATTTAACGTTGATATGATTAGTTATTTACCTCGACTTCCTGAAGCGGGTGAATCATTATTATCGAATAAATTTATTTTTTCACCAGGTGGAAAGGGGTGTAATCAAGCATTAGCTGCAAGTTATTCTGATTCTCCTGTGCATTTTATTACTAAAATAGGAACAGACCAATTTAGTGAATATGCAATAAATTTTATTTCTTCATCAAAAATAAAAACATCAACAATATACCAAACAGAAAAATACCAAACAGGAACGGCATCTATATTTGTTTCTGAAAATAGTGGGGAAAATATTATTTCTATCTATCCAGGTTCAAATATGGATATCTCTGCGGATGAAGTTAAAATTCAGAAAGATAAAATTGTAAATTCAAATATTATTCTTCTTCAATTAGAAACGAATATTGAAGCATTAAGGGAAATAATCGAAATTGGCAATGAATATAAAATTCCGATTATTTTAAACCCTGCGCCTTACAATAACATCGTAAATGAGCTAATTGGAAAGGTCGATATTTTGACACCGAATGAAACAGAAGCAAGTTTGCTTTCTGACATCAATGTTGTGGACATTGAAACTGCCAAAAAAGCAGCTGAAATTATCTATAACAAAGGCGTAAAAAAGGTTGTCATTACACTCGGAAGTAAAGGCTCTATTGCATTTGATGGTAATAAGTTCATTTATTCTCCGGCTTACACTGCCGTTGTTAAAAATACGGCGGGTGCAGGTGATGCATTTAATGGGGCTCTAGCCGCTTCATTAGCAAAAGGAAAACAATTTTCTTATGCCTTACGTTATGCATCAGCGTTTTCATCCCTGGCTGTTGAAACAAGCAACGCTTCAGAAATGCCTGAAGATATTAATGTTATGCATCGTATTAATCAAACAACCTACTCGCAGGTTGTGACTCAATCCCCTGAATAAATTAATATTCTGAAACGAGGAAAAAAATGAAAATTTTATTTATTGGTGAATCATGGCATATCCATATGATCCACACAAAAGGTTATGACAGCTTTACATCAAGTAAATATGAAGAAGGTGCTACATTTTTACTAGAGTGCTTAAAAAATAAAGGTGTAGAAATTGATTATATGCCAGCCCACACAGTGCAAATGGCATTTCCGAAAACTGTCGAAGAATTAGAAAAATATGATGTTGTTGTAATCAGTGATATCGGTGCTAATACGTTCCTATTACAAAATGATACTTTCTATAATATGAAAGTATTACCAAATGCATTAGGCCTAATTAAGCAATACGTTAGCCAAGGTGGCGGCTTATTAATGATCGGTGGTTATTTATCTTTTATGGGTATTGAAGCCAAAGCGAATTATAAAAATACGTTATTAGCCGATGTATTACCAGTCGAAATGTTAGATGGCGATGACCGTGTGGAAACGCCAGAAGGTATTTTCGCAACACCCCAAAATATGCAGCATGAAGCAATTAAAGGATTTGGTAATTGGCCGATGTTCTTAGGCTATAACAAAGTTAAGCCAAGAGAAAATACAGAAGTTGTTTTAAATATTGGTGATGATCCATTACTGGTCTTTGGCCAATATGAAAACGGAAAAACAGGTTGTTTTATGAGTGACTGTTCACCGCATTGGGGAAGTCGTGAGTTTATGGCTTGGGAACATTATTCAGATATGTGGGTAAATATTCTAAAGCAAATCGCACGTTAATTAATTCTTTAAAAGTAAAAAACCAAACAATAAAGAAAATAAGTGCTGAATTGTGTTCAGCACTTTGTAAGCCGATTACAAAAAATAATGACTCATAGTCAAAATCCAAAAGGAATATTTTATGAGTGTTAAAAGTTATTCTACTCCGTTTTTAATGATAGCAACGGTATTGGCCGGTATGTTATCGCCAATGCAATCTGCAGTGAATGGGCAGCTCGGTGATGTTTTAAAAGATGGTAATGCGAGTGCGGTTATTTCCTTTGCCAGTGGTTTGGTTGTGATGTTTTTTATCATTATTGCGAAAAAACAAACTCGACAACAATTTGCAGCAATTCCGAGTTTAATTAAGAACAAAAAAATCCCACTGTGGAATTGGTTTGCAGGGTTATGTGGCGCAATGGTGGTATTTTCTGAAGGGGCATCAGCCAGCGCATTAGGGATTGCTACCTTCCAAACAGCACTGATTTCAGCATTATTACTTTCAGGATTATTATGCGACCGTTTTGGCATTGGTATTGATGAGAAAAAACCGTTTACTACTTTTCGTGTATTAGGCGCCGTTTTTGCTGTCGTTGCTACTTTATTTGTGGTGTCGCCACAGTGGCATTCTAGCTCAGCAATTTATTTAGCTATTCTGCCTTTCTTAGCGGGTTTATTAGCAGGTTGGCAGCCTGCAGGTAACTCAAAAGTGGCCGAAGCCACTGGCTCTATGATGGTTTCTATCACGTGGAACTTTATTATTGGCTTTACTGTTTTAACGATTGCGTTAGTGATCCGTATGGCATTAGGCCATTTGACCCTTGATTTACCTGGCGTTTGGTGGATGTATTTAGGTGGTCCATTAGGGCTTATGTCGATTGCATTAATGGCTATTTTAGTTCGCGGTTTAGGTTTGTTGATGTTAGGTGTGGCTTCAACGGCTGGCCAGTTACTTGGTTCTGTATTAATTGACCTTCTATTACCATCTCTCGGTAATACCGTTTATTTAGTCACTATCATCGGCACTGTATTTGCTTTAGTGGGAGCGATTATCACCACCATTCCTGAGTTTAGAGAAGCAAAAGCGACAAAAGCCGCAGGAGTATAAAGATGAAAGGGTATATCCAAACAGCGATTGGGCCTGTTAAAAAAGAAGATATGGGACTGACACTACCACATGAACATTTGTTTAACGATTTATCAACGGTTGTCGATGAACCATTCTATGATTTCTCGCACGTTCTGGTTGATAAAAAAGTGAGTGCAGACATCCAATGGGGCCTTAAACATGACCCGTATTGCTGTTGCGATAACATGGATAAAAAACCCATTGAAGATGTTATCTATGAAGTGAATAACTTCAAAGAATTAGGTGGCAGAACATTAGTCGATGCAACAGGCTCAAAGGCGATTGGTCGCGATGTACACCAATTACGTGAAGTGGCGATTGAAACGGGCATTAATGTTGTCGCTTCTTCTGGTTTATATATCGAAAAGTTTGAAGGCTCTCGCCTCGTCAACGATATCGATGCCATGGCTAAAATGATTGATGATGAGCTGAATATTGGTATTGATGGAACCGATATCTGTGCTGGTATGATTGGTGAAATCGGTGTTTCACCTTTTTTTACTGAAGGTGAAAAGAACAGTTTACGCGCGGCCTCTGTTGCACAGTTGGCAAATGACCACGTTTCTATGAATATCCACATGCCAGGCTGGCAGCGTCGTGGTGATGAAGTCCTTGATATCTTAATTAAGGAAATGGGCGTAAACCCAGCTAAAATTTCATTAGCGCACTCAGACCCATCAGGGAAAGACTTTGATTACCAGCGTCGGATGTTAGACCGAGGAGTTTGGCTTGAATTTGACATGATAGGCCTTGATATTTCATTTCCAAAAGAAGGGGTTGCTCCTACAGTGACAGAAACTGCAGATGCGGTTTGTAAGTTGATTGAGATGGGCTATGGTCAGCAAATTGTGTTAAGCCATGATGTGTTCCTTAAGCAGATGTGGGCTAAAAATGGTGGAAATGGTTGGGGGTTTGTTCCTAATGTTTTCTTATCCTTACTTGCGAAAAAAGGTATTGATAAATCAATGATTAACCGTCTTTGTATTGATAACCCAGCAAATTTATTGGCATAAATACACTGATCTATTTCGCGTTTTATCTGAAGAGAAAACATGTGCGGCACTTTATTGGAGTGCCGCATTTTTGTTTTTTAGTTTGATAAGGTATTTCAAGGAGCTTGAGTGAGTTTGTTAATCAGACAACTGATTGATTTTATTCTTGAAGAATATTGACCGCATATCACTAAAAATACTCATAAAACTCATATTGAATTAACATATTACACAAATATAAATAACAATGAGAATCTAAATAAGATACAATTGCGCGCTATAAATATCTACCCAGATGACGGAAAAACGTTGCACCTGCGCCCCTCAATCAGACAACTTGCTGCCTATCTGGCGTTATTAGCCGTTGCTATGTTGTTCATTGCGCCATTGATCTCTAAATCGATGGAACAGATGAATCATTGTATAGCGACGAATAACGTTACAGAGAACACTGTAATGGCAGAGCATTCGATGCATTCGCATCAAGGGATGTTGATGCCTGAAGGTTGTGAACATAGCAGTGCAATGAATCACCTGTTAATGACGGGGATTGGGCAGTCACCGATGGAAGATATTGCCTGCGGTTACTGTCAGTTATTGGTTCATTTTCCGTTTCTTATCTTATTGATTGCAGCCGTTATTCGGCAGCTCGCAACGCTAACACTGTTCCTACCATTTGAACGTAGTGTCCAGCTTTGGTTATTTAGACCTTGGACTTTGCGTTTAGCCAGAGCACCACCAATAATCTGATTTTCTTTAGCATGAATATTTCAACAAACTAATTCTATTTTTGCCTTATTCAGCAAGGTCGATTGCGTACGTCTTGAATTTGATTATATTTTCAAGAAACATCCCTGTAGGGAAGCATTGATTTTGTGATTAAAGCAAAGGTGGTGGTATTTTTATTGATATAAGAAACAGGTTAAAAATGAATACACTGCAATTTAAATTTGCACCTGCAGCAACATTGGTTATCAGCGCGATTTGTTCCGCCTCGGTTATGGCAAAAAATGAGATTAACCAAAGCCCAATCACTGAAAGCTCAGTCATGATTGTCACTGCTCCCGTTGATTCACCATTAACGATCACGACGTCGCCAAAAACACCAAGGCAGCCTGTTCCTGCTAGTGATGGCTCTGATTACCTCAAAACTATCCCAGGTTTTTCCCAAATTCGTAATGGTGGAACCAATGGCGATCCTGTTTTTCGTGGTATGTTTGGTTCGCGCTTGCGTATTTTAACCAATGACAGCGAAATGCTAGGGGCTTGCCCATCACGGATGGATGCGCCAACATCTTATATATCCCCTGAAAACTTTGATGTGCTTAATATGATTAAAGGGCCTCAAACGGTGCTCTGGGGACCTGGTAATTCAGCAGGGACAATTCGTTTTGAACGTGAAAAACCGTTATTCACCGAAGGTGGAATTAAAGGAAATGCAAGCGCGCTAACCGCGTCAAATAACCGTTGGGATGCGAATGCGGATGTTAGCGTGGGCAACGAAACAGGTTACTTACGTGTTATTGGCAATAAATCCCGTTCTAATGACTATAAAGATGGCAATGGCGATAAAGTCCCGTCGAAATGGGACAAATGGAATGCGGATATTGCAATTGGCTGGACGCCAGATGAATACACGTTATTAGAACTTACTGCTGGGAAAGGTGATGGTGAAGCACGTTATGCAGGGCGTGGCATGGATGGCTCTCAATTTAAACGTGAAAGTTATGGACTTCGTTTTGAAAAGAGCAATATCGGTGATGTTCTCGACAAAATAGAAGCTAGTGCTTATTACAATTATGCTGACCATATTATGGATAACTATTCTCTACGCTCACCATCAGGTGGCGGAATGGGCGGATATATGGGGATGGGGCATGGCGGTCACGGTATGATGAATATGCCAATGAAAATGCGTGTTGACCGTGAAACGATGGGCGGCCGTGTGATGGGAACATGGCTCTGGACGGACTATGAGCTGCGAGCGGGGGCAGATATGCAAACCAATAAGCACCGCAGCAAAAGTACAAGTGGTTGGATGAAAGATGCACAATTCCAAGATTACGGCCTATTTAGTGAGTTAACATGGCAAGCTACCACACAAGGAAAGGTTGTCAGCGGGGCACGTTTGGATCGTGTACTTGTTGAAAATAATAAAGAAATCGGTTCATCAGGTCGTAACACCGTTATGCCAGCAGGTTTTGCTCGTTATGAGCATTCCCTCGAAAATACCCCTGTTATGCTGTATGCCGGTGTCGGTTACACCGAACGTTTTCCAGATTATTGGGAATTATTTTCACCGAAAATGGGGCCGGATGGTACCCACAATGTTTTTGACCGCCTAAAAACAGAAAAAACAACTCAACTTGATATTGGGGCAAAGTATAGCCATGAAAATACCAATGCGTGGGTTTCTGCCTATATTGGCCGTGTTGATGATTTCATTCTTTTCCGTTATAGCGCCAGCAATCCACGGATGAGTCAAGTTGAAAATGTGAATGCTATGATTATGGGGGGAGAGCTAGGCGTAGCACAAAAACTTAGTGACGAGTGGAAAGCTGATGCTAGCCTTGCTTATGCATGGGGAGAAAACAGAACAGACGGTAAAGCGCTTCCTCAGATGCCACCTCTTGAAAGTCGCTTTGGTTTGTCATGGGAAAAAGGGGACTGGACAACAACGGGCTTAGTTCGTGTTGTGAGTCGCCAAAACCGTGTGGCTATCAATGACGGCAATGTGGTGGGAAAAGACTTTAGCAAAAGCGCGGGCTTTACCATTTTCTCACTAAATACTGCATACAAAGTGAATGAAAATGTGAAATTAAGCGCTGGGGTCGATAATCTGTTTGATAAAACCTACAGTGAGCACTTAAATTTAGCGGGTAATAGCGGATTTGGTTATTCATCTAATATGCCAGTGAATGAACCTGGTAGAACGTTTTGGGCTAAAGTAAACGTGACATTTTAATTTATAATATGAGAGTAACCCGCTATTTATTAGCGGGTTACTAAGAAATTTTTTAAATTATGACGGGTATATAATAATTGAGTTCTTGAATATAGTTATGTGGGTCATTAATAAAATCATGATAAGTTGGCTTAGACTTCAATATGTAGAGCTCAACATCGGAGCCATCCCCACGCATAATGTCCATTTCTGCGAGTACTTTGCCATATGCTGTGTAAATGATATCGTTATAATCAATCCCTTGCAGACTGCCATCGAATTTGATTTCTAAATAATTTCCTGCGGGGACTTGTAAGTTTTTTGCTTGTGCAGGAACGATATCTACATCTTTTTCATCTAAAGCCGTGGTATATAAGAAACGGCCTTCTTCGGTAGCATTTAAATCAACACCATGAATAGCATATAAATGTTGGGTAACATATTGGTTATTATCAAGGAATAATTTCCAATAATGACGTCTGAGCTCTTCAGTCTTAAGGTTCCATTCATTGATATCTTGTGTATAACGGTGTTGGACACCCAATAAATTGGTTGCAGTTAATTGGGTTAATCTAACTTGCACTTGTAATTCTTTGCTATCTCGAATTGGGAGGCAGAATCCGTCAACTTTCCAGCCTTCACGTTTTCGGTATTCAGATGGTGTCAGGTTAAACTGCTTTTTGAAGGCCCTGCAAAATGTTTGCTGAGAATCAAAGCGATAACGAAGAGAAATATCCATAATGCTATCATTGGTTAATCGCAACGCAACAGCGGAACAAGATAGACGCCTAGCACGAATATAAGAGCCTAATGCTAAGCCCGTCTGGTTTTTAAATAGACGCTGAAAGTGCCATTTAGTATATCCAGACCTATCGGCAACTGTATCAAGGGATAGGCGAGATTCTAAATTTTGTTCAATCCAAAGAATGATTTCTCTGATAACGCTTTCTTGTAGCATGATAATCCTTTCAATTCGCTTTTTACTTAAGATCAACAGAATGCAAAACTATCAATAGCAGGAGCCAATGTTAGGTGAGTATTCATGAGTCCTCTAAATAAGGATAGCACGTCTACTGACAATTTAATTAAAAAGATGTGAAGTTAAGTAAGTTTTGCAATTGTATGATTTAAATAAAAATCAACGCAATACGCCTATTCGGTGTTAACTTAAATTATTGCCTAATAAAAAGATAAAACTCAATTTTTATAAACTTAATTTTAGTATTAAATTAATATATAAAAATAAGGTGTCAAATAAGGTAGAAGATTATCACTTATGATACGTCAATATTAGATGGTATTTTAATGATTATTAAAAAAAGAATTGTATGCAGCAGATAATCTTGTCTTTATTTTATGGGGGGGATAAGTTATTTGAATATTTTTATAGATATCTGAATTTTTTATGATTTGAAGGTTGAAAATTAGTTTTGAGCTTGTTTTTATTGACTAATCCTTGGTGATGGAAACTTATTGATACGGTTGAAAACAAATTGTCACGTTAATTCTAAGGAAATAACAATAAATAGCTCAGATTGATTTTATAAGATAGGGAAAATAAGCTAGAATTTTAACTTAATTAAAAAGTAAATTACAAAACTAGAATAACATTATTGGATTATTCTTAAAAAGAAAATCCATTTTGTTTTTTGGGGAATTAATTTGTGATCTAATTCAACTTTAAAGTGTAATGATGTAATCTTAAAAAAACGTTTGTTTTCAAATGGATGTTTCTATTTTTTGGTTTTATCTATAAAGAAATAGTCTTATTTTGATGTGTTTAACTGAGGTTTTATTATTATGAATCAATTTATACACTTAATGGGGATGGTAATTTACGCCTCGATTAATTGTAATGTTATTAAATCTATTTGGAGGAGTTATGAGTAAAGATAATATCGCTAAAATGTTAGGCTTAAAAATTAGAATGCAACGAGAGAGTCATAAAATGACAATAAAACAAACAGCGACTTTAATTGGCGTTTCTGAGGATGAAATGAGTCGTTTTGAGAACGGTGATAGCTGTATTGATGTTGATTCATTATTTCAATTTGCTTATTTATTTAATTTAGAGCCAACCACTTTTTTATATGGCGTTGTTAACACGAATAGTGGAGTGCGCAGTACATTGCATTAGTTAATTTGTAATGTCAGTCATCAGACTAGCTTCTATAAGATGTCTTTTGTGAATTGTCATTTTGAATATACATTATATAAATTCAATACGTTATGAAATACGAAAGCGAATTGCTTTTTACTTCATCAGGTATTCAAAAATGGAGTTACACTAAATAAAACCATTATTAGTTAGATGGTTTATTATTTCGTCAGTAAGTTTGTTCGCTTGTAACCAGTGATTCTTTTGCAATAATTTTTCGTCGTTATGTAATTTTAGGATAAATTGGTCAAGTTGCTTAACGATAGATGTTTTCTCGTTAATGCTTTGATTTTCTTTATTAATAATAAATTCACTCTCAGCTTCATAGCTGTGATTACACTGTTTAAGTGAAATTTTATCGGTAATATTTCCAGTATTAAAAAATAGCTCAATTGAAACGAGCAGCCCGCCTTTATGGCGAAGGTTAATAATGAGAACATCACCATTTTCCATTTTTGCGAAAGGGTGTGAGTATTGAACTGAAGTTTCGGTTAGGGATAAGTCAGGTAATAACGATAAAAGTAATTCAACTTTTTGCGTCAATGCACTGCGTAATGTATTGAAAGGGAGTCTATTTTCAGGCTCGATCATTCGATGGGAAGAAAGTCGTAATAACCCTGTTTCGGATTTATTTTTGACAGCTAAAGACGTTTTGAGTTGATTAAATGTATCTTCAAAAGAAAGCACTGGGTTGTAATAAATGCAAACGCCGTTACGTTTTGCTTGTTTAAATAACTCAGTTAGCTCAGGCTCTTTATAGTTGGGGATATTATTCAGCAAGAGATCTTTTCCTGCATCGATAGTGCGTTCTATCGTGAATTTGAGTAATTCATCACTGCACACTGATGTCATGATGATGGAGTTCACATCATCATTATTTATCAGTTCCTCGATTTTGCGCTTTTGGCACATATAATAGCTCATTGATGGTAACGATGGTTCAATATCACAAATTGCTTTGAGCTCACAATGATGTGCGCTCAACTTGACTGCTTGAATATACGGTAAATTTTGGTTGTACGTTCCGATTAAACCAACGCCAGTACGCTCTAGGGACGTGACGGAATGTTGCTCTTCAAGTAAACGAAGGTGACCTAGTAAATACAGAAAGTGTGTGTTTACCATGTTTTACCCCTATTTTTGCTGCCTATCGGAAATTCACATAATCTCAACATAACAGGGTGAAATAATAATTTCATTTTAATGTTTTGTTGGAATTTGTATTTTCTGATGTAACTCACAATTTACAGAAAATAATGTCGAAAAATCACATTTAAATTGTCGAGTCGAACAAAAGTGTGGGAGAGGAAGAATGGCTAATATAGAGCAGCTAAATAGAAGGCTCTTAACCCATGGAGGAGTGAGTTAAGAGCAATTATGCTTATATGAGCTTGCTGCCTTGGCGATAGGCTAAGGCTACAGTAAGTGATTGGGCTAAACATAATGTAGCAGACTGTGAACGAAAAGCATCAACTTGGGCTTCTTTAATCACAAAGCAGACATCACTAAAACTGGCCAATGGGCTGATTTGACTATCTGTGATAACAATTTGTTTTGCCCCTGTTTGAGCCGCTTTTTCACTTACCATCACAGTTTCTGAGGCATAAGGTGTGAAACTGATCGATATAACAACATCATTTTCGCTAATTCGGCTGATTTGCTCTTTAAACATTCCACCCAGCCCATCAATTAAAATTGGGCGGCATTCTAAATGACTCAGTGCGTAACTGAGATAAGTTGCAACGCTAAAGGAACGGCGTAAGCCAATAATGTAGACATTTTGTGCTCCTGCCAATAATGATACAGCTTTTTCCATATCTTCAGCAGGCGTTCTTGCTGCCATTTGCTGCAATGCTTGTGCGTTTGAATGCGCAAATTCTTTTAAAATTTGAGCTGGATCATCGCTTAGCTCCTGCTCACTATCCATTTCACGAAAGAGTCTTGCTCTATCTGTATAGCTAGCGGTTTCCTCAACCAAATTCATTCGAAATAGTTGTTTCATTTCATTGAAGCCACTGAAATCGAAAGCATTGGCGAAGCGGATCAGTGTTGATGGGGGAACATCGGCTTCTTTAGCAATAACGGCAACGGTATCGAAGGCAACGCTGTTAGTATTATCGAGCACATACCTCGCTACCTGTTGTAAGCGTTTACTGAGTTCGTCATAACGTGCACGAACTTGCTCTTGAAACTCATTTAAATTTGCTGCACTTGACATATAACCTCCATGATTTGGCTCTAATTGTAGTTGTTTTGTGCCGTTAGTCGAATCTTTTTGAAACAATCAGTTCATACGACCAAGCCTTTTCTCATCGCCTATCTTAAACTATGTAGTTTTCATTCAACAAATTGAATGGGTTATCTCATGTTCTTCTTTTATTGAATACACTAGAACCGCCGCATTTAACCCGATAAGTTTGATTGTTCTTGGGGGAGTTAATGGCTAAATACAGTTTTTGAAACGAGTGTCTTTAAAGTGAATAGAAAATTTCATAAAAACTTTGGCTGGATCACATAAATTGAATGTTATTTCAAATTTGGTTGAAAATGAAATGAATATTTCATATACATTAAATAACACAAGGTAACTCTATCAGCTAAAGAGAGGCAGCATGGAACAGATTCATAATTTTATTGGTGGTGAAATCGTATCCAGTCAAAGTGGGCGATTTGCGCCAGTATTTAACCCTGCAACAGGAACGCAAATTGCACAAGTGGGGCTTAGCAGCGCTGATGAAACGAAAAAAGCCATAGAAGTTGCACATAACGCATTCCCTAAATGGGCAAAATTATCACCGTTAAAACGTTCTCGCATCCTTTTTAAATTTAAAGCATTACTCGAAGACAACATGGATGATTTGGCTCGCCTAATTTCAAAAGAACACGGTAAAGTTTTTTCCGATGCAGTGGGGGAGTTGACCCGTGGATTGGAAGTTGTTGAATTTGCTTGTGGGATTCCGCATTTACAAAAAGGTGAGCACTCAGCCAATGTGGCAACGGGCGTAGACAGCCATTCATTAATGCAACCTTTAGGCGTGTGTGCTGGGATTACGCCGTTTAACTTCCCTGCAATGGTGCCAATGTGGATGTTTCCAGTAGCGATTGCAACGGGAAATACCTTTGTTTTAAAACCTTCTGAAAAAGATCCATCCTTAGCATTGGAACTAGCAAAACTGCTGAAAGAAGCGGGATTACCAGATGGCGTGTTTAACGTTGTACAAGGGGATAAAGAGTCTGTTGATGTCTTATTAACCGCGCCAGAAGTCCAAGCGGTCAGTTTTGTCGGTTCAACACCAATTGCAGAATATATTTACACAACAGCATCTGCTCATGGCAAGCGTTGCCAAGCATTAGGCGGTGCGAAGAACCATTGTATCTTAATGCCTGATGCCGACATGGGTCAGGCTGCAAATGCCATTATGGGTGCAGGTTTTGGCGCCGCGGGTGAGCGTTGTATGGCTCTATCTGTGGTGTTAGCAGTTGGTGATGAAACCGCAGATGCGTTGATTGCGAACCTGAAAGGGCAAATCGCTAAAATGACAGTTGGCCCTGGTATCACAGAAGGTAAAGAAAATGATATGGGGCCAGTTATCTCTGCGCAACATAAAGCCAAAATTTGTGACTACATTACCAGTGGTGAAAAACAAGGCGCGACTCTGTTAGTTGACGGTCGAGATTTTAAAGTGACGGGGTTTGAAAATGGCTATTTCGTTGGGCCAACATTATTTGATAATGTCACTCCTGAAATGGACATTTATAAAGAAGAGATTTTTGGACCCGTGCTTGCCGTTGTCCGTGTACCAGATTTTGAAACGGGGTTGAAACTGATTAATCAACACGAATATGGTAATGGAACCGCGATTTTTACCCGTGATGGCGAAACGGCGCGTGAATTCCAAGAGAATGTTCAAGCGGGTATGGTTGGTATCAATATTCCCATTCCTGTTCCAATGGCATTCCACAGCTTTGGTGGATGGAAACGTTCAATTTTTGGCCCCTTAAATGTGCATGGAAATGATGGTGTACGCTTCTATACTCGCATGAAAACGGTGACAAGCCGTTGGCCAGCCAGTGTGCGTTTAGAGCATCACGAAAGTAGTTTCACAATGCCAACCATGGAATAAATGGAGACCCAGATGAATAAGCAGAAAATGACCACAGCTCAAGCATTGGTAAAGTTTCTTAACCAACAATATGTTGATGTCGATGGTGAGCAGTATCCGTTTATTCAGGGAGTATTTACGATTTTTGGCCATGGTAACGTTGTAGGTTTAGGTCAGGCGCTTGAAGAGGCGCCTGGTCACCTGCGTGTTTATCAAGGGTGTAACGAGCAAGGCATGGCGCATATTGCGACAGGTTTTGCTAAGCAAAAAAAACGTAAGCAGATTTTTGCGGTTACCTCTTCAGTGGGGCCTGGTGCAGCGAATATGATCACCGCTGCTGCGACCGCCACGGCAAACCGTATCCCATTGTTGTTATTACCTGGTGACACGTTTGCAACGCGTCAGCCAGACCCTGTTTTACAGCAAGTCGAACAATACGGTGATGGAACTATCAGCACCAACGATTGCTTTCGTCCTGTTTCCCGCTATTGGGATAGAATTTCACGGCCAGAACAATTGATGGCTGCTATGGTTAATGCCATGAGGGTATTAACTGACCCTGCGGATACAGGGGCGGTAACCATTTGCTTACCACAAGATGTGCAAGGTGAAGCGTGGGATTACCCTGATTACTTCTTTGAAAAACGAGTTCATCGTATCGAGCGGCGCCCTGCAACAACGGTGAGTATTGAAGAGGCAGTTGCCCTGATTCAAAGTAAGAAAAAGCCACTGTTAGTCTGCGGTGGAGGGGTGCGTTATTCTGAAGCACATGATGCATTTATCCAGTTTGCAGAAGATTACCACATTCCATTTGGTGAAACCCAAGCAGGGAAAAGTGCTATTGTTGCGAGTCATCCACTTAACATGGGGGGGATCGGCACGACAGGGGGATTAGCGGCGAATTTATTAGCGAAAGACGCTGATCTTATTATTGGTGTCGGCACCCGATTTACCGATTTTACAACAGCTTCTAAATCTTTATTTAGTCATCCCCAAGTTGAATTCTTGAACATTAATGTCGCTGAGTTTGATGCAAGTAAATTGGATGCATTAAAAGTGGTGGCAGATGCAAGAGAAGGACTGCAAGCACTTGATGCTAAAATGAAAGTGACGGGCTACCAAGGGCAATGGGGTGATGAAATTAAACAGGCGAAATCACAGTGGAAAGCGGAACTCGACCGCTTGTTTAGTATTCAGTACCAGCCGTTAGATTTTGTTCCTGAAATTGCAGGTCATCTCGATGATAAACTTGAAGAATATTGTAAAGTTCTAGGTACCGAATTGACGCAAACCCGCGTACTGGGGCTGATGCAGCAACATCTGGAAGATAACGCCATTATTGTGGGAGCAGCGGGCTCATTACCTGGTGACTTACAGCGTATTTGGTTACCAAAACAACGCGATACCTACCATTTAGAATACGGCTATTCCTGCATGGGATATGAAATTGCGGCAGCAGTCGGTGCTAAAATTGCCGCACCGAAGCAACCTGTGTATGCGATGGTTGGCGATGGTTCTTACCTAATGTTGCATAGTGAGTTACAAACCGCCATTCAAGAGAACATTAAAATCACGATTTTATTGTTTGATAACGCAGGGTTTGGTTGCATTAATAACTTACAGATGAGCCAAGGTATGGGCAGTTTTGGCACAGAAAATCGCTATCGAAACCCACAAACAGGCTTAATGGATGGGCCATTAGTGAAAGTGGACTTTGCGAAAAACGCAGAAAGTTATGGATGTAAAAGTTATCGAGTACATGATGAAACACAGCTCTTGGAAGCACTTAAGGGTGCTAAAGAACATTCAGGTTGTGTATTGATTGATATTAAGGTATTGCCAAAAACAATGACAAATGGCTATGAGGCATGGTGGCGTACAGGTACGGCTCAAGTCTCTGAGAAACCAGAAATCGTTGCAGCGGCAGAAAATATTAAACAGATGGTTGAGAACAACGTTCGTCTTTATTAATGAATGTCTAGTGACTCATTGAATGGAATCGGCGGTTGTTAACCGCCGAGGAGCGCTTCTGTGTGTCATGCCTATAGCGTTAACATCGTCAGGTAGGGTCGTTATTGGAAATTTAGCAAGGATTGCTTTTTATTCTATATTCTCTGAGGTTAACGTGCGCGTTAGCTTACTTTCATTTTAGCCCAGCTTTTGCTGGGTTTTTTTATGGTTTTAATAATTTAAAAACAAATAAAATGGAATGAATGTTTTAAAATATCACTTTGGTAAGTTGATGAAGGAGACAATGAAATAAAAAAGGGATATAGCGCGCAGACTTTATTGTCAGATGCTGATAGCTTGCATTATTATTTTGTGATCTAAATAACACTAAAAATCCACTTTAATGTAACATTTGTTACCTAGAGCCCAAAAACATAATTTCCAAAAAATTATAAATTGAAATGAACGTTTTGTTTGGTATATTTCATACTATCCAAATAGTGGATTTAAAGTATCAAGGAGCATTTGAATGTTCAATATAGCACTATTCGGCGCAGGACGTATCGGACAGGTTCATGCTGTTAATATTGCCGGCCATAAAGAAACCGCACTTTATTCTGTTATCGACCCTTATCAACCCAACGCGGTTGCCTTGGCTGAGAAATACCAAGCAAAAGTGCAAACGACAGAAGAAGCGATGCAAGACCCGAATGTTCACGGTGTTCTGATTGCTTCCGCGACAGATACCCACGCTGATTTAATCGAACTTGCTGCTAAACATAAAAAAGTCATTTTCTGTGAAAAGCCAGTTCACCTTGACCTAGAACGTGTTAAACAGTGTATCAAAAGCGTTAAAGAACATAATGTACCCTTATTTATCGGTTTTAACCGCCGTTACGACCCACAGTTTCGCCACCTGAAAAATTTATTCCAACAAGGCGCAATTGGTAAAGCGGAATCTTTAATTATTACTTCTCGTGACCCGTCACCTCCACCAGCAGAATATGTCAAAGTATCTGGCGGCATGTTCAGAGACATGACTATCCATGACTTTGATATGGCGCGTTTTATGATAGGCGAAGAACCATGCTCAGTTTTTGCTCAGGGTAGCAATGTCGTTGACCCTGCCATTGGCCAAGCTGGTGATATCGATACCGCATTTATTATATTGAAATTCCCATCAGGAGCGATGGCAACCATTTCCAATAGCCGCCGTTCAGGTTATGGCTATGACCAGCGCATCGAATTACATGGTGAAAAAGGCTTATTAACCGCAGGGAACATTAAGGAAAACAGTGTTTCATTGTTAAGTGAAGCAGGGGCATTATCTGCGAAACCTGAATATTTCTTTTTGCAACGTTACCATGAAGCTTATAAGGCGGAATGGGAACATTTCGTGGACATTTTAGCTGGTCGCGCGCAATCAGAAACGACAGGAACAGATGGTGAGTTAGCGCTGTACTTAGCGGATAAAGCACTTGAGTCATTAAAATCAGGTAAAGAAGTTAAGTTGTAATTTGTTTCTTTGAACATGTTTTAAATTCGATTACAAATTTGCGGGCGAAAAATAATTTCGTCCGCAGTAAAATCCTAAATGTATTTAATGATGTCCACGCATCAATCAAATATAAAAACAATGGATTTTATACTTAATAAAAAACTCTTCAGACTTTTTATATTCCGATATAGATTGAGGGATTTTTACAATCTTATTTTTGCTCTATTTAATTAACTTGTTGTATTTATTGATTTTAATTCCCTCTGTGGAGCTGGTTTGAAAACATAATGAAGTTAATTAAATAGTGATTCAATTCAGCGTGTTAAAAAATATTTTCATTATTTAAACCTAAAATTAAAGCATTTACTTAAATACTGAAAAGGTATTTTTTGACTGACATAATGATTCAAATAATAAGGTAATAATATGTCATTAATAATGAATCTCAATGAACAACAGCGAAAAAGGTTGCACCAAATTACACTGGTTGCCACTTTTGGTGGATTACTTTTCGGGTATGACACTGGTGTTATCAACGGTGCATTTTCATCACTGAAAGAAAATATGGGGCTCACGCCAACGACTGAAGGCTTAGTGATGAGCGTTCTGTTAGTGGGCGCAGCGCTCGGTAGTGTTTGTGGTGGGCGTGTCGCTGACTATGTGGGGCGACGAACTTACCTACTTTACCTTTCCTTTTTATTCTTATTTGGGGCATTTTTATCCGCGGCTGCACCAAATATCGAAGTTTTATTAGTGGCAAGGTTTATTCTTGGTTTTGCTGTTGGTGGTGCCTCTGTTACAGCACCAACCTTTATTTCGGAAGTGGCCCCGACAGAAATGCGGGGAAAACTCACAGGGCTCAACGAAGTTGCTATTGTTATTGGTCAACTAGCAGCATTTGCGATTAATGCCATTATTGGCTCTATTTGGGGACATTTACCCGACGTTTGGCGCTATATGTTGCTTGTTCAAGCTGTTCCTGCATTGTGCTTATTATTTGGTATGTGGAAAGCACCTGAAAGCCCACGTTGGTTAATGAGCAAAAATCGCCGTGAAGAAGCATTGAAAATTCTAAAGCAAATTCGCCCTGAAAAACGTGCAATACAAGAGTACGAAGACATCGTGACGCTGTTAGACGTTGAAGCGGCAGAAGCGAAGAAAAATCCAGATGCTAACAAGCGAAATTTAGCCCTTATCCTCAATACACCGTGGATTTTAAAGTTAGTTCTCATCGGTATGGTGTGGGCAGCATTGCAGCAAACCACGGGTGTGAACGTGATTATGTACTACGGGACCGAAATCCTAAAAACAGCAGGTTTTTCTGAGCAAACATCGTTAGTTTTCAACGTACTTAACGGAGTATTCTCTGTCGGTGGTATGGTTATCGGAGTACTTTTCTTAGTTGATCGTTTCAAACGTAAAACCCTGATTGTGGGGGGGTTTGCCTTGATGGCCTCATTGCACTTATTAATCGCTGCAACGGATTACTTCTTAACTGGAGATGTGAAAGCGACCTTAATTTGGTTGTTGGGTGCGGTGTTTGTCGGAGTAATGCAAGGGACTATGGGCTTCCTAACTTGGGTGGTATTGGCAGAGCTCTTCCCGCTGAAAATTCGTGGGCTATCCATGGGGATCTCTGTTTTCTTTATGTGGATCATGAACGCGGTTGTCAGTTATCTGTTCCCTGTATTGCAGGCAGAGCTAGGATTAGGCCCAGTATTCTTGATTTTCGCGGTGATAAACTATCTTGCTATTGTGTTTGTGGTGAAATTATTGCCTGAAACATCAAACAAATCTCTGGAACAGCTGGAAGAAGAATTGTCATCAATGTAATTACAGTGCATTCATCTAGTGAATGCACATAATGAATTTACAATAGGGTGGAATATGATTGAACAACTAACCACACAAAGCTTGCATTTAGGTTGCCAAGCAAGAAATAAAGCCGAAGTATTGCAAATGGTTGGCGCTGAATTTAAACGAAAAGGCTATGTCGATAGGGACTGCGTCCACTTTTTAACAGAGCGAGAGCAGCAAATTTCGACCTTTTTAGGTAATGGTATTACCTTACCGCACCTACCCAAATCGGCGAATGACATTATTTTGCACAGTGGTGTAGAGATTTTCCAATTTCCCGATGGGGTAATTTGGGACCGAACAAATGTGATGTTCATCGCCATTGGTGTTATCGCAAAGTCAAGGGAGCATATTGATGTGCTCAGAGAAATTGCGTTGATCTTTAGTGATGAATTTATTGCGAATGCGCTATCACTCACCTCAAGCAAAGAGGAATTTTTGAGTATCCTTCATCGTTAATGTTTTAGCACATAAATGCGCCCACCATGGTGATACTGACTTACATGGTGGGTGTAATATTCCGAGTTTACAGCATAATTTTAGGTTTTTTTATACCCCATGCGGCGGCATAGCGAGCGAGTGTTTCGATTGTTGCTTTTTCCGCATGCCTTTCGGTTCTCGATACGGCTGAAGGGGAAATGCCTAATTGTGCTGCAACTTGAGAACTCGTTAGCCCAGCAGAGCATCTTCCCAAGCAATTGATTTTTTACTCATCGTTTAGCATCTCCTCTAGTCGCTTTGCTACTGAAGTTAAAATAGCTGATGGTAATTTAGCCGTACTTTTAGCAAAAATCTTTAAAATGTAGATTTTTTTCCATAGCGGTAAACGTAAATCGCCCGACCGATATTGCCTGCTTTTGCTCTAAGTTCAAAAAAACCATTTGTGATAGCTTTAGCATCAGGTTCTTTCAGTAAGGTACCGAATTCAGATAGTTTGTTTATCTGGCGAACCATTTTCCCTTGTAATGAGGCTGGCAGAGCTTTTAATTCCTGCAATAATGCATCTTCATGAATTTTAATTTTAAACATTGTTACCCTCCATGAACATTACAGTAAAAGAGAAATAATGATACTCAGGAGTTAAATGAAGCTATAGATTCAATTAATCTATAAGTGTAATTTAAATTCATACAATACCAATCACATCCCCTTTTATTTCATTTTTCATTTCATTTAGTGTCTTTTTATTTGACTTTCCCTCTCTGCTTATTTGGTTAAATAGAAACTATGAACTTTTAATTCTTTATAAATTAGCTAATTACAGAAAAATCTATGCCAGATCACATAATGAAATTAATATTTCTAATTTTATTGAAAGTGAAATAAATATTCCGTATAACAGTATTATCAAATCAAAAGTACTCAATAAAGCATTGGGACAGCCATTGCGCCATACAGAATGTGCGAGGGAGAGAACAAATGAAAGAAATCCGTATTGGTATGATTGGAACAGGCTACATTGGGCGCGCTCATGCGATTGCTTATGCACAAGCATCAACGGTCTTCCCTCTAAAAGGAACGTTAGTTCGCGAAATGATTGCGGAAGTCACACCAGAGCTTGCACAAACCCGTGCACAGGAAATGGGCTTTAATCGTTCAACGGATGATTGGCGCAAACTCGTAGCGGATCCAAATATTGATGTGGTGGATATTTGTTCCCCTAACTTTTTACACAAAGAGATGGCGATGGAAGCCATTAAACATGGCAAACATGTTTATTGCGAAAAGCCACTAGCCCTTAATTCCCACGATGCAAAAGAGATGGTTGCCGCAGCTGAAAAAGCAGGAGTAAAAACCTTGGTGGGGTTTAACTATATGAAGAACCCAACGGCGCAATTGGCAAAAGAGATCATCAAAAATGGTGAAATCGGGGAAGTTATCCATTTCTACGGCACCCATAACGAAGATTATATGGCGGATCCAACGGCGCCGATTCATTGGCACTGCTTTAAAGAAAAGGCGGGACTGGGTGCGCTGGGGGATCTTAGCGCTCACATTATCAACATGGCGCAATATTTAGTGGGCGATATTGAAACGGTGTGTGGCGATATGGAAATTGTCATTAAAGAACGCCCTGAAAAGGCAGGTTCTTCAGTGATGGTTGCGGTAGAAAATGAAGACCAAGCACATGCAATGGTGCGTTTTGCAGGCGGTGCCATGGGGGTGATCGAGACTTCCCGCATCGCATCTGGCCGCAAAATGGGGCTGACCTATGTGGTGACGGGCACCAAAGGTACGTTGTCATTTACCCAAGAGCGAATGGCAGAATTAAAACTATATCGCCACGATGAGCCATCGAACCGTCAAGGGTTCAAAACAATTTTAGTTGGGCCTGAGCACCCAGACTATGCGCCATTTTGCGGAGGGGCAGGTCATGGAATCGGGTTTAACGATCAAAAAACAGTTGAAGTGCGCGATTTAATTGATGGTGTAGCGACAGGCAAAGCCCTGTGGCCAGACTTTGAAGAAGGTTGGAAAGTGTCGCGTATTTTAGATGCCATCGCGCGTTCTTATGAAGAGCAGCGCTGGGTCAAAGTAAAAGAAATCAATTAATTCTGTTGTAGTTAAGGGGTGATTAATGGATAAGCAGAAGAAGTTAGATGTTATCTGTATGGGCCGTATTGCCGTTGACCTGTACGGACAACAGATAGGTTCTCGTTTAGAAGACATGAGTACATTTGCCAAATATTTAGGCGGCTCATCAGGTAATGTTGCATTTGGTACAGCAATACAAGGTTTGAAATCATCGATGTTAGCCCGTGTGGGGGATGAACATATGGGGCGCTTTCTACGTGAGGAACTGCAACGCGTAGGGTGCGATACGAGCCATTTGATCACGGATAAAGACAGACTAACGGCATTAGTGATCTTAGGGATCAAAGACCAAGATACGTTTCCGCTGATTTTCTATCGTGATAATTGTGCGGATATGGCTATTACGCCAGATGATTTTACTGAGGAATATATCGCCTCTTCCCGTTGTTTAGCGATCACAGGTACGCATTTATCGAACCCAAAAACTCGCGCAGCAGTTTTGAAAGCGTTGGAATATGCGAAGCACAATAATGTGAAGACTGCGATTGATATCGATTATCGGCCAGTATTGTGGGGGTTAACCTCTTTGGGTGATGGCGAAACCCGCTTTATTGCCTCAGATAGTGTGACGCAGCAACTGCAAGATGTGTTATCGATGTTTGACCTAATTGTGGGAACTGAAGAAGAGTTTCACATTGCAGGGGGAACAACCGACACCATTCAAGCACTGAAAAATATCCGTAGACTAACGGATGCTGAATTAGTGTGTAAACGCGGTTCATTAGGTTGTTCGGTATTCAGTGGCGCTATCCCAGAGACTCTGGACGAAGGCATTACGGTTCACGGTGTTCGAGTTGACGTACTTAATGTGTTAGGTGCGGGAGATGCGTTTATGTCAGGCTTGCTGCGGGGCTACCTAAATGGTGATGGTTGGGAAAAAGCCTGTGCCTATGCGAATGCTTGTGGTGCGCTGGTGGTTTCACGCCACGGCTGTGCGCCAGCAATGCCAACAAAGGTTGAGTTGGATAACTATCTTCAGCGAGCTGCCGCAGTGCCGCGCCCAGATCTTGATCCAATATTAAATCATCTACACCGAGTCACCACACGTAGCACACAGTGGAATGAACTTTGTGTGATGGCATTTGACCATCGTATTCAGTTTGTGGATATGGCGCGTGCTGCTGGAGCAGATATTTCCTGCATCCCTCATCTGAAAAAACTGATTTTCCGCGCCAGCCTTGAAGTGTCGCAAGAAGCGAATTTACAAGGTAAAGCTGGTTTACTGTGTGACAGTACCTTTGGGCAAGATGTACTCAATGATGTGACAGGTCGTGGCTGGTGGATTGGTCGCCCAATCGAATTACCAGCATCAAGGCCATTATGTTTAGAGCATGGCAATATTGGCTCACAACTGATTAGCTGGCCGAAAGAGCATATCGTGAAATGTTTGGTGTTCTTCCACCCAGAAGATAACCACCCTCTGCGTTTAGAACAAGAAAAAACGGTGCAAGAAGTGTATAGCGCATGTTGCCAATCTGGCCATGAATTATTGCTTGAAGTGATTTTACCTGCAGATATGGAACGCACTGACGAGCTGTATTTACGCGCCATCAAACGCTTCTATAACCTAGGTATTAAGCCTGATTGGTGGAAGCTGCCACCGCTGAAAGCGGAAAATTGGGATGCGGTGGATGCTTTAATTCAAGAGCGTGACCCGTATTGCCGCGGCGTGGTGTTATTAGGGTTAGATGCACCGCAAGATGAGTTACAAGCAGGTTTTAATGCCGCAGCAGGAAAACCAATTGTTAAAGGATTCGCAGTAGGTCGCACATTGTTTGGTAAACCCTCCTTAGAATGGATGAAAGGCGAGCTAAATGATGACGAGCTAGTGCAGAAAATTAAAACAAACTATTTAAACCTGATAGCCCTATGGCGTCAGCGTAAATAATATCCCTCTTACCTACACAGGAGCTTCATCATGGCAATCCAACTTGGTATCAACCCTTTAACATGGACCAATGATGATTTACCCACTCTGGGGGCGGAAACGTCACTGGAAACTTGTTTGACAGAAGGCCGTCAGGCAGGGTTTGCAGGCTTTGAACTGGGAAATAAATTTCCCCGTAAAGCCGACGTTTTAGGGCCAATTTTAAAACAACACGATTTACAATTAGTTTCAGGCTGGTATTCGGGTGAGCTATTAACCCGCAGTGTAGAAGAAGAAATTGAAGCCGTCCAAGGCCATTTAGCGCTACTACGCGACCTTGGTGCGAAAGTGATGGTATTCGCTGAGGTTACCCATTGTATTCATGGGGATCAAAATAAGCCTGTGCATATGCGCCCACTGTTCCCTGCGGACAAATGGGAAGAATACGGTAAGAAACTGACGGAATTTGCGAAATATACGTTATCCCAAGGCGTTAAAATTGCCTATCATCACCATATGGGTACCGTGATTGAATCAGCCGAAGATGTGGATAACCTAATGAAATATACGGGTGATGAAGTCGGTTTATTGCTTGATACGGGTCACTTAACGTTTGCAGGGGCAGACCCTGTTGAAGTGGCGAAACGTTGGGCTAAACGTATTAACCATGTACATTGTAAAGACGTTCGTGCTGACGTACTTAACGATGTGAAAAACCGTAAAATAAGCTTCTTAGATGCGGTACTGGCAGGGGTCTTTACAGTACCTGGCGATGGCTGTGTTAACTACCCAGAAGTTTTCAAAGTATTGAAAAATAGCCAATATGAAAATGGTTGGTTAGTGGTAGAAGCGGAGCAAGACCCAGCAATTGCACACCCACTGACATATGCAACACTTGGGTACAATAATTTATCTAAGTTGGCTAAAGAGGCTGGTTTAATCTAACTCAGCTTTATATTCAGTCCGTGGTGTTGGTGTCTGCACTCGACCACACAGTTCATATACTTGTGCCACAGACTGAACGACTTCACGTATGGGGGTTGAAAAGCTGAACGTTAAAAATTTCATTAAACAGGTTGCGAGTATTAGCAGGCAACTTGAAAAAGCTAGAGGAAAGTTATGTCAAAATTATTGTCGAAATACCATGCTCCAGATGCACATAAGCGTACTCAGCATATCACGCCGCAGATTGCCAACTGGGGATATGTACACTTTGATGTGTATGAACTGAAACAAGGTGAATCCATTTCCTTGCCTGCCTCTGAAAATGAAATGTGTTTAGTCTTAGTGGCAGGTAAGGCGACGATCAAAACGCCAAATCAAGCGTTTGAAAATATCGGCGACCGCATGGATCCATTTGAGCGTAAAAAACCCTATGCAGTGTATGTAACAGCGCAAGAATTTGCAGAAGTTAAAGCCGAAACAGCATTGGAGCTTGCTGTTTGTAGTGCGAAAGGCAAAGGGACTTATCCAACTCGTTTAATTGGGCCCGATGATATTGGTGCTGAGCAACGTGGCCATGGTTATAACAAACGTTATGTCCACAATATTTTACCAGACGATAAAGCGGCAGATAGTTTATTAGTCGTGGAAGTATTTACGGATGAAGGGTGTACCAGCTCGTACCCAAGCCATAAACATGATACCGATAATGAACCCAATGAAACTTATTTAGAAGAAACCTATTATCACCGATTGAACCCATCACAAGGTTTCTGTATGCAGCGTGTTTACACTGACGACCGTGAGTTAGACGAGTGTATGGCGGTGTATAACAAAGATGTGGTTATGGTGCCAAAAGGATATCACCCAATGGCAACCATGGCAGGCTACGATAACTACTATTTAAATGTGATGGCAGGGCCAACACGTAAGTGGTTATTCACATGGGAAAAAGACCATAATTGGGTCAATAGTGATGTGTATGCCGCCAAGCACAAAGGGCAGTAAGTTGTTACCAGTAGTTGTGAATAAAGTGAAATAAAGTTGTATGCTCGTTATCCTTCGTGTTGCATGGGGGGTGGCTACACTCAGATAGCCGCCTATATGCAACTCGAATGATTTAGAGTATAAGCACCAAATCTGTTATCTATTTTGCCGGTAAATTATTTACCGGCTTTTTTATCTGTGATTAATAAGCCGCTGTAAATTGTTGGCGAACAAATTGGGCATTATTGACTTCATCAAGGACAGCAACGGCAAAGTCTTCGACCGAAATTTTCGCAGGCACATTACCGTTCATCAACAATTCAGTACCACCCAAACGGAACGTTTCTGTACGTTCACCAGGTTCTAACATGGCTGCGGGGGACACATAAGTCCAGTCAAGGGTATCGATGGTTTGCAATTGGCTTTTAAACTCACGCATGGCTTGTGCGCCAGGTTTAATTTCAGCTGGGAAATCAGGGGAGTCGATTAAATCCAAATTAGGCGCGATTTTTAAACTGCCTGCACCGCCTACCACAATAAAGCGTTTTACCGCGGCTTTTTGTACCGCCTGCAAAATGGCGTTGTTCCCTGTAACCGTGTCTTGGTACAAGTTCGGATTTTGCCAGCCACCGTTAAATGCACTGATCACCACATCTTGGCCTTTAAGGCGAGACGTTAGCCAAGCCACATCGGTAATATCCCCAGATTCTGTTATCAAATGAGCATGTTGCGGCAGGGTGTTGCTATGGCGAGAAATGGCTGTCACTTGGTGATGGCGTCGCAGCGCTTCTGCAACTAATGCTTTTCCCACAAAACCGGTCGCGCCAATGATCGATATTTTCATACGGAACCCCTAGTGTGTGACACACTGTTGTTTGATTGATTTTGTAAATATCATCTCATTAAAGTATAGGGCAGATTTATCTTCTGCGGAATGTACTTAGTGCATTTTCTTGATATTATTCGCCAGTTTTTATGGGTGCAATACGTGTTTACAAAGGGCAACGACTTGCTCTGTTCTTGCTTCAATTGTGGGTGTTAACCCCGCAGGGGAGAGCCCTAAGGAAATCTGCCTCAATGGTTCGGCGATGGCCATGGATAAGATTAAATCGCTGAGCACCACAAAATCCGCTTGTTTGATAAGCTGCTTTTCTTTATGGCGAACTAACCACTGCGTCAACAGTTGGCGGCTGCGTTCGATGCCACTTTTTTGGTATTTATCGAGCAAAATGTGTTTTTGTTTGAAATCGGTTTGCAATAAACGAAAGAGCCCAACGGCTTCATAAGACAATACTTTTTGTGCAATTGCATTGAGGTTTTGGGTAAGCAAGGCAAAAAAGTTATCGGTTGATTGTGCTTCTTGCTCAAACAGGGGAACAAAGCTGTCTGTCCAACTCAAAATCACCATCTCAATTAACGTTTCGCGGTTATCAACAAAGCGGTAGATAGTCTTTTTCGCCACACCTGCTCGTTTTGCCACCGTATCAATGGTGGTGGATAAGTAACCTTCCTCAAGGAGAGATTGCGCTGTGGCCTGAATAATTTTTTCTTTTAATTCAGCTTCAGGAACACTGGGTCTACCGCGTGTCGATTTGCTCGGTTCATCTTTTTGCATAAATGGCGCTCTATTTTTTGTGCTTGACTTAGGCGTATTTTAGCTCAAATATAATTAGGAAACAAATAAAGTTTCCTAATTGAGGTGAAAGATGAAAATGAATACCGCTTGGGCCGTCGAAAATGTAAATGACATACTGTTACCTGCACCATTACGGTTAGAGATGGGAATTGAAAGGGATGAAAATGGGTTACTTACTGTTGCAGTTCGAACGGACTTACACGGTTGTAAAGGCCGAATGGTGGAGTGGTGGTTTACTTTTTTTGAAACAACGCAGCACATCCGCTGGTGGCATCCCCATGACCATGTTGCCCACCATGGATGGGATGACAAGTGGAAAAAAGGGGAAAGTTATATTGGTGCATCAATTCATGCGGTTGAATCATTAGGGGAGATCCCCCCTGTTGCCGCTAAATTGAAATTTCGCGAAGCCAGTGACTTTTTTGACTCAAATGCACTGAAACAAGCGATTGAAAACCAATCAATCTCGGGAGCAGTTTGTGCTTCAATTGGTTTTGGGAACAATGTATTGATGGATGCTCAAGGTTACCCAGTCGATGGCAAAATGATGCACATTACGCGAGACACCGAGTTTGGCTGCGTTTTGCGGAGCCGTTTTTTACTGGGCGCTTCATTAGCTGACCCTATCAATGAATTACCTGACAATATCGGGCTTGAATTAATGCGCCATTGTTATAACGAATTTACTTATTTATCGCGTTTCTTACCGTCATTATATTACGGAGAACACGCGAATAATGAGAAAGCCCCTCTGCCTTGGTAAATGCGGCCGCCGTGGAAAATTAACCTTTTTCCACGGTTTGCCCAGTTGAGCTTCCCTCACGGAACAATTTCAAAATAATACTCGTCACAATGGCAATTGCACCGCCCAATGCGGTTTCTAATACGCGGTCGAACAGTAATTCATAGGTTGGATGGCGCCAATACACCACTTGTTCAAGCACGGAGAGTATCAAACTCGTTACAACAAAAGTCATAAAGGTATACCCGTGATGGAAACTCATTGGCATTAAAAAAGCAAAAACGACCATCGCAATTAACCCGATATACGGCATGAGTGGAGTATTAAATAAAAAATAGAGTAGTAAAACAGAAATCAGGCTGCCTAAGACTCTCTGCAAGGTAATTTTAATAATGCTTTGTGATTTGGGGTGCAAAACAAACACAAAAGTCAGTAGTGTCCAATAAAAGTGCCCGAGGTCGATAAACCGTGGGATCGCAAGTGCAAGTAATAATCCCAGTGCATAGGTCATTGACCGTGGGATAATATTTTTACGCAAGGTAAATAAATTGCGTTCAACTAAGGCGCTGGTGACCACACTGTGGCGCGTCATTTTGTGGCTAAGAACATAATAGGTAATCAGTGTTACTGTACTGCCAATAATAAATCCCAGCGCTAAGCTTTTAGAAATATCGGGTAAAATCGTCCCAATGGTTGACATGATAATCATAAATTTCATGGTTAAATCCATGGCGGGATCGGTGCCGTACAACTGATAATAAATGAACGAAAAGACTGCCAGGTAAAGATAAAAAGCAGCACCAAGACGCAGGGTATCGCCAATAAAAATTGCCACTAAGATCATCAATAAACAAAACGCGGTATAAGTATAATTTTTATATTCTTTCGCAGCATTGAATAAATTAAAGGAATATAAGGTTGAGAAGGCCGCCCACATAGCCGCTTGCGCATCTAAAATTGCAAAAGCGGTTGCCGCACTGAAAAGTATGCAACTGGTAAAGGTTATCCCATCGTGAATAGCTGGAAATGTTCTCATAATACGACGCTCATAAACCGATATTTAACTTATTAATTATTAAGGTAATTAAATAATAAGCATCATGGGATTACAAGGGAGAATATGTATTTTATCAGATTGGAAATAAATGTTATTGCTAAAGCAAAGTCGAGGTAACTTCTGTTTTTATATAGCAAAAAAGGCATAATAGACAAAGAGCAGTCGTAACAATCATAAAGGTAAAAAAATGCAAATAATCAATCCTCATGATTTTGTTTGGGTCGGCAGTAATGAAGATGTCGAGATAGAATCACTCCCTGAATGGGTTGGCGCACAGTGGAATAGCAAATTGCCACTGACGGTGTACCGTGATAAGGCAGAAGACGGTTATGTGACAGTCGCAATACGGGGTATTAAGCCGCATCAACGTGCTACGACACAAATCAAAAAATCAGCAATCACTCACATTATGAATGTGGAATCATTGGTGGCTGATTCCGTTGAATTACAACGGTCGATGTTTATTGCATTGCCACCTGTACAGGTTTTATGGCTAATTTCACAAACCAAATGGCCGTGGAAATGGGGCGTAGCGGGGAGCTGTGCCTATACGTTGGCAACGGATATTCAAAGCATGCTATCCGATTGCGACCTCGATGTAGTACTGCGCTGCCCAACGCGCCATCAAAAAGAAGATTTTGCTGAATTTGCCATCAAAGCGAATACACCTTATTGCCCCATCGATATTCATGTGGAAACGCCGAAAGGGGGGTTTTCATTAGCGGAGTGGTTTAAAAATGACCAGGTGACATTGCATACACCACAAGGTGATGTGATGACAGCAGATCCGTGGGATGAAATACTTTAAATTGCGTTTGTCGTAAAAATGCACGTAACTCGTTTGTTTGTTAAACACATTGTTTAATAATTAATTTTGATGCTCGTGCAGGTGATTTTTTACCGAACAATAATCGGTTGAAAATAGCGCAGAGAAAAAAGACTCTGCGCTATTTTTTTAATGGTCGATATGGGGCTCTTGAATGCCAGCTTGTCGCCATTCTTGCATCGCAGGCAAGCTCAGCATACGGGCAACCCATTGTTGTGCCGCTGCATTAACTGGCAACTGGTAACTGTGGATACGAAATGCGACAGGGGCATAAAAAGCATCTACCGCTGTAAATTCATTTCCAGCCAGCCAAGGGCCGCTAAATTTTTCCAGCCCTTCTTGCCACAACTGTGAAATTCGGTCGATGTCTGCTTGCAACTCACGGGATATTTCAGTTAATGGTGCATTGCGAGAAACATCCATTGGGCATTGTTGGCGTAAGGCAGTGAAACCTGAATGCATTTCAGCGCTGGCGCTACGTGCCCAAGCCCTAGCTGCACGGCCTGTTGGCCACACTTGGGGGTGATCTTCTGCCACATACTCGCAAATCGCTAAAGAGTCCCAAACGGTTTGTTTCCCATCCACTAAACAAGGAACTAACCCCGTCGGAGAAAAACGGCTAAATTTATCATGACTGCTTCTGCCGCTTTCAAAAAAACAGATATTTTCCTCAAAAGGAATTTGCAACGTTTTTAATAAAACCCAAGGACGTAATGACCAAGAAGAGTAATTTTTGTTAGCAATCCAAAGTGTGTACATAGGCGAACCTGCTCATCAAAAAAGTAGGGAAGAGAGAATACCAATGTAAAAGGAAGATGATGGGTCTACAAATGTTTTTTATCGCTAAACAGAATATAACGAATCAGAATAAGATAGAATGAATAACACTATTAAAAAATAAACTGTCATAGTGATTTACAAAACTGGAAAAAACTTTATTCAAATTTTATTATTTAATATAGACAAAATGGAATAATAAACTATTTTTTATAATGGTGATCGTATTTGAATATCTTCAACAAAATATTTGTCTAACTTTGGGATAGGAATAAAATTAATTTCACCTTATGATTATTACGGCTTAGTTAATTAAATATCACCTTCATCTCTAACTGGTTTTTTATCATGCAATGGAAAAATAATACAACCCGTTATGGGCACATTTCGCTGCTCATCCACTGGTTAGTCGCAATTGTCGTATATGGAATGTTTGCTTTAGGTTTATGGATGGTGACGCTGGGCTATTATGATAGTTGGTACCACCAAGCACCAGAAATTCATAAAAGTATAGGAATATTATTATTTATTGTTATGGCATTTCGTGTGATTTGGCGATTTATTTCACCGCCACCAAAGCCATTATCAAGTTACAGTAAATTAACTAAAGTCAGTTCTATTACTGTTCAAATTCTGATTTATATTATTTTATTCAGTATTTTGATTAGCGGTTATTTAATTTCGACCGCTGATGGACAGCCAATCAGCGTATTTGGTTGGTTTGATGTTCCCGCTTTATTTACTGGCGCTGCAACACAAGCGGATACCGCAGGTGAAATTCACTTGTACCTCGCTTGGGCGGTAGTTTTATTGTCAGTTTTACATGCGTTTGCTGCATTTAAACATCACATCTTTGATCGTGATATTACATTAAAAAGAATGTTGGGTTTTAATCCCGATAAGTAACGTGGAGATAATTATGTTGAAGAAAACGGTTCTTGGTCTGGCTTCTGGTGCTCTATTTTTAACGGCAGGTTCTGCACTTGCTGAAACTTATCAATTTGATAAGCAAGGCCAACACGCTTTCATCGAATTCCGTATTCAGCACTTAGGTTATAGCTGGGTATACGGCAGTTTTAAAGATTTTGATGGTAACTTTACTTATGATGCAAAAGACCCATCAAAAGACAAAGTTGAAGTGACGATTAAAACAGGCAGCATCGATACTAACCATGCAGAGCGTGATAAACACTTACGCAGCGCAGACTTTTTAAATGCCTCTAAATTCCCAGAAGCGAAATTCGTTTCAACGGAAGTGAAAAAAGACGGTGAAGCCTACAAAATTACGGGTGATTTCACCTTAAATGGTGTAACGAAACCAATTACATTAGATGCAAAACTCATGGGGGAAGGTAAAGATCCATGGGGTGGATACCGTGCAGGTTTCGAAGCGCAAGGTAACATTAAGTTGAAAGAGTTTAATATTAAGTCTGATTTGGGCCCTAAATCCCAAGAAGCTCAACTGTTAATTTCAGTTGAAGGCGTTCAGACTAAATAATTCTATGACAACACTCTCGGGGAAATAAACCTTGAGGGTGTTTTTTCATAAAAGAACGAATTGATTTTTTGTGGCAATTCCTCTCTTTTTTCCCTCGCAATTTCCCTTATTCCTATAGCTAGCCCGCATTGATACAGGCTAAAATAGCCAATATCACTTTTTTCAGGTTAATTCAGGATGTTATCGTAATGCACACTATAATTACCTAAGAGGCTTAATGTCTTTGGGTGATTGAATGTGACGAAAAGGTAACGTAATAACGTGAAAATGAGAGTAGTTATTCGTTTTATTAAGAAAAGGCAGGGCGACTTTGAATACACATAGTTCACGTAAAACCGCATTGATAGTTAGCATTATATTTATTGCATTTGCAGTCGGTTTTTACTGGTTAAGCAAAGATAACAATGTGTTATCTACAGACAATAATACCGCTATCCACTCGGAAGCGTTAGCGCAAGCTGAGAAAGAGCTGCCAATTATTGCGACGGTGAAAAAAATCAGCCCTGAAACCTATCAAAGCTTTGAACACCTGATTACACAATACTACCCTGAAAACGAAGATATTCGTCGCCAATTATTCGACCAAGTTGTCGGTAGTGTGATGAAACTGGTCTTAGAACGAATGGAATACGCATCTGATGATGCAGTGATTAATTTTACCAGTAAGGTTAATGATTATCTTAAAGTTTTATTGGAAGAAGACCCTACAGGGAAAACCTGTTTTTATTCACTATTTCCACATTTAAGAGAAACGGCTGAAATCATTCCACCGAAAAAAAGCCAAGCAGTATTATTGAAGCAAATTCAAGCGACCAATGAATTATTGATTTCCAGTGAAGCAGGTAAAACTCAGGCGTTAATGTCACCCACTGAATATACGGAAACACTCAGCCAATTAGCCGCTGGTCTGAGTGCTGAATATGGTGCAGATGCTGCAATTCTTGGGAATTTAGAGGCAGGTAAAAAATCCCCTGCACTTGCTTGCCAAATATCCATCAGTTTTTATGATGAAATTCTTGCTATCCCTGATAACGGGAAAAAAGCCGCATTATTACGTTCTTTATTTTCATCGGTGAATAATTAGTTTTAGGTTAAATAGTCGCACCTCTTAATGGGGTGCTATTACGTATTATTAATTATTACATTTATTTTATTCACATCTCCTGCCATTTTTTATACTTTATCTGTGCAAAACTTATTATCTGCATTTATGTAGTATGCTTACTATATCAATCTGTTAGTTTTATCTCTTTTGGAGGTGGCATGAAGTTCGTTCAAAAAAGTATTGTGACGCTCATTACCCTAGCGGCAATTTCTTTGCCAGCCGTGGTTAGCCAAGCTTGTACCCGTGTTGTGTATTTAGGGGAAAATGAGCAAATCATGACAGGGCGAACCATGGACTGGAAATATGATATCGGCACTAATCTTTGGATCTTTCCACGTGGTATGGCGCGGGATGGTGTAGCGGGGCCGAATTCAGTGAAATGGAAATCAAAATACGGCAGTGTGATTGCTTCAGGGTACGATATTTCGACCACTGATGGTATTAATGAAGAAGGTTTAGTTGCCAATCTATTGTGGCTAGCAGAATCTAAATATCCACAAGTCAATGACAAACAACCTGCATTATCAATTTCACTATGGGCGCAATATGTTTTAGACAACTATGCGACTGTCGCCGAGGCCGTTGAGGCGCTTGAAAAAAATCCATTGCTGGTGGCCACTGATAATGTTCCTGGCCAAGACCGTTTAGCCACCTTACATCTATCGATTTCTGATGCTAGCGGTGATAGTGCAATCATTGAATATATTGATGGCAAGCAAGTTATTCATCACAGCCGTCAATATCAAGTCATGACCAACTCACCAACCTATGAAAAACAACTGGCAATGCAGGAATATTGGCAAGGTATTGGTGGCACTGTGATGTTACCAGGTACTAACCGATCAGCAGACAGGTTCGCTCGTGCTCAGTTTTATGTCAATGCCATCCCTCAAAATACCACGGCAAATAAAGCGGTTGCGAGTGTGTTTGGGGTGATCCGTAACGTCTCTGTACCTTATGGTTTAAGTTCTGAATCTTCCCCTGAAATCTCCTCAACTCGTTGGCGTACCCTTGTAGATCATAAGCGTCAATTATACTTTTTTGAGTCTGCACTCACGCCTAATATTTTTTGGACGGATTTAGCGAAAATCGATTTTTCGGCTGAGACTGGAAAAGTGAAAAAGTTGGATCTAGGTGAAGAGCAAAGTCATATCTATTCAGGGGATGCCACTAATAATTATGTGGTGACAAAACCATTTGAGTTCTTAGGGCTTAGCGCAAAACAATTAGGTTATTAGTGTCCAATCTTGGGGTATCAACCTACGGTAATTGCTGTAGGTTGATATGTATCAAAGCCTCAGTAATTTATTGATGAATACTTTGCAGATAATAAACTAACAGTATAAGATGCATTTAAAATGCAACTTATTGGTGATGATATGAACGAGCTAGTGTGTTACAAGACCATGCCTGTCTGGGATAAAGCGTCTCTTCCTTTAATGTTTCAAGAACGTCATAACACAAAAGAAGATTCTTATGCGCAATTGAAGGTGCTGCAAGGCTCTTTAGATTTCATCATTTTTAATGATGATGGTAGTGAACAACATTTCACGTTTGATATAAATAACCAGCCACCAATAATTGAGCCGCAAGTTTGGCACCGTATTTCTAAATGTAGCGATGATATGCAGTGCCAGCTTTCATTTATGTGTAAGCCTGAACTTAAGTTTTATAAAGAATACGGTTTAACAACCCCACATTCTGAAGTGCGTTATCTGTGTGAAAATAATCTTGCTAAGCCATGTAAAACGCTGGATCTTGGTTCAGGACGTGGGCGAAACAGTTTTTATCTTGCATTGCAAGGGTATGATGTCACGTCGGTTGATATCAATCCGCAACATATTCAGGCAATTGATTTTGTTAAAAAACAAGCAGGTATTGATAATATTAATACCGCAGTTTATGACATCAATAGTCACCAAATTCAAGGTGATTACGATTTAATTATTTCTACTGTGGTATTGATGTTCTTACAGCGAGAAAAAATTACTGATGTGGTGAGAAACATGCAAGAACACACGTTATCTGGTGGAGTCAATGTGATTGTCTGCGCAGTTGAAACGCCAGATGCACCATTGGATTTAGTACCATTCAAGTGTTTCTTAAAACCAGGTGAATTAGAGGGTTATTACCAAGATTGGGATATCTTAAAATACAATGAAAATCCTGGGCATTTACATCGTACAGATGCACAAGGTAACCGCATTAAATTAAATTTTGCGACGCTAATTGCTAAAAAGAAATAATTAAAAAAGGGGGCTAATTAAAGCCCCCTTTTTTACACAAGAGTTATGCGTTTGCTGCTTTTTCTTTCTCGCTACGTGCTAAGGTTCTTTCTAATAAGACAGCGTATAGCGGTCTACCGCCTAAGAATTGAGCCATCATAGTGGCGCCAATACAGGTAATAATCATCGGTAGGATTAACTGGTAATTATTGGTCATTTCTAAAACTAAGACTATCCCTGTTAATGGGGCCCTTACTGTTGCTGCAAATAAAGCACCCATTCCAGCGATGGCAAATGTGCCCACTTCGATTTGGTATTCAGGAAAAAGCGCTAATGCACTGTAACCAAAAATCCCTCCAAATAATGTACCTAAAGCGAGTAAAGGTGAAAAAATCCCACCAGGTGCACCTGAACTAAAGCTAATGGTCGACGTCAGAAAACGCAGTGCAAAAAACAATAATAATAAGGTGACGGTAAAACTACCAGCAACCATCTGGTGGATCACGGCATAACCGCCACCCACAATTTCAGGCATGTAAACACCAATTGCGCCACAAAGGCCACCGATTAAACCGCCCATCATGACAAAACGAGAAAGTTTATTTTGGTAAAAACGTTGAAACTGGCTTTGTAAGAACAGCAGGAAGTGGTTAAAACAAATGCCGATAATGCCAAATAACATACCCAAAATAAGGTACAACCACAGGGTATTCATCGGAGCAGCAGAAAATTGTCCAATGTTGAGTACAGCAGCTTCACCGTTGATTAAGCGGTAAACAATTGTGGCAGTCACTACACCAATAAACACCGATTTAATGGAGATTAAACTGTATTTAAATTGTGGGCGCATCTCTTCGATAATGAATAATATGCCTGCAAGGGGGGCATTAAACGCAGTGGCCAAACCTGCTGCTGCCCCTGAAGCTAATAAAGTATGGCGGGATTCATTATCCTTTAAGCGAAAAAGGTCATAGAACATTTGGCTAATATTTGCGCCTAATTGTACTGTTGGGCCTTCACGGCCTAAAACCATTCCTGAACCCAATGTGCCAAGGCCACCAATAAATTTTACGGGGATCACTCGCCACCACCTGACAGGGCGTAAATCTTGTAAAGCGCCTTCAATTTCAGGGATCCCTGACCCTCCAGATTCTGGAGAAAAGCGTTTTACGAGGTAATAGCCAATCATCGCTAAAATGGCGGAAACAAAAAACATGGTTACAACAACCAGCCACTTGTTATCAACAAGTTCATCTACCGATTGAACTCGAATGTTGCTGACCCATGTTGTGCCCATTTCAAATAAAGAGCCGACTAATCCTACAAATGCGCCAATAATGGCGGACAGTAATAGGATCTTTAATGGCGTCTTGTCTGAGCTTTTTATTCGTGTGAATAACCCTTTGGCTGAAGAAGGGGGAGATTTTTGGGACGCGTTTGCCTGTATCATCTTTATTGGATTCTCTAATTACGACCAAATAACAACCACTTATATTTAGTATACCAAGGCTTACTCGAAAACCATCATAGGAAATGATTTTTTTTCATAAGGTAGGCTGAAAGGAACAAAAAGTAACACAAAAAAAGGCGAATTTGTTTATTTAGCATACTTTAATTGACGTGAATAGTTCTCATTAACATTGAATATTAATATAGATCAATAAATGGTTAGATAACCTGAAATGTCTCTTTTTTATTCTAATAAAGAGCGTAATCTTAATGTTGTATTTGAAATGCAACTTTAAGAGGCGAACAACATGTACTGTGTGCAATGTGAACAAACAATTAGAACTCCAGCTGGAAATGGCTGTGCATACGCGCAGGGTATGTGCGGTAAAACAGCTGAAACGTCTGATCTACAAGATTTATTAGTTGCTGTATTGCAAAGTTTATCTGCGAGTGCGGTTACTGCACGGACTTTAGGCGTTATTGATCATGATATCGATAGCTTTGCACCCCGCGCATTTTTCTCCACGTTAACCAACGTGAACTTTGATTCAGACCGTATTATTGGTTATGCACGTGAAGCGATTTATTTACGCGATAAATTAATTAAACACTGCCAATCTGTGAATAGCGCAGTCGCATTTAATCATCCACTCATTAATTTACAATTAGATGGGTCTGACATCCCAACACTACAAGCACAAGCGGCAAAATTTGCATTAGATATCGATAAAGCACAAGTGGGTGAGGATATCCATGGTCTGCGTATGCTCTGCTTGTATGGTTTAAAAGGTGCGGCAGCGTATATGGAGCACGCACATGTTTTAGGCCAATATGATAATGATGTTTATGGTCAATATCATGAAATTATGGCTTGGCTTGGTACATTACCTGCTGATATGAATGAACTGCTCAATAATTCCATGGCAATTGGTTTGATGAACTTCAAAATCATGGAAATCTTAGATGCAGGTGAAACTGGCGAGTTTGGTCACCCAACGCCGACGGAAGTTAATGTTCGCCCTGTTGCAGGGAAATGTATTTTAATCTCAGGTCACGACCTGAAAGACTTAAAAATGCTATTAGAACAAACGGAAGGAACAGGGATTAATATCTATACCCACGGTGAAATGTTACCTGCTCACGGTTACCCTGAGCTGAAAAAATACGCACACTTAGTGGGTAACTACGGTAGCGGTTGGCAAAATCAGCAAGTGGAGTTTGCGAAGTTCCCAGGCCCTGTATTGATGACTTCAAACTGTATTATTGACCCAGATGTGGGGGATTATAAAGACCGGATCTGGACTCGCAGTATTGTCGGTTGGCCTGGAGCAAAACACCTCGAGGGTGATGATTTCGCAGAAATGATCGCGCAAGCACAATCATTAGCGGGTTTCCCATATACCGAAATTGAACACAAAATTACGGTTGGTTTTGGTCGCCAAACCCTGTTAAGTGCAGCAGACGCGGTAATTGATTTAGTATCACAGAAAAAATTACGTCATGTATTCCTTGTTGGAGGGTGTGATGGCAGCCGTGATGAAAGAAGTTATTACACTGATTTTGCACGTGCAGTACCTGAAGATTGCCTGATTTTAACACTGGCTTGCGGTAAATATCGTTTCAATAAATTAGATTTTGGTACCCTAGAAGGCTTACCACGCTTACTTGATGTGGGTCAGTGCAATGATGCCTACTCAGCGATTATGCTTGCTGTGAATTTATCAGAAAAACTGGGATGTGGTATCAATGATTTACCGCTGAGCTTAATTTTGTCGTGGTTTGAGCAAAAAGCCATCGTGATTTTATTAACCCTTCTGGCCCTTGGCGTGAAAAACATTTATACCGGCCCAAGTGCACCTGGTTTCTTAACTGAAAACTTACTCAATGTATTAAATGAGAAGTTTGGAATGCGTAGCATTACGACAGTTGAGCAAGATTTGGCTGAAATCTTACCTGCATAATTAGCCAGAAAAACATAACAAGCCTAAACACAGATATGAGAAGAGAGGGGCGAAAGCCCCTTTAAAGGAGTCGTGCGATGACAATGCCAAGTAGTTTATGTCCAAATAGAATGCAAATTCATTCGATTATCCAAGAAACATCGGATGTTTGGACGATCAACTTAATTAATCATGATTTTTATATGTATTCACCAGGGCAATATGCATTGGTTAGTATTAAAAATAGTGATGATGTCATGCGGGCTTACACTCTCTCTTCATCACCAGGTCAAAGCCGTTATATTTCAATTACCGTTAGGCGATTAGAGGATGGTATGGGCTCTAACTGGTTAACTCGTGCAGTGAAGCCTGGGGATTACCTCTGGTTGTCTGAAGCTCAAGGGGAATTTACCTGTGCAAATGTGAAAAGCCAACAATATCTAATGCTTGCTGCGGGTTGTGGCGTGACGCCAATTATGTCAATGACACGCTGGTTGATGGCCAATCGTCCAGAAACGCATGTTAAAGTATTATTTAATGTGCGAGACGACAAGCAAGTTATATTTGCGCAGGAATGGCAACAACTGACACGTGCATACCCAGAACGTTTACAGTTATGTATTATGGCTGAAACGCCAGATAATGGGGAGTTAGCCCAAGGTCGATTAAATGAAGAAAAACTACAAGCATTAGTCCCCGATATTGCTTCACGGGTAGTGATGACTTGTGGGCCAGTTCCTTATATGAAAAATGCTCAGCAATTTGCGGCTAATTTAGGTGTACCTGTCGAACATTTTTTTATGGAACGTTTTTCAACTGAGCCAGAAGTGGTTAATAGCGAAGATGTGCTGACGCTTAAAATTCGCCAGCGCCTCGCTGATTTTAAAGTGCCTGTGGGGATTTCGTTATTATCTGCATTAGAACAAAATAAACAACCTGTTATTGCTGCATGCCGTGCAGGTGTTTGCGGAAGTTGCAAGACAAAAGTATTATCGGGCAATTATACAACAACAAGTACAATGACATTGACCGCCGCTGAAATAGCAGAAGGGTATGTTTTAGCATGTAGTTGTCAATTACAAGGCGACACTGAAATAGCCTAATGTTATTTAAATAATAATATACTGTCTCATGTATTATTTAATGGGACAGTATTCCATATAAAAGGTATTTAAAATTTACAATACATAAAATAAGAGTAAAATTTAATGTTCTAATAGCGGGGTTTGTATAAAATACACCGATAACTTACTTAATGTATTGATCGCTGAAACAGCAACTTCCTTATTCGGGTCTTGGCACAAGTCTATGATTCTTATAATGGCATCATTATATTCAATCGTTGCTTTAAAATCTCCTAAAGCGGAAATCGCCGCGATTTTTATTTCATCATTTACACGAAATGTTAAGCTAGTTAACATTCCTACAATTACTTTATCCATAATAAAATTTTCACGGTTAATAAATCTTGATTTATTTTAAGATAAATCCGTTGATATTTAATTCTGAATTAAAATAAAAAAACATTTATATAAAATTAAAAAAGTGCCCTTATGTTACTTTTGGGAATTAAATATCGCCATAAGTAAATTTCCATACCTAAATTTCTGTTTTTTTCACTTTGGTGAAAGAAAGGATTGTAAGATATAATAGTATGAGTGATTTATCTTACTCGCTATATGAGTTCACATTATATTAAATGGGGTGAATCTATCTTGAAAAGCTGAAATAGGCTGTAGTCATGAAGTTTGGTCATTGTTTTCTTTGTATAATATAAAAAACGTTAACGATTATTTTAAATACATTTTTAATTTTCCACATGACTATTTATTTTTTATGCTAACTGTTAATAGAAAAGTAATGAAAATTATTTAAAATTACATTTTGTTACTTTATTAGTTTATTTTAAACATTAACTTAAACGAGACCTAAACGGTAAGTTTTCAATGCGTAAAAAACCGTAGGGATAGGGTGGTAATTAATTTCTCAGTGGGTATAATTCGCGCCGCATCCAAAGTGCAGTATCTCGTTAGGCGAGGCTCCTATACAAACATAGGTTACTGATCTGACGACGTCGAGAGACGCCCAAGATTAGGACAGGATATATCGACCGAAGGTATATCCCCATGTAACTTCCTGTTAAAGACAGGATACGTTGTATAGTGCTAAAACCGAGACGAAGAGATAGCTTTCGCATTCTCTCATCTGGTTTCGCCCCTATGTGAGTACTGTTTGAGTAACCAACAGTAACTAGGGACTAAAAAAATGACATTCACTACCCAGAACAAAGCGGGAGCAGTTGCCATTGCTCAATCCGCGATGAAAGACGCACGCCTCAAAGGCAACAATACACAACAACCAAAAATCGATGACGCCACAGTCAGCGCATATATGAGCCAATCATATTTGCCAGTTTCTGTCGCAGATTCAATTGCTTGTGTAAAACAAAACCTTATTGAGCACCTTGAGGGCGAGCAAATCCCCACCTATTTATTTGTTGTCGATAACGACAATTATTTAAATGGTATTCTTTCAGTTAAATCATTATTAGCATCACCTGAAAACTTATTTGTGTCAGATATTATGCGTCACAATTATTTTTCAGTTGCGCCTGAACAATCTCGTCATGATGTTTATGACCTGATTAACCATAGTGGGTTAGATATGATCCCAGTGGTGCAATTTGGCAAGTTAATGGGGGTTTTGCGTCCGCAAGATATCGCAGAACTGATTGAAGATGAGAATACACTTGATGCGCAGTTACAAGGCGCAACCACACCACTTGATGAACCTTACTTAACCACAAGCCCAGTCACATTATGGCGTAAGCGTGTGGTTTGGTTATTAATGTTGTTTGTGGCGGAAGCATACACAGGAACAGTACTAAAAGCATTTGAAGAACAACTTGAAGCCGCAATTTCACTGGCTTTCTTTATTCCATTATTAATTGGAACGGGGGGTAACAGTGGAACACAAATTACCTCAACGTTAGTCCGTGCGATGGCATTGGGCGAGGTGAGTTTGCGTAATTTAGGCACAGTCCTGAAGAAAGAGGTTTCAACTTCGTTTTTAGTTGCAATTACTATTGGCGGAGCAGCCCTAATCCGTGCTTGGATTTTAGGTGTTGGCCATGAAGTGACTATCGTGGTGAGCTTAACTATCGTCGCGATTACAATGTGGAGTGCGATTGTTTCTTCAATTATTCCAATGGTTTTAAAGAAAATGAAAGTTGACCCAGCCGTGGTATCTGCACCGTTTATCGCGACCTTTATCGATGGAACTGGCTTAATCATTTACTTTGAAATTGCTAAATTAGTGATGACGGAGTTCGCTTAAGCACACGCCTCAAATTTGATGCGGCAGGAAATCAGTTTTCTGCCGCAGTTTCGATTAATTTTTCTTGTTTTAAAATCTCCCCACATTGACGGCACAAATATTGGTTTTCCCCTCGTACCACTTTATTATGGCGACGAATGGTTAATTGATGTACGGTTTGGCAAGCACAGTGATAGGCAAATGTTTTGCTTTTTACCGTTGCAACGGCAAAGTTGTGTGTGCGTTTCGCATCAACCTCTAATACATGCTGCATCATCCATTTCCATTCCTTCCCATGGGGGGCAACACCTTTACGCCCAAACACATGGTATACCAACAAGTGTGCAAGTTCGTGAGGGATGACTTCATCGATAAATTTTTCTGTGTTTTCAATCAGTAGGGTTGCATTGAGGCGAATTTCCCACTCTTTCAGGTAAGCGCTACCCGCCGTGGTACCTCGCTGTTTGTAGTTAACAGCGGGCTCAGGAAATGTTTGTTCCAGTTTTTGTTCAGCAAGGGCCAGCTTTTCGCGTAGAACTCGCATAACGTGCTGTTGTAGGAATATGGGGACTCGAATGGTTTTCATTAGTTAAGAATACGTGATGCAGTTGCTTTCAAACAAGTAAAAATTGACAGTTATTATATTAAATAATATATTGTATTTATATATAATATTGTTAAGTATAAGTGACTGTATGAATAATATCACATCGGAACAGCAGCTTTCAGCTATGAAACAGGCGGCATCACAAACGGCTTCCTTATTAAAAACGTTGGGTAACCCAGATAGGCTAATTTTATTGTGCCAATTGACTCAAGGGGAGGCTTGCGTCAGCGATTTGGAGCAACAACTCGGTATCCAACAACCTACATTATCCCAGCAACTTACGGTGTTGCGTAATGATGGGCTTGTGAAAACTCGCCGTGAGGGCAAACGCATTTATTATGCAATTGCGGATGAAAAATTATTCACGTTACTCAATACGTTATATCAACTTTATTGCCCCGTGCAGGAGAAATAAGATGAGTATTGATTGGGCAAATTTCACACCAGTCTCAGCAGCAATCGGTGGGGTATTCATTGGTGTTGCTGTGGCAATTTTGTTGGTTTTTAACGGCAGAATTGCTGGGATTAGCGGTATTTTGGGAGGGATCTTAAAACCGACTAAAGGGGACACCGCATGGAAGGTTGCCTTTATTTTGGGCATTATTATCTCGCCGATTTTATTTACGTGGTTTGCTTATACACCTGAAGTCAATATCGCGGCAAGTACGCCTATTTTGATCATCGCGGGTTTATTCGTTGGCTTCGGCACGCGCTTAGGGGGCGGTTGTACAAGTGGACACGGCATTTGTGGTATGGCGCGTTTTTCCCGTCGCTCAATTGTCGCGGTGTTGATTTTCATGATTGTTGCTTTTGTGACCGTTGCGATTTCTAATCATTTTGGGTTAGGGGGATAAACTGATGCCAATTCTTATTGCCTTAATTTCAGGGGTCTTATTTGGCTTGGGGTTAGTGCTTGCGGGGATGGGAAATCCAGCCAAAATTTTAGCATTCTTAGATATCACTGGAAATTGGGATCCTTCATTACTGGTGACGATGGCTGTTGCGATGGCGATTAGCGGAGTTTCTTATGCATGGGTGAAAAAGCGCCGAGTGAGTGTGTTAAATTGCCCGTTGCAAATTCCAACTAATCAAAAAATAGACAAAAAGTTGTTGGCTGGGAGTGCGGTATTTGGCCTTGGTTGGGGACTTGCAGGGATTTGCCCAGGACCTGCATTATTATTAACTGGCTTGGGGATCACTCAAGGAATTATTTTTACGCTGGCAATGATTGCAGGGATGTCCGTTTACCAATTTAGCCAAAAATCCTAAGCCATTTTATAGGGTTTAAGTCACAAGCAATAAAAAACCCATCACTATGATGGGTTTTTGTGTAATACGTTTTAGTTCGATGTATTACAGACCAGCAGCTTCGCGTAAAGCTTCTGCTTTGTCTGTTTTTTCCCACGGGAATTGTGGGCGGCCAAAGTGGCCATAAGACGCAGTTTGCTGATAAATAGGGTGTAGTAGGTCAAGCATGTTGATCAAACCATAAGGACGTAAGTCAAAGAACTCACGCACTAATTGGATAAGTAAAGTCTCATCAACTTTCGCTGTACCAAAGGTTTCCACCATAATAGAGGTTGGCTCAGCAACACCAATCGCGTAAGACACTTGGATTTCACAACGATCAGCCAGGCCAGCCGCAACAATATTTTTTGCAACATAACGTGCTGCATAGGCTGCTGAACGGTCAACTTTTGATGGGTCTTTACCAGAAAACGCACCGCCCCCATGACGTGCCATACCACCGTAGGTATCAACGATAATTTTACGGCCTGTTAAGCCACAGTCACCCATTGGCCCACCGATAACAAAACGGCCTGTTGGGTTAATAAAGTATTTCGTTTCTTTTGATAACCACTCTGCTGGCAGAACGGGCTTGATGATTTCTTCCATCACCGCTTCATGCAGTTCTTTTTGTTGGATATCTTCAGAATGCTGAGTGGATAAAACAACGGCGTCGATACCCACAATTTTATTGTTATCGTATTTAAAGGTGACTTGGCTTTTCGCGTCTGGACGCAACCATGGCAATGTACCATTTTTACGCACTTCTGCTTGGCGTTGAACTAAGCGGTGTGCATAAGTAATTGGCGCTGGCATTAGCACATCAGTTTCATTGGTTGCATAACCAAACATCAGGCCTTGGTCACCCGCACCTTGTTCTGATGGGTCTGTACGGTCAACACCTTGGTTGATATCAGGAGACTGCTTACCAATCGCACTTAAAACAGCACAAGAATTGGCATCAAAGCCCATATCTGAACTGGTGTAACCAATTTCACGAACCGTTTTGCGTGTGATTTCTTCAATATCAACCCAAGCACTGGTGGTGATTTCTCCCCCGACCATTACCATACCTGTTTTGACGTAGGTTTCGCAGGCAACGCGAGCTTTTGGGTCTTGTTCAAGAATAGCATCAAGTACTGCGTCAGAGATTTGATCCGCAATTTTGTCTGGATGCCCTTCTGATACAGACTCAGAAGTAAAGAGATGTGTAGCCATGAGTTTAATACCTTAAGAATTCGCAGAATTTATAATTGGATGTTTTAACATCTAGACGGCTATTTTAGTCCTATGAAGTAAAAATTTCTACCTGTATTTATACAAAAAACGAATAGAGGCACAAATTAACTATCATCCCCTAGGCGTAATCCCTACTAACACGTCATAAACTAAGCAAAATCGCTTTAAATCCTTAAGGAAAGGGAGGTTTATTTTATTTGGCTGTTTTTCACTTAAAAATCATTTAGGGTGAATAGCATTATATCGATGAGCTATTTTTTGCTTATAGGTCGCCGTGATTAATAGCTCGATTTATTGCCGTTAAAATTTTATCGCAATTTCGGCATTTTGCTTTTGCTTTTTGCGTCCAATAGATGTATAAACTGCGACCGTAACGGATGGTTGTTTTTTCCCGTTATATACCAGTAGGTCAAAATAAAGCGCCTACTATCTATCAGGAATGTTTATAAACTTTTGAATTTCAATAAAACACAAGGTGATATAGCTTAAATCAACAGGTCAGCCTGCCAAAATAGTGCTACAACATTGAAATCTGAAGGGGCTAAACAGTTATATTGGGGGTTAATGGGGAATGATCCATAATCTACTGAATAACAGTATCCAACCGTCATATGCGGATCGCCGTGTGACTTTGGCGTTTACTTTCCTGTCATTCTTTACTTCATCACGAAGTTACCGTCACATCTTTAATACACCTTCAAGGCTGAGTCATTAATTTGTCAGCTTAAGGTCGTATATTGTCACTGTTTAGAATTCTAAGCACTTTTTATTAAAATCTGAGTATTGCCGTTTCCTCCGATATAACTGCTTGCCAGTGCTATGTCTTTACTGACATATATCAGGAATGAGAGCGCGCCACTCACCCCTCCATACAGGAGTTTATTATGAATGATAATATCGCACGCAAAATGCGCCAGACCTATAACATTGCGTATTGGGGCGGTGGTTACTATCAGGTGAATGAGCGCGGAAATGTCTGTGTTTGCCCAAACCCTGAAAACCCTGACACTTTTGTTGATCTTGCTGAATTAGTTAACCAAGTCAAAGAAGAACAAGAGCATTTGCGCTTGCCTGCATTGTTCTGTTTTCCTCAAATCTTACAGCACCGTTTGCGTTCAATTAATGCCGCATTTAGACGTGCTCGTGAATCCTATGGCTATAAAGGCGACTATTTTTTGGTTTATCCAATTAAGGTAAATCAGCAGCGCCGCGTGATTGAGTCATTGGTTAATTCAGGAGAACCATTAGGGCTTGAGGCAGGTTCGAAAGCGGAACTTATGGCGGTACTCGCCAACGCAGGCAAAACACAAACCGTCATCGTCTGTAATGGTTATAAAGACCGTGAATATATTCGCTTAGCGTTAATCGGGGAAAAATTGGGTCATAAGGTTTATCTTGTGATCGAAAAAATGTCTGAAATTGAGATGGTGTTAAAAGAAGCGGAAAGCTTGAATGTGACGCCTCGTTTAGGTGTGCGTGCACGTTTAGCCTCTCAAGGATCAGGCAAATGGCAAGCCAGTGGCGGCGAGAAATCAAAATTTGGTTTGGCGGCTACGCAGGTTCTGCAATTGGTGGAAATTTTACGCAATGCAAATCGCTTAGATAGCCTGCAATTACTGCATTTCCATTTAGGCTCACAGATGGCCAATATTCGCGATATCGCGACAGGGGTTCGTGAATCTGCACGTTTTTATGTGGAGTTGCATCGTTTAGGTGTCAATATTCAATGCTTTGATGTGGGTGGCGGTTTAGGCGTTGACTATGAAGGAACACGTTCGCAGTCCGATTGTTCAGTTAACTATGGCTTGAACGAGTACGCGAATAATGTGATTTGGGCAATTGGCGATGCGTGTGAAGAATTTGACCTTCCACATCCAACCGTCATTACGGAATCAGGTCGTGCATTGACAGCGCACCATACTGTGTTGGTCTCGAATGTTATCGGTGTTGAGCGTAACGAATTTACCAAAACCTCACCGCCAGATGAAGACGCACCACGCTCTTTGGTATCACTGTGGGAAACATGGGAGTCCATGCAGCACCAAGGCAATAGTCGTTCGCTACGTGAATGGTTGCATGATAGCCAGTTCGACTTGCAAGAAGCCCATACCCAGTATGCTCATGGCGTACTTGATTTAACTCAACGCGCATGGGCAGAAGAGCTATACCTCAATATTTGCCGTCGTATCCAGCAAGACTTAGACCCAAGCAACCGCGCTCACCGTCCAATCATCGACGAGCTGCAAGAGCGCATGGCAGATAAGTTCTATGTAAATTTCTCATTATTCCAATCTCTGCCAGATTCATGGGGGATTGACCAAGTTTTCCCTGTGTTACCGATTGAAGGCTTAGATAAACCGTTAGACCGTCGTGCGGTGCTCTTAGATATCACGTGTGACTCTGATGGGATCATCGACCATTACGTTGATGGTGATGGTGTCGAAACCACCATGCCAATGCCAGCATATGATCCAGAAAACCCACCAATGATTGGTTTCTTTATGATAGGTGCCTATCAAGAAATCTTAGGCAACATGCATAACCTATTCGGAGATACTGCAGCAATTGATGTGTGGGTCGATAGCCAAGGTAATATTCGTTACCTACAAAGTGAAGAAGGCGACTCAGTGGCAGATATGCTGCAATACGTCAAACTGGTGCCAGAGGTACTGTTAGACAGTTTTACAGAGCAAGTCAAAGGTACGGGGCTGAGCGAGCAGCTGCAAAAAGACTTTGTGGCAGAGTTCGAAAATGGGTTGTATGGTTATACTTATCTCGAAGACGAATAAATACTTAATGCTCGTCATATTTCGTGCTGTGGCGGTGTTGGCTGCACTCGGCTACTCGGGTCACATACTCTTGTATGCTCCCCGAGATATCCTCTCTTGCCGCCTAGCCACAACGCGAACTATTTAGCGCATCAAGAAGGTGAATAGATAATAACTTTATGCGCATAACATGACTTGTTATTTATACTGTGTGAAGTTGATTAGGTAAAAACCATTCGAACCAAATATTAAAGGGGCTTGCTAATAGGCGGGTCTATTTTGAGGAATAAAAAATGATTAATAGTACATTAGGTAATCAAGTTGATAATTCACTGGTTTCTAACGCATTTGGTTTTTTACGTTTCCCACTGAATTTTCAACCATATAGCTCAGACGCTGAGTGGGTTATTACAGGTGTGCCATTTGATATGGCAACCTCTGGCCGTGCAGGTAGCCGTCATGGGCCTGCGGCAATCCGTCAAGTATCTACTAACCTAGCATGGGAAAGCCATCGTTGGCCGTGGAACTTCAAACTGACAGAACGTTTAAACGTGGTAGATTGCGGCGATGTCGTGTTTGCTTTTGGTGATGCACAAGACATGTGCGATAAACTGCAAGCACATACTGAAAAACTGTTAGAGTCAGGCAAACGTTGCTTAACCTTTGGAGGTGACCACTTTGTCACGCTGCCACTGTTACGTGCACATGCAAAACACTTCGGCAAAATGGCGCTAGTGCATTTTGATGCTCACACTGACACTTACGGCAATGGTAGTCAATATGACCATGGCACCATGTTCTATCATGCACCAAAAGAAGGTTTGATTGACCCAACGCGTTCAGTGCAAATTGGTATCCGTACTGAGCACGATAGCGACAACGGTTTCACTGTACTCGATGCAGGGCAAGTGAATGACCGCGGTGTGGACGAGATGGTTGCGCAAATTAAAGAGATCGTGGGTGACATGCCAGTGTACCTAACCTTTGACATTGACTGCCTTGACCCTGCGTTTGCACCAGGCACAGGCACACCAGTCGTTGGCGGTTTAACGTCAGACCGTGCACTGAAATTACTGCGTGGTTTACAGCCATTAAATATCGTTGGGATGGATTTAGTGGAAGTGGCTCCCGCTTATGACCAATCTGAAATCACCGCATTAGCCGCGGCATCGATTGCTTTAGAAATGCTGTATATTCAAGCGTCTAAAAAATAATTATCCGCTTATAGCGATATAGTTAGCTATCATGAAGCCACCAAATTGGTGGCTTTTTTATGTTGGTATATTCAACAATCGTGTATTAAATAGTGGAGTTTCGCACTTTTTGCTCACTTGTTTGAGAATGATTTTTATTAACGAATACCTGCTAATTTACGAATTTGTGTACTTTTCGTTGGTGAGTAAAATAAATAGCGCTATCAGATAGTGAAATGTTTTTTATAAGTTCCAAATGGTAGATTAAAATCATTTCTTTGTAACTTATTGTTATTATTGTTAACTTATAAGTCATGGTGGACTAGTCATTTTGGCTATGAATAAGTAGGAGAACAGTATGGCTTTAAATAACAAAGTTATTTTAGTGACCGGAGCGGCACAGGGAATTGGTCGTGGTATTGCACTGCGTTTAGCAAAAGAAGGTGCGGACATTGCACTGGTTGATTTGAAAAAAGACAAACTGCAAGATGTGGCTAAAGAAATTGAAGCATTAGGTCGTAAAGTCACGACGTTTGCTGCGGATATTAGCCAGCGTGACCAAGTGTTTGCAGCGGTTGCTCATGCAGAAGCTGAGCTAGGTGGTTTTGATGTGATGATCAACAACGCAGGGATTGCGCAAGTTAAGCCAATCGCTGATGTTCGCCAAGAAGATATGGATTTAATCTTCAAAATCAACGTAGATGGCACTATGTGGGGTATTCAAGCTGCCAGTGAGAAATTCCAAGAGCGTAAGCACAAAGGGAAAATCATTAATGCCTCTTCTATTGCAGGCCATGACGGTTTCGCTATGTTAGGTGTATATTCAGCAACCAAATTTGCGGTGCGTGCTTTAACACAAGCGGCGGCGAAAGAGTACGCAAGTTCAGGTATTACTGTAAATGCATATTGCCCAGGTATTGTTGGGACAGACATGTGGGTGGAAATCGATGAGCGCTTTGCTGAAATTACAGGCGCGCCAAAAGGTGAGACTTACAAAAAATATGTTGAAGGTATCGCATTAGGCCGTGCTCAAACTCCTGATGATGTCGCGGGCTTAGTGGCGTTCTTAGCAAGCGATGACTCTGACTATATTACAGGACAATCTATCCTGACGGATGGCGGGATCGTTTACCGTTAATAGAAGGTAGTAATATTAGGATGGCAATGATAGCCGCTGTGAATTATTCACCGCGGCTTTTTATGTTATGCGGCGTGGTTTTGCAGGTCAGTTAAAATAGCGTCGGCTTGTGTCCAGAGCAAGGAACCGCCTTCTTGTGTGTATAAATGATGGCTACAGTTGAAAAAACGGTCGGCCAAAACATCGCCAAAATCAGGGGAATGCACGGTGCTCATATCCAATTCACCATACCATAATGAGGTTGGGCAGGTGATGTCTTCAGGGGTGAACTCCCAGTTCTGCAGGGAAAGCAATAAATCCTGCACATAGCCTTGATTGCCTTGAGAAAAAGCACGGCGTATACAATCGGTATAGGCCTCTAAAAAATGTGCTTCATTGTATAACTGTTGGTCGATTTCTGCACTGCAATTGAGGATAAACGCTAGTAACCATTCGCCAGTGACATTTTTCTGTAACCAGTCGGATAAGTTCTCAGGTGTATTCAGTGCTTGTTCCTGCATATTCACTACGTCAGCGGTTAATTTAGCGCGAGTCGCAGGGTATTCGAATTGGTCTTGCCCAGACACAATCGAAAGGGAAACAGGCTGGCAATAATGGGCAACCGCCATCGCGAAAACACCACCTTGGGAAAAACCCAGTACCGAAAATTGGTTAATTGCTAGGTTATCAAGTAGTGCTTGAATATCGAATGCAAAGCTTTTTAATGATTTTTTGGCGTGAAAAGTGGAATCACCGAGGCCAGCACGTTCTGGCACAATTAAGCGAATGTTGTATTTTTCCAGCAAATCTAAGCCAAAGCCAAGGTTGCCACTCATTCCTGCACCAGTACAAAAAATCACAGGAAAACCTGTTTTGGGCCCTGATTCAAACCAGCAAAGTTGACGGCCATCAGAGAGCGTCATGAAGTGTTGGCGTGGGTTAATCAACGGCACATTGTACATGGTAAATTCCTAAAACAGGCAAAGAAAGATTGGGTGATAAGATAGTTCAGTTAATAATTATTCAAACTGGCATTGTTATGGTTGCAATTTTAAAGTATTAAAGAGGTAAATTGCAAAATATTAGCTGAATAATTAACGAAAAGAGGTGTTCATGGCATTTTCGGCGTCAGAAAAGCAGGTTTTATTGGCAGTGAAAGGGGTTGGCCCGAAGGTGATCAGCCGTTTGGAACAGATGGGGTTTTCATCATTGGCTCAGCTTAGTGAAGCATCTTATGATGAAATTTTAATTGCTGGTGCTGCACTTACAGGTTCAAGTTGCTGGAAAAATAGCCCGCAAGCTAAGAAAGCAGTTGAAGGGGCTATATTAGCTGCAAAGCAAGCGCTTGAATCAGGGCGTTAATCTACTTTGTGTTTCATTTTCCATTTTTTGCTGCGCAGGATATTGAGCATTTGAACGGCCATGGAAAAGAACATTGCGAAATAGATATACCCTTTAGCAACATGAACTTGTACGCTTTCGAGTATCAGTGTAAAGCCGACTAAAATTAAAAAAGAGAGTGCGAGAATTTTAACGGATGGGTAGCGTTCGACAAAGTCACCAATACTTTTTGCGGCTAACATCATGATAAGCACTGCAATAATCACTGCGGCCATCATAATAAACAGGTGGTCAGAAAGCCCAACGGCGGTGATAACGGAATCGAGGCTAAAAATAATATCTAACAGGGCAATTTGTACAATAGCGCCCCAAAATGAATGCACTTGCCGCTGCGCAAGATTGTTTTCATCCTCTCCTTCAATAGTTTCAAAAATTTCTTGGCTGGCTTTCCATATCAGGAAAATTCCCCCTGCACATAAAATGATATCTCGAGCGGAAACGACATGGTCTGCAATGGTAAATAACGGGGTTGTGAGGCGTGATAACCAGGCAATTGAGGCTAATAAGGCAAGGCGCATGACCATCGCTGCAATTAGCCCTGTACGCCGGGCACTATTTTGTTGGTGAGCGGGGAGCTTACTCACTACGATACTCAAAAAAATAATATTATCGATACCTAAAACTATTTCCAAAATGGTTAGAGTGGCAAGTGCCATCCAAGCATTGGGGTCGAGTATCCATTCAAACATCTGTGTACCTTTTATTATGAAACAGGGATAAATGTTTATCGTCTGCTTTGGTACAGGCGACACCTTGTTGATTAAGTGAGATTAAAATGCCGAGCTAACAGTGGGGCGGTAAAATCTTTTTTAAGGTAGAAACCGCGAGGAAGCGTCATAATGGGTTGGCCAAACTCGCCAATGGCTTCTGTCAGTGCCTTATTGTTTGCCGCTTTTGGGCGGATTTGTAGAACTTGCCCATGGCGTGCCGTAATTGTTTCGACTTTTCCCAACACAATCAAATCCATTAATTCTTCCCAATCTTGCCGTAGTAACTGTTCCTCAAGCGGGGATGGGCTCCAAATTACTGGGTTAGCGACCCGACGTTCCGCTAAGGGAATTTGGCGTTCACCTTCAATAGGAAACCACAGTATACGCGATAGTTTACGCCGTACATGGCTATTTTCCCATGTTAAACCGCTGTTCCCTGTTAAAGGGGCAACGGAGACAAAGGTCGTTTCGAGAGGAACACCATGGCGGTCGATAGGGATAGTTTTGAGCTCAACGCCAATGTGGGCAAAATCTTGCTCCGCCTTACTACCTGCACTCGCCCCTAAATAATATTCAAGTAGCATGCCTACCCAGCCTTTATCACGTTTTAGATCGGGGGGGATAGGGACACTGGCAATTTGGGCGAGTTCACCTAAAGTATAGCCGGCAAGCGCTTGAGCCCGACTCATTAAGGTAGCTTCGTTATCTGGTGGTTGTGGTGGCGTAAATGACATAATGCTCTAAAAATTAAATGTATAAAAAACAATCAAAAATAATTCACATAACTAAGAGAGTATAACACTTTTTCATGACTATTTTTAACTGCATGATATATATGTAGTTAATGCTTTTTATCCAACGGTATTAAATTTTGTTTATCGGGTTATTCATGTTCATCCCAAGATAATCACAGGATCATACACTAGGTTATCCACAGGTTTTCTGGATAACTGTGTAAAACAGTGATTACTGTGTGTATTTACAGCCTTGACGAATGGGGTTTTATGACGTTCATCACAAAAATAGAGTAAGTTAAACACATTAGTTGTGGATAAATACGACGTTGTTTGATATTTGCTCAGTTAAAGTCCTAAGCTTTTTAGTGAAAAAATTAACCAGTGGATAACGTGTTTTTTGGGGCTTTATTTCGTTGATTTATCAAAGTTTATTAGATTTTAATTATTTTTGATAAAAACCTGATTTGGGGATATACCCTGATTGCTATAGGGTTGTTCACATGGATATCCACAGAAAAAGTGAATAACATCCTTATTATTCACTTTGGCTGTTTATAACTATCATAAATTAGACAGGTTATCCTCAGAAGGCTTAAACCATGCGGATTTAAAATCAAACCAACCAAAGGTATTCATCCTAACGCCGCGCATAGTGCGTTGACCTTGCAACTCAAGCCAGTGGTGAAATATAGGATGAAAGATTTGTGAGTCAATTAAGCTTTCACACCACGCTTCGACATCAAAAGTATTATTTCGCCATTGATTTAATTGCGTATCGAGGCTATCACCAAGGCACTGACGTAATAGTGGCATTTCATACAAGGTGGCAAAGATAGAAAACTCAAGGGGTTTAAAGAAATTGGCGGTGGCTAGCCAAATATCACTTTGGGAATTGCCGTTAAACCAGTCATCATAGTCAACAATGTTGATTTTTAACTCGACTCCTTGTTCATGCAACACTCGCTTCATAATTTGGCTGATTGCATAGAACTCGTGGTGGTGATGGTAAAATGTGACCGTTAGCTCTGTGAGGTCGTCAGGTTTGGGAAATAACGTTAGCATTTTGCTGTGATGCCAGTGCAGCAATAAACCATAAGCAGGTGCCCAATGGCGCTGGTAAAAAGGTTCACAATGAGCAAGTAGGTTGACAGGCGTGAGAAAGCTGCATAGCCATTTGCGAACGTCTTCCCGCTGTGATAACTCAGAGCGTTGATCCATCAATAAAAAATAACAACCTTCTTCCATACGGCTTTCTAAGGAATCATTATGGTGTTTATCACCATCCATTTTTAGAGTGGTACACACCATTTGTTCTGAAAGTTCAGGTACAACCCAAATGGTGACCTCATCCAAGAGCGCGCGATAACCAAAGTAGCGGTCAAAGGCGGTAATGGTCAGCTTTTGAGGCAGGTTTTTATCAACTTGGTAGGGGCCAGTGCCAATAGGGTAGCGGTTAAAGTTTTCTAGGCTTTCCCATTCTTTAGGTAAAATAGCCGCATGGTGACTACCTAACAACCAAGGCAGTTGTTTATCAGGCTGATTTAACTGAATATCAATGACATAAGGCTGTGGTGAACTCACAGATTGAATATGGGAAAATAGCGGCCAGCACTGTTTTAAACGTAATAATGAGTGAATAATATCTTCCGCAAGCATTTCCCGCCCATGATGGAAATAGATAGCAGGGCGTAAATAGAAACGCCAATGGGTGTCACTGATGTCCTGCCAGTGGTGGGCTAGCCCGTCTTCTACTTCCCCTTTTTCCTCATTTATATGGGTTAACCCATTAAAAATTTGGCTCATTAAATGAATTTCGGAGCGGCGCATGGGGGCTCCCGGCAATAAATTGGGGAAATCACGGTAATAAATAATGCGTAAGAGATTTTTTCCTTGCCGATAGCTACGCTCTAATTCGGAAAGCACCATTTGTCGGATAGTTTCTTTATCACCCACTAACGCCACGAGTTTTTCAATGCTTTCCTCTTTAAGCAGTTGTTCTGCTTGGGCTTGCTGGAGTTCTAACCCATTCACATGGAAAATAAGTGTAGAACGCTTGCCTCGACCAGATTCCGCTTGCCAACTTAACCAACCATGGCCTTGCATGTTATTTAATAACGTTCGTACATGACGGCGCGAACAGAACAAGATATCAGCAATATCCTGCAACGTGGTTTCACTATCGTGCCCTTGAAAATGTTGCCAGAGGCGAACGAATTGTGTTTGTAAGCGTGTATTAGACATAAAAGAGGAACTCCGGCAAAAATTGCATCAATTTTAATTTCCTAATATCTGCGGATAATAGGTGGCAGTAAGTAGCTCGTTTGGCGTGCAATTGCAAGCCGACTCCCCCATTTAGAGTAATGGTGTATATATCACCGAGCCGGTTCGCCGGCTTTTTTTTATTTTTTCGTCATATTTTGCGCTGTGGCGTTGTTGACTGCGCTCAGCTACTTGGGTCACATACTTGTGTATGCTCCCCAAGCTATCTTCGCTTGCCGCCTAGCCACACCTCAAACTATTTAGAAAAAATCGGTCAGTTAAAAGCAAAAGTAAAAGCAAAAGCAAAAATTTATTTTGTTATTAATTATACAGGAAGAAATTAATAGGGAAGTCGTTTGGAGTCGTAAATTTGTTAAGAAGGGTTAATTCCGCATTTTTGAGGTGAAAAGCGGCTATATATGAATAAATGTGAGATAAAAGCGGAAATACGCCTACCGAAGCAGGCGTAGTGAAGCCGTTGCCACGTGAAATATGACGAGTATCTTAGTTCATAAAGGTTGGGATTTGTTGCTCATAATTCTTTATTTGGTCGACATGTTGCAATGTCAAACCAATGCTATCTAACCCATTCATCATGCAATGACGGCGGAAACTATCAATATCAAAATGATAGGTTTTATCCCCTGCAGTGACCGTTTGTGCTTCTAAATCAACGGTAAACTGGCAACCTTCGTGGCTGTTGACGTAGTTAAACATCTCATCCACTTCTTGCTCGCTTAATTTGATTGGCAACAGTTGGTTATTGAATGAGTTGCCGTAAAAAATATCTGCAAAGCTTGGTGCAATAACCACTTGGATACCAAAATCCGTCAGTGCCCATGGGGCGTGTTCACGAGACGATCCGCAGCCAAAGTTTTCACGGGCTAACAAAATACTCGCCCCTTTGAAAACAGGTTTATTCAGTACAAAATCAGGGTTAGGCTGCTGACCATTCTCATCTAAAAAACGCCAGTCATTAAATAAATGTTGACCAAAACCTGTGCGGGTGACTTTTTGTAAAAATTGCTTTGGAATAATCGCGTCAGTGTCCACATTCGCGGCGTCTAAAGGAGCAACAATGCCCACATGGGTGATTAACTTGTCCATTTTTCTCTCCTTTAAATCTGAATATCACGAACATCAGCGAAATGACCATTAATCGCCGCCGCAGCTGCCATTGCAGGGCTGACTAAATGGGTGCGACCTGCTCGGCCTTGGCGACCTTCAAAATTACGGTTACTGGTGGACGCGCAACGTTCACCTGGGTTTAAGCGGTCATTGTTCATGGCTAAGCACATGGAGCAGCCAGGTAACCGCCATTCAAAGCCTGCATCAATAAAAATTTTATCCAAACCTTCTTGTTCTGCTTGGGCTTTTACAGGCCCCGATCCTGGAACCACAATAGCTTGTACGCCATCAGCCACTTTTTTGCCTTTAGCAATTGCTGCGGCTGCACGTAAATCTTCAATACGTGAGTTAGTACATGAACCGATAAACACTTTATCGATCTTGACATCAGATAACTTAATACCTGATTGTAACCCCATATAAGCTAACGCTTTTTCAGCAGATGCGCGCTCAACAGGATCCGCAAAAGACTCTGGTGCAGGGATCGGTTGGTTGATTGCAATCACTTGCCCTGGATTGGTTCCCCAAGTCACTTGTGGTGCAATACTGCTAGCTTGAATGGTGATGACTTTATCAAATTTAGCATCATCATCCGTTTTTAAGGTCTTCCAATAAGCAACGGCGTCATCCCATTGCTGGCCTTTTGGTGCAAACTGACGGCCTTTCATGTAATCAAATGTTGTCGCATCTGGTGCGATAATACCTGCTTTTGCACCCAATTCGATGGCCATATTACAAACCGTCATGCGACCTTCCATACTCAGGTTTTCAATGGCTTCACCACAAAATTCAACAATATAGCCTGTACCACCTGCGCTGCCTGTTGTACCAATGATCGCCAAAACGATATCTTTTGCTGTAATGCCTGCAGGCGCCTTGCCGACCACTTCAATTTTCATGGTTTTTGCACGAGCTTGTTTCAGTGTCTGGGTCGCCATAACATGCTCAACTTCTGACGTACCGATACCAAACGCTAATGCACCGAAAGCGCCATGGGTTGCGGTGTGTGAGTCCCCACACACAATCGTCATACCTGGTAAGGTGATCCCTTGTTCTGGCCCCATTACATGAACTATCCCTTGGTATGGGTGGTTCAAATCATACAGGGTGACACCAAACTCTTTGCAGTTTTTCATCAGTTCTTGCATTTGAATACGCGCCATATCACCGCAAGCATTGATGTCTTTGGTTTGGGTGGATACGTTATGATCCATCGTAGCAAACGTTTTACTTGGTTGATGCAATGGACGGTTTTTGGTTCTTAACCCATCAAATGCTTGTGGAGAAGTTACTTCGTGTACCAAATGACGGTCGATATAAATCAAAGGGATTTCGTCTTCGACTTCACGTACCACGTGAGCATCATATAATTTTTGATATAAAGTTTTGGCCATGATTAAACCCCTTGTGCAATATAACGAGCAATAACATCGCCCATTTCACTGGTACTGATTGATTTGCCCGCACCCGCTAAATCGGATGTTCTGTGGCCATCTTCTAATGCTTTGTTAACTGCGCGCTCTATTGCATCAGCAGCATCGGCTTGGTTTAAGCTAAAGCGTAATAACATTGAGGCAGATAAAATTTGGGCAATTGGGTTTGCAATGTTTTTACCCGCGATATCAGGTGCTGAGCCGCCTGCAGGTTCATATAAACCAAAACCGTCTGCATTTAAGCTCGCCGATGGCAACATGCCCATTGAGCCTGTGATCATTGCACACTCATCAGAGATAATGTCGCCAAATAAGTTAGAACATAAAACTACATCAAACTGCGATGGTGCTTTAATCATTTGCATCGCGGCGTTATCGATATACATATGATTAACTTCTACATCTGGGTATTCTTTGGCGATTTGGTTGACAACCTCACGCCATAATACAGAGCTTTGCAAGACGTTTGCTTTATCGATTGACGTCACTTTATGTGTACGTTTACGCGCAGATTCAAACGCGATACGTGCAATACGCTCGATTTCGTAACGATGATACACTTCGGTATCAAACGCATATTCTTCACTACCTTCGCCTTTGCGGCCTTTCGGCTGGCCAAAGTAAATACCGCCTGTTAATTCACGAACGCACAGAATATCAAAGCCTTGTGCAGCGATATCTGCACGTAACGGGCAAAATGCCTCTAAGGCCTGGTATAAGCGCGCTGGACGCAGGTTGCTGAATAATTTGAAATGCTTACGTAATGGTAATAATGCCCCTCGTTCTGGTTGGCTATCGGGTGGCAAATGTTCCCATTTTGGGCCGCCAACTGAGCCAAACAACACCGCATCAGCTTCTTCACAACCTTTTACCGTCGCTTGTGGCAGTGGCTCGCCATGATTATCGATGGCCGCACCACCGACATCATATTCTTTAGTGTTAATCGTAATAGCAAAGCGTTTGCTCACTGCATCCAAGACTTTATGCGCTTGTGCCATTACTTCTGGACCGATACCATCTCCCGGTAATACGGCAATTTGATAACTAGACATGGTTACACTGCTTCCTTTGTGTTTGATTGTAATTCTTGGTTTATTTTTTGTTTTTCGATTTCGACTTGTTCAGAACGCCAAATGCTGTTTAAGACGTGAACCATCGCTTTTGCTGAGGATTCAACGATATCTGTCGCTAATCCCATGCCGTGGAACTTACGGTTATGGCATTCCACCACGATATCCACTTGGCCTAATGCGTTTTCACCATGACCTTTTGCAGATAACTGATAAGAAACTAATTTCATTGGGTAATTGGTGATGTTGCTAAAGGCTTGGTAGATAGCATCTACAGGACCATTGCCTGTTGCAGCTTCAGATTTCACTTCATCGCCACACTGCATTTTGACAGTTGCGGTTGCCACAATGCTTGAACCAGACTGTGTACTGAAATAATCCATCACAAAGTGGTCGGTTTCATCTTGTTGCTTAGTAAAGAAAGCCAAGGCTTCTAAGTCATAATCAAACACTTGACCTTTTTTATCGGCTAAGTTCAAAAACGCGGTGTATAACTCATCCAATTTGAAGTCTTTGCCTTCGTGATAGCCCATTTCTTCCATACGGTGTTTCACGGCAGCGCGGCCAGAACGAGAGGTTAAATTTAATTTCTCTGCTTTTAAACCAATTGACTCAGGCGTCATGATTTCGTAAGTTTCGCGGTTTTTTAATACGCCATCTTGGTGAATACCTGAGGAGTGGGAAAACGCATTGCTACCAACTACTGCTTTATTGGCTGGGATTGGGGTGTTGCATAATTGGCTAACTAATTGGCTAGTGCGATAAATTTCTTTGTGATTAATATTGGTGTGGACATTTAACATTTGCTCGCGCAATTTAATGGCCATAATGACTTCTTCTAATGCTGTATTTCCAGCGCGTTCGCCTAATCCATTAATAGTCCCTTCTACTTGACGAGCTCCTGCTTGAACGGCGCTAATAGAGTTTGCGACGGACATGCCTAAGTCATCGTGGCAGTGAACTGAAATAATGGCTTTATCAATATTTGGAACACGGTTATACAAATCGGTAATGATACCGCCAAATTGATAAGGTGTTGTATAGCCTACGGTATCAGGAATGTTAATGGTGGTTGCACCTGCATTAATAGCCGTTTCAACAATACGGCACAAATTGTCAGGGTCTGTACGTCCTGCATCTTCACAAGAAAATTCAACATCATCCGTGTAGCGTCTTGCACGTTTGATAGAGTTGATTGCCATATCCATCACACCATCAAACGACTTATTTAATTTTTTCTCCATATGTAAATTGGAGGTGGCTAAGAAGATATGGATACGGAAGGCTTCAGCCACTTTTAAGGATTCTGCTGCAACATCGATATCATTTTCAACACAACGAGCCAATGCGCAGATACGGCTATTTTTAATTTCACGAGCAATAGTTTGAACTGATTCGAAATCGCCTGGTGATGACACAGGGAAACCAGCTTCAATAATATCAACGCCTAAGCGTTCTAATGCGAATGCGATTTGTAATTTCTCTTTTACGGACAAACTTGCTTGTAACGCCTGCTCACCATCACGTAATGTGGTATCGAAAATAATGACTTGGTTGCTCATATTGTGTTCCTCATATCGAATTTTGTTTTAATAAATTGAGTTTTATGTTCTTCCAAAGCCGCAGGCATAAAAAAACCCGCGGGTTGCGCGGGTTCTTAATGTTTGTGGACAGTGCCTTTCTATTTTCCGTCCATAAGCATACCGCGCAAATTTAATGCGAGTAGTAGTAGGCTTAGTAGGCGAATAGAAAATGTCATTTTAAACTGTCTCTCATCAATATCTAAATTAAACTGTATTTATTGATACGTGATCTTAAAGTTAATGTCAATCATGGATTTCTGACTGTTTTTTACCAATTGTGAATTAAGTCCTTGAGTTAGGGTATGTGACTATTTTCACTAATTTCTATGATGTTTTTGCCTATTTTTTGAGTCTAAACTTAGGGTAAAATTCTTTCAATGAATTTCATTGGTGTCTTTGATTCATGTAACTTATTGTTTTTTAAATTATTGTTGGCTTTTTTTGGGTTTAATGATTTGTAAAAAAGATAAAACACATAAAATTAATTACTAAAATCAATAGCTATTGATTAACTTAGTTGTCTAATAAATGAATAAGTAAAAATTAATCTGATAATAAGAATAATTACAGAATCCAAATGCGATTTATTATGATTTCTTCGGGAAATTGTTTTATTATTTTTACTGAGAGTAATCGTGATTCTAATACAAAAATATCACTCATTACCTTGGTGAATGTTTGCGTTTTATAATGATATCTATTCTGTGAATTATAATTAATGAGTAAAGTAATAGAAACGTCGTTTTAATAAATGCAGGGAAAGCGAAATAGCTTACTATCTATAAGTTGTTTCAGAAATAATATTTAACGAGTTTATATATTCGTCGGTATTTTTAAGGTGAATTTGTCTTTTCGTTAATGAAAAATGATAAATATATTTAGTGGAGTAAAAAATGACTGATTTTGATACGATTTCAACAGGTAAAAAAGAAAGCAGCGATATTCACCTACGTAATGTTGATTTAAATTTATTAACCGTTTTTGATGTCGTTATGCAGATGCAAAATGTCACGAAAGCAGCACAAGTTTTGGGGATGTCTCAACCCGCGGTGAGTAATGCGGTTTCACGTTTAAAGTCAATGTTTAACGATGAACTATTTGTTCGTTATGGCCGTGGTATCCAGCCTACATCGCGGGCAAAACAGCTTTTTGGGCCTGTAAGACAAGCGTTGCAATTAGTGCATAATGAATTACCTGGCGCAGGTTTTGACCCACAAGATAGCGACCGTATATTTAATTTATCGATTTGTTCACCTTTAGATATTCGCTTGGCTGCTATGATTGTTGCAAAATTTAAAATGGCCTCACCTAATATTAATGTGTTTATTCATTCATTTTTGGATAATAACATTGCACATCAGTTAAAATATCAAGAAATAGATTTCTTTATTGGATATAACCAATTCGAAAAACCCGAATATCAACATCAGGTTTTATTTAATGATGAACTGGTATTAGTTACAGCGAATAACCATCCACGAATTGTTAATTCTATTAAAGAGTATGATTTAATGAATGAACGACACGCAATCATGTCAATGGACAATATTGGTTCATTCAGCAAACCTTATTATTACAATACTGAATTGTCCCATACTATTAGTTATCAAGGCACTGACCTCAGTAGTGTATTAAATATCGTTGCACAAACCGATTTAGTTGCAATTGCGCCTAAATGGTTAGTTGAACATTATACAGGGCAACTGAAATTACGTACTTTACCGTTGCTTTTAGAAAGTCAGTCTCGTCCTTGTTATCTGACATGGCATGAATCAACTGCAAGGGATAAAGGCCACCAATGGATGAAATCGCAATTCAGCCAAATGATTGCGGAACTCTTGGACCAAGCTGTCGCGGCTTAAGGTAAATACTCTGAATGGAGCCTTGAACTATAGGATTCTTGGCTCCAAGACAAGTTAATTCACTCATTCTAGAGAATACTATGATGAGTTTTGCGGCAAACATAACATTTGCAGAAAATTTACATACAAAAACTTTCCTCCTACGTTATTAGTCGATACACTGCCGATATTCAGCTAACACTTGTAAGCTGAAATAATGAAACGGTTAAGTTCTTGTGAAGATACCGAGTGACTTATATCAATAATGACCGATAGGGAATTAACTTTGATTACTGAAAATCTATATCCATACCATTTAGTCAATCGCTTACGTAGCAGAATCAACGCACACGAATCAGCGAGCCGGATAGCTTTCAGTCAATGGAATAATGGGCAACAAAGCTCATTAACATGGAATGAAGTGGGGGAGCGCATCTCTGCGATTTCTCGCCACCTCTTGGCCTTAGATGTTTCAACACAGGAAAATATTGGGTTATTTGCCCATAACAGCATGAATTGGTCACTGATTGACTTAGCGTCACTTCAGATTAGAGCAGTGACGGTTCCGCTTTATGCGACCAGCAGTGTTGAACAAGCCGCTTATATTATCAACGATGCCAACATTAAAGTGTTGTTTGTCGGTGAACAAACGCAATATGACATTGCGTGCCAATTGCCTGCGCTTTGCCCGCAATTAAAAATGATTGTCGTCATGGACGAGAGTGTTGAGTTGATTGATAACTCAGTGGCAACCTTACACTTGTCGACTTTTATGGAACAAGCACAACCTGAATACCAAATGGAGCTGGATGCCCGAATTTCAGCCCATAACCTCAGTGATTTATTTACGATTATCTATACATCAGGCACTACAGGCGAGCCAAAAGGCGTTATGTTGGATTATTACAATATGGCTGCCCAACTGTATCTGCACGATGAACGATTACAACTCACCGCCGATGATATTTCGTTAAGCTTTTTACCGTTATCTCATGTGTTTGAGCGCGCTTGGAGTTTCTATGTCATACACGTGGGGGCACTTAACGTCTATTTAACGGACACCAATTTAGTGCGAGAAGCGCTAGCTGATGTCAAACCAACGGTGATGTGTGCAGTGCCGCGTTTCTATGAAAAAGTTTACAGTGCGGTGCAAAGTAAGGTATCGAAAGCGTCGTGGGCACGTAGAATGCTATTTAAGATGGCAATTTCCCTTGGTAAACGTCGCATTAAAGCGCTGTCAAAAGGCGGCACACCATCATTAATCAATCAGGCTATCTTTCCATTAGCGGATAAATTGGTTTTAAGTAAAATACGCGAGGGGTTAGGGGGGCGCATTCGTTTTATGCCCGCCGCAGGAGCGCGTTTAGATGACGATGTTATTGCCTTTTTCTTATCCGCAGGCGTGGATATTAAATACGGCTATGGTATGTCAGAAACATGCGCGACGGTTTCATGTTGGGAAGAGGGTAAATATCCACTAGGTTCGATTGGTACACCATTATCTTCGGTTGAAGTGCGTATCGGTAAAGATGATGAGATCCAAGTCAAGGGCCCTGTCGTGATGAAAGGTTACTACAATCGCCCGAATGAAACCTTAGACACGTTTACCTCCGACGGTTGGTTAAAAACAGGTGATGCAGGGAAAATTGACGAGCAAGGTAATTTATATATTACGGATAGGCTCAAAGACTTAATGAAAACGTCTAACGGCAAGTATATTGCACCTCAAATGATTGAAGGGGTATTAGGCCAAGACAAATTTATTGAGCATATTGCCGTCATTGCCGATGCACGTAAGTTTGTTTCTGCATTGATAGTTCCTTGTTATGACAGCCTAGAAGAGTACGCGCATTCGATTAACTTAAAATATCGTGATCGCCTTGAGTTGCTGAAAGATTCTAATATTGTGGCACTTTTTGAAGCTCGCTTAAAAGATCTGCAAAAAAATATAGAGAATTTTCATCAGGTTAAGCGTTTTACCTTGTTGCCCACTACGTTTTCAATGGAAAAAGGTGAATTAACGCCAACGTTGAAATTGCGCCGTAAGATTATTTCTGAACGCTATCAATTAGAAATTGAATCTATGTATCAAGAGTAATTAAGCGTTTTATTATCAGGCTTATTTCTATTTCGGTAGGTGAGCCTGATTTCTATATATTCATTTCATCCATGTTCTTTTTTCTTATTCATTACTGCCTGCAGTACAAAATATTTCACGTCGTTAGTCGGTTGGAAAATAGTCAATATTTCTTCCATTTTTTCCATATGCAGTTATTCCCTCTGTGAACGATAAATGTTTAAGATGATGTGAAATACTCGCTATTTTTGTGCTGAAATGATGTTTGCTTCGTTTCAGCCAGAGAGATATGTTAATAGCACGCATTAACCTGTTTAAACGATAAAAATAAAGGGGTAATTAATACCTCTTAACTTGCAAATAATGTCTGGGGGCAAACTCATGGAGAAGTTGTCGGGAGCTGAAATGGTCGTCAAATCATTGATTGACCAAGGAGTAAAGCACGTGTTTGGATATCCAGGCGGTGCAGTATTAGATATTTATGATGCGCTTCATACCGTTGGTGGTGTGGAACATATTCTGGTGCGTCATGAACAAGCCGCAGTGCATATGGCCGATGGCTATGCTCGCTCAACAGGGGATGTTGGTGTAGTTCTCGTCACTTCAGGCCCCGGGGCAACTAATGCGATTACTGGCATAGCAACTGCTTATATGGACTCTGTGCCGATGGTGGTGCTATCAGGGCAGGTTGCTAGCTCTTTAATCGGTAATGATGCATTCCAAGAATGTGACATGGTAGGAATATCTCGCCCGATAGTGAAACACAGTTTCTTAATTAAAAGTGCTGAAGAAATTCCTGAGACGATTAAAAAAGCCTTCTACATTGCGGCGAGTGGTCGCCCTGGACCTGTCGTTATCGATTTCCCGAAAGATACGGTAAACCCTGCACTTAAGTTTCCTTATCATTATCCTGAATCTGTTTCTTTACGCTCGTATAACCCTACACTGCAAGGGCACAAAGGGCAGATCAAAAAAGCACTTTCTAAATTAGTCGCTGCGAAAAAACCCGTCTTCTATATTGGTGGCGGTGCGATTAACGCCAATTGCTCAGCGGAAATCATTGAATTAGCAGAGTCATTAAAATTGCCTGTTGTATCCACGTTGATGGGCTTAGGGGCATTTCCTGAAACTCATAAGCAATCCGTAGGGATGTTAGGTATGCATGGGACTTATGAAGCAAATAAAGTCATGCATAATTCAGATGTCATTTTTGCTGTTGGCGTGCGGTTTGATGACCGCACTACGAACAATTTAGAAAAATATTGTCCGAATGCGACTGTGATCCAAATTGACGTTGACCCAACTTCAATTTCAAAAACGGTAAATGCAGATATTCCGATTGTTGGTGATGCGAAATCAACCTTAAAACAAATGTTAGGGCAATTAGATCAAGCTGTTGCAAAACAAGATGAAAATGCATTAAAAGATTGGTGGAAAGACATTGAAGAGTGGCGTAAAAAACAGTGTCTACGTTATGAAACCAATCAAACAAAAGTCAAACCACAGCAAGCCATTGAAATGATTTACCGTTTAACAAATGGTGAGGCATATGTGACATCTGATGTTGGTCAGCATCAAATGTTTGCCGCATTGTATTATCCTTTTGATAAACCAAGACATTGGATAAATTCAGGTGGTCTCGGCACGATGGGCTTTGGCTTACCTGCTGCACTAGGGGTGAAGTTAGCCCATCCAAACTCAACAGTGGTTTGTGTGACGGGTGATGGCAGCATCCAGATGAATATCCAAGAGTTATCAACGGCATTGCAATATGGCTTGCCTGTGTTAGTTCTGAACCTCAATAATGGCTTTTTAGGGATGGTGAAACAGTGGCAGGATATGATTTATCAAGGCCGCCATTCACAATCTTATATGCAATCGCTCCCTGATTTTATTAAATTAGCGCAGGCATATGGCCATGTTGGAATTTCAATTGCTTCTCCTGATGAACTGGAAGAAAAACTCAAGCAAGCGCTTGTGGAAGTGAATGAAAACCAACGCTTAGTATTTGTTGATATCAATATTGATGAAACCGAACACGTTTATCCAATGCAGATCCGTGGTGGAGCAATGGACGAAATGTGGTTGAGTAAAACAGAGAGGACCTGATTATGCGTCGTATTTTATCCGTTTTATTAGAAAATGAATCAGGTGCTTTGTCCCGTGTCATAGGTCTGTTTTCTCAACGTGGTTATAATATTGAAAGTTTGACGGTTGCACCCACTGATGACCCAACATTGTCACGAATGACTATCCAAACCAAAGGCGATGCGAAAGTTCTTGAGCAAATTGAGAAACAATTGCACAAGCTGGTGGATGTTCTGCGTGTGAGTGAGCTGACGGCTTCAGCACATATCGAACGTGAGATCATGTTAGTGAAGCTTCAAGCGTCTGGTTATGGGCGTGATGAAGTGAAACGCTGTGCAGATATTTTCCGTGGGCAAATCGTTGATGTTACACCAACGCTTTATACCGTTCAGCTCGCAGGAACAAGCGATAAACTGGATGCTTTCATCGAATCAGTACGTGGTGTTGCTGAAATTGTTGAAGTTGTACGCTCGGGTATTGTCGGTGTTTCGCGTGGTGACAAAATTATGCGGTGAAAAATTTATCTTCCAAAGGTAGAATACTCGGATATAAGGCCTCGAATGACTCGAGGCTGCTCCCGAAATTAAAAAGAGGTTAACGTGAAACTGGATGAGATAGCCCGTCTAGCGGGTGTTTCCCGCACAACGGCTAGTTATGTGATCAACGGCAAGGCCAAGCAGTATCGAGTCAGCGATAAAACTGTTGAAAAAGTGATGGCAGTCGTCAGAGAGCACAATTACCATCCAAATGCAGTTGCTGCGGGGTTACGTGCAGGGCGCACCCGTTCCATTGGGTTAGTGATCCCTGATCTGGAAAATACCAGCTATACACGTATAGCAAATTATCTAGAAAGACAGGCACGTCAACGTGGCTACCAACTGCTAATCGCGTGTTCTGAAGATCAACCCGACAACGAAATCCGTTGTGTTGAGCACCTTTTGCAGCGCCAAGTTGATGCTATTATTGTGTCGACTGCACTTCCACCAGAGCACCCTTTTTATCAGCGCTGGGCGAACCGTTCACTTCCTATCATTGCACTGGATAGGGCGCTTGAAAAAGAGCACTTTATTAGTGTTGTAGGGGATGACCAAGAAGATGCTTTTATGATTTCAGCTGAATTGCGTAAATTCAAAGCTGAATCGGTATTGTACTTAGGGGCATTACCTGAACTGTCTGTCAGCTATTTACGTGAACAAGGTTTCCGTAAAGCATGGAATGGCGATACACGTGAACGTGAAGTTGACTATTTGTATGCAAATAGCTACGAGCGAGATGCTGCCGCAGAAGTATTTGCGAATTGGCTCGACAGCGGTAATGAGATGCCAGATGCGTTATTTACAACATCCTTTTCCTTACTCCAAGGCGTACTGGATGTGGCTCTTAAACGTAGTGGCCGTTTGCCTGAGCATATGGTTATTGCGACTTTTGGGGATAACGAATTATTGGATTTCCTCGGTTGCCCTGTGCTATCACTTGCTCAGCGCCACCGTGATATTGCAGAGCGTATCTTAGAACTAGTATTAGCTAGCCTCGATGAAAAGCAAAAACCCGAGGCCGGTATCACTCGAATTCGTCGTGACTTATGTCGTCGTGGAAGTTTAGGTCGTAAGCAATAAAAAAATAGCCGCAACTTTAGGCGATCAGTGTAATGCCATTCAATAATGAGTGATGTTGATCACGATTATGAGTAATATAAGGGCCCCTACAATGTAGGCGCCCTTTTTTTATAGGCTAAAAATAAGTAAATATTTAACTTTAGGAATTATCCTAGTCGATTATTTATTTATTTTGTAACAAAAGCTAAATGCGATAAAAACAAAAATAAAAAAGGTTTTTGCATAGGTTTGCATTGGGTTGGTTACTTCTTTTGTAATTTTAATACTGTTTATTAAAACAGTTGTTTAGTTCAATGAAATATAACGGTTTTATTTTACTGGAGAGGCGTTTTTATCTTTACAGTGCATCAACACTGTTTTACGAACAGATTAAAAGTAAAGAATTGGTACGAAATACACTGATTAAAAATGAGATAGAGATTGGATTTAGCGTCGTTTGTGTAATTTTTCAACAATAAACAGCCACTTTGCTATTTTGTGCGAAATTTATAAAATAAGCTAATTATATCAATTTGTTATTTCTTATTTTCTTTCCAAGTAAGATTTTACTCGTCCTTCTATTTTCTGAATTGTTCTGTAAATAAACCTAAAGCCAGGTGTGACTGGCTTGACAAGGTTTTCATACCATTCGTAAACTTTATATGTGGAGAATTGTGGGGTAAAGTGGGTAGCTAGGAAATAAAAGGGGTTTAATCGGGTATGTTTCGTGGGGCAACACTGGTTAATCTCGACAGCAAAGGGCGGCTAACCGTGCCTACTCGTTATCGAGGAATGCTGACCGAGGAAGCGAAAGGGCAAATGGTCTGTACCATTGACCTTCATCAGCCGTGCCTGCTGCTTTATACCTTGCCTGAATGGGAAATCATTGAAGAAAAGCTGTCTCGTTTATCTACCATGAACGAAGCAGAACGACGTGTACAACGGCTTTTACTGGGTCATGCTAGCGAATGCCAGATGGATAATGCAGGACGTCTTTTGTTAGCCAATACATTGCGCCAACACGCAGGGCTAACCAAAGAGGTCATGTTGGTTGGCCAGATTAATAAATTTGAACTTTGGGATGAGCAAACTTGGTACAAACAAGTGGAAAATGATATCGCTGCGGAGCGTCTCACCACTGAACCACTCTCAGCCCGCTTACAGGATTTGTCACTATAACAATGACGCAACAGCAATTTAAGCACGTAACCGTATTATTGGATGAAGCCGTTAATGGCTTGAATATTAAGCCAAATGGTATTTATATCGATGGCACTTTTGGTCGAGGTGGGCACTCTCGCTTAATTTTAAGTCAATTGGGTGAGCATGGGCGTTTAATCGCCATTGACCGTGACCCAGAGGCAATTAAAGCCGCCGAAGCCATTGATGATCCACGTTTTATGATTAAGCATGGCCCGTTCTCTGACATTGCACAATATGTGGAAGAAGAAGGGTTAACAGGGCAAATTGATGGTGTTTTATTGGATTTAGGCGTGTCTTCACCGCAATTGGATGACCCAGAAAGAGGGTTTTCATTTATGCGAGACGGACCATTGGATATGCGCATGGACCCAACCAAAGGGCAATCGGCACAGCAATGGTTAATGAACGCAGAGGCTGATGACATTGCATGGGTGCTGAAAACCTTTGGCGAGGAGCGTTTTTCGAAGCGTATCGCTAGGGCGATTGTGGAACGCAATCATAACCCCGAAGAAGAGCCATTAACACGGACACGCCATCTGGCTGAATTAATTTCAAAAGTCAGCCCGATGAAAGACCGACATAAACATCCTGCAACTCGCAGTTTTCAGGCTATTCGTATCTACATCAATAGTGAACTGGAAGAGATTGAGCAGGCACTAAACGGTGCGATGAGGGTTTTAGCACCAGAAGGGCGTTTATCAGTGATCAGTTTTCACTCTTTGGAAGACAGGTTAGTTAAACAATTTATCCGTAAAAACAGTAAAGGGCCAAGTGTGCCTGCTGGGATCCCACTGACAGAAACGCAAATTAAAGCATTAGGTAGTGCGCAGTTACGTGACTTAGGCAAAATGAAGCCTTCAGATAATGAAATTGACGAAAACCCACGCGCACGAAGCTCTGTGCTGCGTTTTGCAGAAAAGGCGACGCAATAATGGTTCCTGAAAGGCACAGCCTAGCACGCGTAATTGGACGTGATTTATTTCGCTACGGCATCGTTCCTTTGATTTTATTGGCTGCGATTATTATTAGCGCCGTGTTTGTGGTTACAACGGCACATGAAACTCGCTTATTAACCGCAGCTAAAGACAAATTGTACGAAGAAAAAGATTCGTTGGATATTGAATGGCGCAATCTGATCCTCGAGGAAAACGCATTAGCGAGCCATAGCCGTATTGAGCGTTTGTCCGTTGATAAATTACAGATGGTTCAAGTTGAGCCATCACAAGAAAAAATTATTGTTTCTCAACAATAAAAAAGGTTCCCAATGAAAGCACCAAAAACAGCAAAAAATAAGAAACAAGAAGAAAGTACCAGCTTTGTCCGCTGGCGCTTTATTTTGCTGTGCGGGTGTATTGTCTTAGCGCTAGCAGGGTTATTAACGCGAGTGGCTTACCTGCAAATTATTGCCCCTGAAAAACTGGTTAAAGAAGGGGATATGCGCTCTTTGCGTGTTCAAGAAGTGGCAACTGCTCGGGGTATGATTAGTGATCGTGAAGGTCGGCAGCTCGCGGTCAGCGTGCCAGTTAATGCAATTTGGGCAGATCCAAAAGAAGTGTTTGAGAAAGGTGGAATTAGCAATGATGAGCACTGGAAAGCGCTTGCAGACGCACTCGAAATTCCACTCGAGCAAATTACCAAGAAAATATCGGCCAATCCACGTGGCCGTTTTGTGTATTTAGCGCGCCAAGTTAACCCATCTATCGGTGACTACGTTAAAAAATTAAAAATCCCAGGTATCTACCTGCGCAAAGAATCTCGCCGTTATTACCCTTCAGGCCCTGTGACAGCACACTTGTTAGGTGTGACAAACATTGATGGTGAAGGTATTGAAGGTGTTGAAAAAAGTTTTGACCGCTGGTTAAAAGGCGCTCCAGGAGAGCGTACTGTTCGTAAAGATAGAAATGGTCGCGTGATCGAAACGATTTCATCAGTCGATAGCCAAGCGGCGCATAACCTGACATTAAGTATCGATGAACGTATTCAATCAATTGTTTACCGTGAACTGACTCGCGGCGTGCAAGAAAATAAAGCGGAATCAGGTGTGGCGATTTTAGTGGATGTACACACTGGGGAAATATTGGCGATGGCCAATAGCCCATCGTATAACCCAAATAACCTTGCTGGCACAGCAATGGATGCCATGCGTAATCGCGCAATTACCGATATTTTTGAACCAGGTTCAACAGTAAAACCAATGGTGGTAATGAGCGCATTACACAACAAAATTATTAAAGAAAATTCAGTCATTAATACTTATCCATATCGTATTAGTGGACATGAAATTAAAGACGTTGCGCGCTATGCGGAATTAACGATTACTGGAATTTTACAGAAGTCGAGTAACGTGGGTGTTTCTAAACTGGCGTTAGCGATGCCTGCCACAGAGCTGGTGGATGTGTATAGCCGCTTTGGGTTTGGCAAGCCGACTAATCTGGGGTTAGTCGGGGAAAGTAGTGGCATCTTTCCAAGTAAAAAAACACGGTGGTCTGATTTAGATAGGGCCACCTTTTCTTTTGGCTATGGGCAAATGGTAACACCGTTACAATTAGCGCGAGCCTACGCAACAATTGGTAGTTTTGGTATCTATAGGCCGCTATCTATCACAAAAGTTGACCCACCAGTACCAGGAACTCGTGTTTTCCCTGAGCCAATTATGCGTACGGTGGTGCATATGATGGAAAGTGTAGCTCTGCCTGGTGGTGGTGGTGCTCGTGCCGCGATTAAAGGTTACCGTATTGCAATTAAAACAGGTACCGCGAAAAAAGTCGGTCCTGAAGGGCGATATGTTGAAAAATATCTCGCTTATGCAGCGGGTGTAGCCCCTGCAAGTAATCCACGTTATGCGCTTGTTGTATTAATCAACGAGCCAAGCGGTGGTAAGTACTACGGAGGGGCAGTTTCTGCTCCTGTGTTTGGTTCGATTATGGGCGGAGTCTTACGACTGATGAATATTGAGCCAGATGCGTTACAACCTGATGATAAAAATGAAATTGTGAACAGTCAAAAAGAGGTTAAAAGTGGCAGATCGTAATCTTTGTGATCTTCTTGCGCCATTTGGTGTAAGCACAACTCCTATCTCACTACGTGAGATGACGCTAGACAGTCGAAAGGCTGCTGCGGGTGATCTGTTTATTGCCATAAAAGGCCACCAGTCGGATGGTAGGCATTATATTCCTCAAGCGATTGCACAAGGGGTTGGTGCTGTGATTGCAGAGGCACAAGGTGAAGCTGAAGAAGGCGAAATTCGCTTTGTTCATGGTGTGCCAGTGATTTATCTCAATGACTTAAACAATCGTTTATCTGCACTGGCAGGTGAGTTTTATGACCAGCCTTCTGCCAAAATGAAATTAGTCGGCGTGACGGGAACAAATGGTAAAACAACAACAACCCAACTGATTGCACAGTGGGCGCAAGGTCTTGGCGAGACAAGCGCTGTGATGGGAACTGTTGGAAATGGTTTATTAGGGCAGGTTTCACCAACGGAGAATACGACAGGCTCTGCGGTAGATATTCAGTTAGAACTCACGCAGCTATTAAATAAAAAAGCCACATTGACTGCGATGGAAGTGTCCTCCCACGGTTTAGTACAAGGGCGTGTCGCTGCATTGCAATTCGCTGCCGCAGTGTTCACCAACCTAAGCCGTGATCACCTTGATTACCATGGTGATATGGAAAATTATGAAGCGGCAAAATGGTTACTTTTCTCGACGCATCAAACTAAAAATCAAATTATTAATGCAGATGATGACGTTGGGCTGAAATGGTTACAACGCCTACCACAAGCATGTGCGGTAACGATGGAAAATCGTATTCCAGCCAACTGGCAAGGGCCTTGGTTAAAAGCTACTGAAGTGGAATACCACGATAAAGGCGCGACTATTCATTTTGATTCCACATGGGGTAACGGCGCATTTGAAAGTCCATTAATGGGGGCGTTCAACGTCAGTAACTTATTAGTTGCGATGGCGACATTGTTAATGATGGGTTACCCACTTGACTCGTTATTAGCATCCACATCTTCCCTTTCCCCTGTTTGTGGTCGAATGGAAGTTTTTAGTGCACCAAACAAACCGACCGTGGTGGTTGATTACGCTCATACACCTGACGCATTAGAAAAAGCGCTTGCAGCAGCTCGTTTACATTGTAAAGGGCAGCTTTGGTGTGTGTTTGGTTGCGGTGGAGATCGCGATAAAGGTAAGCGCCCACTTATGGGTGCTGTGGCAGAAGAGTGGGCAGATAAAATCATTATCACTGACGATAATCCTCGCAGTGAAGACCCAATGGATATTATCAACGATATTATGGCGGGCTTACTGGATTCAAGTCGTGCTCTAGCGATACCAGGGCGTCCAGAAGCAGTAACTAATGCTATTTTGCAAGCTTCACCCGATGATGTGATTGTCCTTGCAGGGAAGGGGCATGAAGATTACCAAATTATAGGTAATCGTAAGTTAGATTATTCAGATCGCTTAACGGTGGCACGGTTATTGGGGGTGATAGCATGATCCCATTAACCCTCACGCAACTCGCAAAAATCACTTCAGGGCGGATTGAGTTTGCATCTAACTGCGAATTTGTGCTTGAAAGCGTTAGCACAGACAGCCGTAAAATTGGTGAGAACGGTTTGTTTATTGCCCTTAAAGGGGAGCGTTTTGATGCTCATGATTTTGCTGAGCAAGTGGTGGAAGGCGGTGCAAAAGCCTTATTAGTCGATCGCCAACTGGCCGTAAATTGCCCACAAGTGGTTGTTGATGATACCCGTATTGCAATGGGGCAACTGGCTGCCTGGGTTCGCCAGCAAGTGAGTGCTCGCATTGTTGGTTTAACAGGTTCATCGGGCAAAACGTCCGTGAAAGAAATGACGGCATCTATCTTGGCTGAGCGAGGCAAAACCTTATATACCGCAGGTAACTTAAATAACGATATCGGCGTGCCGTTAACGCTGTTTCGCTTAACGCCAGAGTACGATTTTGCTGTGATTGAAATGGGGGCTAACCACCCAAATGAGATTGCTTACACCACTAATATTGTTAAGCCAGAAACGGCATTAGTAAACAATTTATTTGGTGCGCACTTAGCAGGGTTTGGTTCGCCAGAAGGCGTGGCAAAAGCCAAAGGTGAAATTTACCAAGGTATCCCAGAAGAAGGGACGGCAATTGTCAATTTGGATAGCTACAGTGAAAAATGGCAGTTCCAACCACGCCAAACGGTGTGGTATTACTCATTAACACAACAGCCTAAAGCTGATTTTTACCCAACAGATATTCAAATCAAACAGCTAACAACAGATTTTGTGTTACATACGCCAGTTGGGTGCGTTGATATTACGTTACCACTACCAGGCGTCCACAATATTGCCAACGTATTAGCGGCGAGTGCATTAGCCATTTCGGTTGGGGCAAGCCTTGAAGATATCAAGAATGGCTTAGCAAATACCAAAGCCGTGCCAGGCCGTTTGTTTCCTGTTCGCTTAGCAGAACACAAAGTGGTGTTGGACGACACCTACAATGCCAATGATGGCTCCATGATTGCCGCCATTCACGTACTGGAAAAAATGCCAGGTTACCGCATTTTAGTTGTCGGTGATATGGGCGAGCTTGGCGATTACGCAGAAGAGTGCCACCAACGTGTTGGCGTTGCGGCTAAACAGGCTGGTTTAGATAAAGTATTCAGCGTTGGTCAACTCAGTAAGTTGATCAGCGAATTTAGTGAGTGTGGTGAGCACTTTACGGTAAAAAGCGATTTATTAACCCGACTAATTCCGCTAGCACAGCAGAATGATGTTGTTTCCATTTTAGTTAAAGGTTCACGCAGCTCCGCGATGGAAGATGTGGTGAATGCATTGAAGGAGTGCTTCGAATGTTAGTCTGGCTTGCCGAAATGTTGGTCCACAAGTTTTCTGTCTTGAACGTCTTTTCATATCTGACGTTCAGAGCCATTGTCGGTTTGCTGACTGCACTTGCGATTGCGTTATGGATGGGGCCGCACCTGATTGCTTATCTGCAAAAAATGCAGATTGGGCAAGTCGTGCGTAGCGAAGGCCCTGAGTCACACTTCAGTAAGCGTGGCACGCCAACTATGGGCGGTCTGTTGATCCTGTTTTCAATTACAGTGTCAGTTTTACTGTGGGCGCGCTTAGATAACCCTTATGTTTGGTGTGTATTGCTGGTGTTAATCGGCTACGGCATCGTTGGTTTTGTGGATGATTACCGCAAGGTAGTAAGAAAAGACACGCGTGGCTTAATCGCTCGTTGGAAATATTTTTGGCAGTCCGTTATCGCGTTAGTTGTTGCTTTTTCTATGTATACGATAGGCAAAGACACGCCAGCCACTCAACTTGTTGTGCCATTCTTCAAAGATGTGATGCCACAACTGGGCATGTTATACATTTTACTGACCTATTTTGTGATTGTCGGTACCAGTAATGCGGTGAATTTAACGGATGGCCTTGATGGCTTAGCCATCATGCCAACGGTATTTGTTGCAGCTGGTTTTGCATTAGTGGCATGGGCGACAGGTAACGTCAATTTTGCGGGCTACTTGCATATTCCATTCTTACCACACGCAGGTGAGTTGGTGATTGTTTGCACGGCTATTGTTGGGGCAGGTTTAGGTTTTCTTTGGTTTAACACATACCCAGCACAAGTTTTTATGGGGGATGTAGGCTCACTGGCGCTCGGTGGTGCATTAGGTACAATCGCCGTTTTACTGCGTCAAGAATTCCTATTAGTGATTATGGGTGGGGTGTTTGTGGTTGAAACCTTATCCGTTATTTTACAGGTCGGTTCGTTTAAATTACGTGGTCAACGGATCTTCCGCATGGCACCAATTCACCACCATTATGAATTGAAAGGCTGGCCAGAACCTCGTGTTATCGTGCGCTTCTGGATTATTTCCTTGATGCTAGTGCTGATTGGGCTAGCAACGTTGAAGGTGCGTTAATATGGTTGATTATCAGGGTAAGAACGTTGTCATTATAGGTCTGGGCGTCACAGGTCTATCGTGCGTTCAATTTTTCATTGAGCGTGGTGCTGTGCCACGCGTAATGGATACCCGTGCAACACCTCCGGGTGTGGATAAACTGCCTGAAAATGTGCAGTGCCATAGCGGAAGTTTGAACAACGCATGGCTTCAAGAAGCCGATTTGATTGTTGCAAGTCCAGGGATTGCATTAGCGACACCACAATTGCAGGAAGCTGCGCAAAACGGTATTGAAATCGTCGGTGATATCGAGCTGTTTTGTCGTGAAGCGGATGCGCCAATTGTGGCGATTACAGGGTCAAACGGGAAAAGCACTGTTACCTCATTAGTTGGGGAGATGGCGAGCGCGGCAGGAATTTCTGTCGGTGTGGGTGGCAATATTGGCACGCCAGCGCTGTCTTTACTCAATTCAGGCCATGCATTGTACGTTCTAGAGCTATCCAGTTTCCAACTCGAAACCACATCAAGCCTAAAAGCGGCAGCAGCAACGGTACTGAATATCAGCGAAGACCATATGGACAGATATCCGCTGGGCTTATCACAATACCGCGGTGCGAAATTAAAAATTTATCATGGTGCACAGAACTGTATCGTGAATATGCAAGATGCGTTAACGCTGCCTGAAAACCAATCCGCTGATGAATGTATTGGTTTTGGGGTGAACAGTGGCAAGTATTGCTTTGACACGAAAAATCGTGCGTTGGTGGTCAACGATAAAACATTGTTAGACGTGAATGAGATGCGCTTGACGGGCCAGCATAACTATTTGAACGCACTGGCTGCGTTAGCCCTTGCGGATGCGGTAAATATTCCGCGCCCTGCTTGTATTGAGGTGTTGAAAACCTACGCTGGGTTAGCACATCGTTTTGAATTGGTATTATTTAACAATGGAGTACGTTGGATTAATGACTCCAAAGCCACTAATGTGGGCAGTACTGAAGCCGCATTGAATGGGTTGCATGTTGACGGCTCAGTCTATCTATTGTTAGGTGGTGATGGTAAGTCGGCTGATTTTTCATCGTTAAAACAATATATTGCCGCGGATAACTACCATTTATACTGCTTTGGTCGTGATGGTAAATCATTAGCCGCTTTAGCCCCTGAAAAATCAGTATTAACTGACACGATGGAGCAAAGCTTACGTCAAATTGCACCGCAATTAAAAGCAGGGGATATGGTGTTATTATCGCCAGCTTGCGCCAGTTTAGATCAGTTTAAAAACTTTGAGCAGCGTGGCGCTATTTTTGCTCAATTAGCGAAGGAGCTTGGGTAATGACCATACCGGGTGCGATGCGTTTAAAAAATTGGGTCATTGGTGAAAAAAATGGCGTAATTTCAGGCTCAACGCTGTACGACCGTACATTGGTCTGGTTGGCATTCGGTTTAGCGGCTATCGGCTTCATTATGGTGACCTCGGCGTCGATGCCAGTAGGGCAGCGTTTGACAGAAGACCCGTTTTACTTTGCAAAACGCGACATGGTCTATCTCGTTATTGCTTTCGCCTTATCATTAGCGGTCATGCGCATACCGATGGCTTTTTGGGAAAAGTATAATTTCCTATTTTTGATGGGCTCACTGGGCATGTTAGTCGTGGTATTAGTGGCAGGGAGTTCGGTTAACGGGGCATCTCGTTGGATTGACGTCGGGTTAGTGAAAATTCAGCCAGCTGAAATTTCGAAATTCACTCTATTTTGCTATGTTTCAAGCTACTTAGTACGCAAGTCAGAAGAAGTTCGTACTCGCTTTCTCGGGTTTATCAAACCGATGTGTATTTTGATTGTGATGGCATCATTACTGCTTTTACAGCCTGACTTAGGTACAGTCATTGTATTAGTCGTCACAACATTAGGCTTACTGTTTTTAGCGGGCGCAAGGCTGGCACCGTTTATTATCGGTATTGCCACCTGTGCGGTGGGGGTATTAGCGCTGATCTGGTTTGAGCCTTACCGTTTGCGCCGTGTGACCTCGTTTTTAAACCCATGGGATGACCCATTTGGTAGTGGCTACCAGTTAACACAGTCATTAATGGCATTTGGTCGTGGTGAAATGTTAGGCCAAGGGTTAGGAAATTCAGTTCAAAAACTGGAATACCTCCCTGAAGCGCATACTGACTTTATTTTCTCCGTGTTAGCAGAAGAATTGGGGTATGTCGGAGTTGTATTAGTCCTGTTAATGGTGTTCATGTTGGCATTTAGGGCGATGATGATTGGGCGTCGTGCGTTGATGTCTAACCAATTATTTGGCGGCTATATGGCCTGCTCTATTGGTATTTGGTTTACTTTCCAAGCTTTGGTTAACGTTGGTGCAGCCTCAGGTATGCTGCCAACGAAAGGGTTAACGTTACCCCTAATTAGTTATGGTGGTTCCAGTTTATTAGTGATGGCCGCAGCGATAGCGGTATTACTGCGAATTGATTTTGAAACACGCCTAGAAAAAGCGCAGGCGTTTGTAAGGAGTACCAAATGAGTCAGCCCAAAAAATTACTCGTCATGGCAGGTGGAACAGGAGGGCATGTCTTTCCAGGGCTCGCTGTGGCGCATTATTTGCAGGCTCAGGGCTGGGAAATTCGCTGGTTAGGTACTGCCGATAGAATGGAAGCGACCTTAGTGCCAAAACATGGCATAGATATTGAGTTTATTCAGATTTCAGGTTTAAGAGGCAAAGGTATTGCCGCACAGTTAGGCGCGCCATGGCGTATTTATAAAGCGATACGACAAGCGAAAACAATCATCAAGCGTTATCAGCCCGATGCGGTATTAGGCATGGGTGGGTATGTTTCAGGGCCTGGTGGTATTGCGGCATGGCAGTGTGGTGTTCCAGTTGTTCTGCATGAGCAAAATGGCATCGCGGGTTTGACGAACAAATGGTTATCACGCATCGCAAAACGGGTTTTGCAAGCGTTTCCGGGGGCTTTCCCTGATGCGCCTGTAGTTGGTAACCCTGTTCGTGAAGATGTACTGGCACTTCCTACGCCAGCGGTTCGCTTAGCAGGCCGAGAAGGCGCGATACGCGTGTTAGTTGTCGGTGGTAGCCAAGGCGCACGGATTTTAAACCAAGTGATGCCGCAAGTTGCTGCAAAAGTAGGCAAACAGTTAAATATCTGGCACCAAGCGGGAAAAGGCAGTAAGGAATCCACTGAAGCGTTGTATAATGAACAGCTGCAAGTTTCAGGCAATTCTGAGTATAAAGTTACTGAATTTATTGACGATATGGCGCAAGCTTATGCTTGGGCAGATATTGTTGTATGCCGTTCTGGCGCATTGACCGTCAGTGAAGTTGCAGCCGCAGGTTTACCTGCTATTTTTGTTCCTTTTCAGCACAAAGACCGCCAACAATATTGGAATGCATTACCACTGGAAAAAGCGGGCGCTGCGAAGATCTTAGAGCAACCACAATTTACCGCTGAAGCGGTAGCAAACTTGCTTGAGCAGTGGGATAGAGCAGAATTGTTGTCGATGGCTGAAAAAGCCCATGATTGTGCAATTAGTGATGCAACTGAACGTGTTGCAGCCGTGATTTGCGAAGTGGCTAAATAGTTTTAGTCACATTTGATACCGATTTTATAAAGAAGCGAAAACAGAGTGAATACACAACAATTAGCGAAATTAAGAACATCAGTGCCAGAAATGAGAAGAGTCAGGCACATCCATTTTGTCGGCATCGGCGGTGCAGGCATGGGTGGTATCGCTGAAGTGTTGGCAAATGAAGGCTATGAAATTAGTGGTTCAGACTTGGCACCCAATGCTGTGACTCAACAATTAACTGAATTAGGTGCAACGATTTATTTTAATCACCGTCCAGAAAATGTTGAGAATGCCAGTGTGGTTGTCGTTTCAACGGCGATTTCAAGTGAAAACCCTGAAATTCAAGCGGCGAAAGAACTCCGTATTCCAGTTATTCGTCGGGCAGAAATGTTGGCTGAATTAATGCGTTACCGTCACGGTATCGCTGTTGCGGGAACACATGGTAAAACGACCACGACGGCGATGATTTCAGGCATTTATGCACAAGCAGGTTTAGACCCTACGTTTGTTAACGGCGGGTTAGTGAAATCAGCGGGAACACATGCACGCTTAGGGAGTAGCCGTTATCTGATTGCAGAAGCGGACGAAAGTGATGCATCGTTCTTGCATTTGCAGCCATTAGTCGCAGTAGTGACCAATATCGAAGCTGACCACATGGATACTTACCAAGGTAACTTTGATAATTTAACGGACACCTTCATTAATTTTCTGCATAACTTGCCATTTTATGGCCGTGCAGTGATGTGTATTGATGATCCTGTTATTCGTTCATTGCTACCAAAAATTGGCCGCTACATCACCACTTATGGTTTTAGTGAGGACGCCGATGTGCGCATCACCAAATACGAACAAAAAGGCAATCAAGGATTTTTCACTATTGCACGTGAAAATATGCCGGAATTGACGGTCGTGTTGAACGCACCAGGTCGCCATAATGCATTAAACGCCACAGCTGCGGTTGCGGTTGCGACGGAAGAAGGCATTGATGACTTACACATTTTGTCTGCATTGGTGGAATTCCAAGGTACAGGGCGCCGTTTTGACTTCTTGGGTAATTTTGCATTACGCAATGTCAACGGCAAAGAAGGTGAGGTCATGTTAGTAGATGACTATGGTCACCACCCAACAGAAGTGGATGCCACCATTAAAGCAGCACGAGCAGGTTGGCCAGATAAACGCATTGTGATGATTTTTCAACCTCATCGTTATACACGTACCCGTGATTTATACGACGATTTCGTCAATGTATTAGGGCAAGTGGATGTATTGCTGATGTTGGATGTCTATTCAGCGGGTGAAAAGCATGTTGCAGGGGCTGATAGCCGCTCATTGTGCCGCACAATTCGAGGTCGTGGTCAGATTGATCCTATTTATGTTTCAGAACCGGAACAAATTTCTCACCTTTTAGCTCAAACTCTTGATGAAAATGATTTAATTTTAGTTCAAGGCGCAGGAAATATTGGTAAAATAGCCAAAACGCTCGCGGAAACGAAATTACAGCCGCCAATGGTCGAGGAATAAACATGGCAGAGAAAATTGCGGTGCTATTTGGTGGGACATCAGCTGAACGTGAAGTGTCACTTCAGTCAGGAAATGCCGTATTGGCAGGGCTTCGCCAAGGCGGAGTTGATGCGCATCCTATTGATACCAAAACTTTCCCTGTTATTACACTAAAAGAAGCAGGTTTTGATAAAGTTTTCATCGCATTACATGGTCGAGGTGGTGAAGATGGTACGATCCAAGGGATGCTTGAATACCTTGGTTTGCCTTATACTGGAAGTGGCGTAATGGCATCGGCACTGAGTATGGATAAACTCAGAACAAAACAATTATGGCAAGGTGCGGGACTAAGTGTATCTCCTTATATATACTTAACTAAACAGCAACATTTGCAGATGAGCAGTGAACAAATCACTGCAAAAGTTAAGGCTCTGGATTTGCCATTAATTGTAAAACCAAGCTTAGAAGGTTCGAGTGTTGGTATGAGTAAGGTGGACAGCTTAGATGCATTACCTGCGGCACTTGAATTAGCGTTTCGTTTCGACGAAACCGTATTAATTGAAAAATGGCTCAGTGGTCCTGAATACACCATCGCGGTATTAGGTGATAAAACTCTACCGTCGATTCGTATCCAGCCGCCAGGAATATTTTATGACTACGAAGCAAAATATTTGTCTGATGAGACCCAATATTTCTGCCCAAGTGGTTTAGATACACAACGTGAGTCTGAGCTTGCTGAGTTAGCGATGAACGCCTATTTAACGGTCGGTTGTGATGGTTGGGGGCGTGTTGATGTGATGCAAGATAGCGATGGCCAGTTTTACTTGTTGGAAGTGAACACTTCGCCAGGTATGACAAGCCACAGCTTAGTACCAATGGCCGCGCGTCAGGCAGGTTTAGATTTTTCGCAGTTAGTTGTGCGAATTTTAGAATTGGCTCGTTGATATGTCACAAGCAGCGTTAAACGTCAGGCATCATAATCATCACAATGATGATGACCCACGTTCAGGCCCAAGTAATGGGGCATTTTTAGGCGGGTTATTTTTCTTTCTCATCGTTGTCGGTACCATCGTTTGGAGTGGTTGGATGGTGATGACGTGGATGAAAGATGCTGACAGGCTACCGATGTCAAAGCTCGTCTTAACAGGTGAGCGGCATTACACCAAGAACGATGATGTAAGAAAGGCGATTTTATCGTTAGGGCAACCGGGTACGTTTATGACTGTCGATGTCAACGCTATCCAAAACCAAATAAGTATGATGCCATGGATACGCCAAGTTACTGTGCGTAAACAATGGCCAGATGAATTAAAAATTCATATTGTTGAGTATCAACCATTCGCCAGATGGAACGATCAAAATATGGTGGATGTAGAAGGTAGGGTGTTTAACTTACCAGCAAGCGAAAATGGTAAAGGGGATTATGCATTGCTTTATGGCCCACAAGGTAGCCAAAAAGAGGTACTAAAAGAGCTTGCTAACTTTAAAAATACGCTTGCGACAAATAAGTTAAAGCTTAAATCGTTATCAATGACAGCCCGTCATGCATGGCAGATCATTTTGGATAACGACACCCGAATCGAACTGGGTAAAAAAGATGTTTCAGAGCGGTTAAATCGGTTCCTTGAACTTTATCCGCTCTTGCAGCAAACAACGGACAAACGCGTCGACTACGTTGACTTACGTTATACCAGTGGTGCTGCGGTGGGCTGGGCGCCAGTTTTGGTCGATGCACCACCGGGGTTACAATAAAAAATATTGCTAATAACTCAAATTAGGCAGAAGAAATGATTAAAGCAACGGACAGAAAATTAGTGGTAGGCCTTGAAATTGGAACTTCCAAGGTATCAGCCCTTGTTGGCGAAATTCTGCCCGATGGTATGGTTAATATTATCGGGGTGGGAAGCTGCCCATCTCGTGGAATGGATAAAGGCGGCGTAAACGACTTAGAGTCTGTTGTAAAATGTGTTCAACGGGCTATCGACCAAGCAGAACTGATGGCAGATTGCCAAATTTCCTCTGTCTATTTGGCGCTTTCAGGTAAACACGTTAGCTGCCAAAATGAAATTGGTATGGTGCCAGTTTCTGAAGAAGAAGTGACACAAGAAGACGTTGATAGTGTGGTGCATACGGCGAAATCAGTGCGTGTGCGTGATGAACATCGAATTCTGCACGTAATCCCGCAAGAATTTGCGATCGACTACCAAGAAGGGATTAAAAACCCAGTAGGTTTGTCGGGTGTGCGCATGCAAGCAAAAGTTCATTTAATTACTTGCCATAATGATATGGCGAAAAACATTGTTAAAGCGGTTGAACGTTGTGGACTAAAAGTTGACCAGCTGATTTTTGCTGGTCTCGCAGCAAGTTATAGCGTATTAACTGAAGATGAACGTGAATTAGGTGTGTGCGTGGTGGATATCGGTGGTGGTACTATGGATATGGCCGTTTATACAGGCGGTGCGTTACGCCACACGAAAGTGATTCCATACGCAGGGAATGTGGTTACCAGCGATATCGCGTATGCCTTCGGTACGCCACCAAGTGATGCAGAAGCGATTAAAGTTCGCCACGGTTGTGCTGTCGGTTCGATTGTGAGTAAAGATGAAACGGTTGAAGTGCCGAGCGTTGGTGGTCGACCACCGAGAAGTTTACAACGTCAAACCTTAGCAGAAGTCATCGAGCCGCGGTATACTGAGCTGTTAAACTTAGTAAATGAAGAAATTTTAAATTTACAGGAACAGTTACGTCAACAAGGTGTCAAACACCATTTAGCGGCTGGTATTGTCTTAACGGGCGGCGCTGCACAGATTGACGGTTTAGTTGAATGTGCCCAAAAAGTATTCCACACCCAAGTAAGGATTGGTACGCCGTTAAATATTACGGGGTTAACAGATTACGCGCAGGAGCCATATTATTCTACCGCGGTAGGGCTTCTGCATTACGGTAAAGAAAGTCATCTTGGAGATGATACCGAGACAGAAAAGCGTGCCTCAGTCACAGGTTGGTTCAGTAAAATCACCAGTTGGTTGAAAAAAGAATTCTAATTTTAATAAAGAAGCCTATTATTAGCTTCAAAAGTAGTAAGCACAAAACGGAGAGACATTATGTTTGAACCAATGGAGCTCACTAACGATGCGGTGATTAAAGTCATCGGTGTTGGTGGCGGCGGCGGTAATGCCGTTGAACACATGGTGCGTGAACGTATTGAAGGCGTCGAATTCTTCGCCGTCAACACGGACGCACAAGCACTGCGTAAAACCGCAGTCGGACAAACTATCCAGATCGGTACGGGTATTACAAAAGGTTTGGGTGCAGGTGCAAACCCTGAAGTCGGCCGCAATGCTGCGGAAGAAGATCGCGAAGCGCTACGTAATGCATTAGATGGTGCTGACATGGTTTTCATCGCAGCAGGTATGGGCGGTGGTACAGGCACAGGTGCAGCGCCAGTCGTTGCCGAAGTGGCGAAAGAATTGGGTATTCTGACAGTTGCGGTCGTGACTAAGCCTTTCAATTTTGAAGGCAAAAAGCGTATGGCATTTGCAGAAGCGGGTATCACTGAGTTATCAAAACACGTTGACTCCTTGATCACCATCCCAAATGACAAATTATTAAAAGTTCTTGGTCGTGGTATCTCATTACTGGATGCTTTTGGTGCGGCAAACGACGTACTTAAAGGCGCAGTACAAGGTATTGCAGAGCTGATTACTCGCCCAGGTTTAATGAACGTGGACTTTGCTGACGTGCGTACCGTTATGTCAGAAATGGGCTACGCGATGATGGGGTCTGGTGTGGCACGCGGTGAAGATAGAGCCGAAGAAGCTGCTGAAATGGCAATTTCTAGCCCATTACTGGAAGACATCGACCTGTCAGGCGCTCGTGGTGTGTTAGTCAACATCACCGCTGGTTTCGACCTGCGTTTGGATGAGTTTGAAACGGTAGGTAACACTATTCGTGCATTCGCATCTGATAATGCGACTGTGGTAATCGGTACTTCTCTCGACCCAGAAATGCATGAAGAGCTGCGCGTTACAGTTGTTGCAACAGGTATTGGTATGGACAAACGCCCTGAAATTACCTTAGTTAGCAACAAAATGTCACAGCAGGCGTCAATGGAACAACGCTATCAGCAAATGCAAAATAGCATGTCTTCATTAACCGAAGAGAAACCAGCAGCGGCTAAAGCGGTCAATGACCAAAATACGCAAACAAACAAAGAACCAGATTATCTCGATATTCCTGCGTTCTTGCGTAAGCAAGCCGATTAATTTTATTTATATTGGATTCTCCGCTTTTTGTGCTAAAATTTCCTACTGATTATTTTGTATGATGATCAGTAGGACTTATAACATTGCGAGAAATAGACGATGATCAAACAACGGACATTAAAACGTATTATTACAGCGACTGGTGTTGGTTTACATACCGGCAAAAAAGTTACGCTGACTTTACGTCCAGCGCCGGCAAACACCGGGGTCATCTACCGTCGTACTGACCTTAATCCACCGGTTGATTTTCCGGCAGATGCGAAATCCGTTCGCGATACGATGTTATGTACTTGCTTAGTCAATGAAGATAACGTACGTATTTCGACCGTTGAGCATTTGAATGCTGCATTAGCAGGGTTAGGTATCGATAACATTGTTATTGAAGTCAATGCGCCTGAAATCCCGATCATGGATGGCAGTGCTGCACCGTTTGTTTTCTTACTGCTTGATGGCGGTATTGAAGAGTTAAATTGTGCGAAGAAATTTTTACGTATTAAAGAAACTGTTCGTGTTGAAGATGGCGATAAGTGGGCAGAAATGCGACCTTACAATGGTTTCAGCCTGGATTTCACTATCGATTTCCAACACCCGGCGATTGATAGCAGCACTCAGCGCTATTCACTTGATTTCTCTGCGGAATCATTTGTGAACCAAATCAGCCGTGCACGTACGTTTGGTTTTATGCGTGATATCGAATATCTGCAATCCCAAGGCTTATGCTTAGGCGGTAGTTTCGACTGCGCTATCGTTGTTGATGACTATAAAGTCCTCAATGAAGATGGCTTACGTTTTGAAGATGAATTCGTTCGTCACAAAATGTTGGATGCAATTGGTGACTTATTTATGTGTGGGCACAACATTATTGGCGCATTCACTGCGTTCAAATCTGGCCATGCACTGAATAACAAACTTCTGCAAGCGGTTCTTGCTAAAGAGTCAGCTTGGGATCTGGTCACCTTTGAAGATGAAGCTGAATTGCCTGTGGCATTCAAAGCGCCTTCAGCTGTATACGCATAACTATTATGCGGCTAGCCCAAATCTGGGTTAGCGCTTTCTGTTGGTTGCACTAGTACTCTCTCCGGCTAGTGCAGCCAGCCGCTCAAACCTTTCTTTTAATCCTTTCGGGCTATTTTCCGCTAATTTTAATAATACTTGTGCTGTTTGTGTACTTATCTGCCTTTCGTTCATTTTTTGTGTTGATGCAGCTGTTCGGTTATTTACTGAGCTATTTTGTTTGGTTTTTCGCATTAAATCAGGATTGATTCTGATGTCGATAGACGATAATGATGGTAGAATAGAAGTTCTTAATGCGGAAAGTAAGTTTAATTTTTCATAATTAAGACGGGTCATCCAACTGGCATTTGCCACTTCAATGACCATAATATTATTACGGTAGTTTGCAACACGGCACATTGGCTTAATTTCAGCCGGCAATAAGCCCTTTACAGCGCGGTTCAGCTTGATAATGGCTTTTGCATTTCGCTGAATAGTTTGTAAAGTATTTGATGAATTTGCCAATGATCCCTCAAGAACATCGAAAAGTGCTTGTGGATGACTATCTCTCATTTTTGGCTCCGGCTAACAATGATGAAAACTAATGTACAGATAATAATATTGTCATTTATTCATTATATAAGAGTTTAATGGGCATTTTAAATTTTTGGCGACAACTTGGTAGAAAATACTTTTGGTCCCACCTATTATTAGGTGTGGTTGCCACGGGTGTCGGCTTGCCTACAATTTTAAATGCTCTTTCCGAATCTCAGCTTACGCAAGTTAACTCATCACCTGCGAACCGCCAAAACCAAGCGGTTAATGCATTTGATAACTTATTTGCGCAGCAAAATTCTCAGCGTTCTTCTTCTTCATCATCATACTCGGTTAATTATTGGCAGCAACATGCGGTGCGCAATGTTATTCGCCAACTCACGTTTGCTTTTTCTGCAAATGAAGATGATGACGTAGCGACGACAAAAGAAGAATCCGAACAGCTTATTGTACCACAATTGATGCTGGATACGCTTTATGCCATGTTGGCAGAGCGTTCGCTTCAAACGCACGAAAGCACGGTACTAGTCAGTCATTATATTTACCCTCATTTTGTTACCTACCAGCCTGCTATTTGGGTTGCACAAGTACATGGCATTCGTGCTGGTCCATTAACTGCTTGATCTCTTAATAGATTTATCAACTCAATGTTGAGAAAATCTGCGCCTTAAAATCTATGAAATAATAAAATAACTTATTGATTTAATGAGATTAAAAGTATGTTAACTAAAATTTTGACCAAAGTATTCGGTAGCCGTAACGATCGTACTCTGCGCAGACTGCGCAAAGAAGTGGAAAAAATTAATCGCTTAGAGCCTGATTTTGAAAAGCTATCAGACGATGAGTTAAAAGCCAAAACAGTTGAATTTCGTGAACGCTTAACTAAAGGCGAGAGCTTAGAAAGCATTATTCCAGAAGCATTTGCGACCGTGCGTGAAGCCAGCCGTCGTGTTTTTGGTATGCGTCACTTTGATGTGCAGTTAATTGGTGGGATGGTACTGAACGAGCGTTGTATTGCAGAAATGCGTACAGGTGAAGGTAAAACATTAACTGCGACATTACCTGCTTATATTAATGCGTTAAGTGGCAAAGGCGTCCATGTTGTGACGGTAAACGACTACTTAGCAAAACGTGATGCGGAAAATAACCGCCCTTTATTTGAATTCTTAGGTTTAACGGTTGGTATCAACTTACCAGGTATGGCACCGCCTGCGAAGCGCGAAGCCTACGCTGCAGATATTACTTATGGTACTAATAATGAATTTGGTTTCGACTACTTACGTGACAACATGGCATTTAGCCCAGAAGAGCGTGTACAACGTAAATTGCACTATGCATTAGTGGATGAGGTCGACTCAATCCTTATCGATGAAGCGCGTACACCGCTGATCATTTCAGGTCCTGCAGAAGATAGCTCAGAACTTTACCAAAAAGTGGATAAGTTAATTCCACATCTGCAACGCCAAGAAAAAGAAGATTCAGATACTTTCCAAGGGGAAGGGCATTTCTCTGTTGATGAGAAATCACGCCAAGTCACTATCACCGAACGCGGTCTGGTGTTAATTGAAGAACTTTTGGCAAAAGAAGGCTTAATGGATGAAGGCGAATCATTATATTCACCAACAAACATTATGCTTATGCACCACGTAATGGCAGGCTTACGTGCTCATGCATTGTTCACCTTAGATGTTGACTATATCGTTAAAGATGGCCAAATCGTTATTGTTGACGAACATACAGGTCGTACAATGGAAGGTCGTCGCTGGTCAGATGGCTTACACCAAGCGGTTGAAGCAAAAGAAGGTGTTGAAATTCAAAATGAAAACCAAACCTTAGCGTCGATTACATTCCAGAACTATTTCCGTCTATACGAAAAACTGGCGGGTATGACGGGTACAGCGGATACTGAAGCATTTGAATTTAGCTCAATTTATAAATTAGACACTATTGTTATCCCAACTAACCGTCCAATGGTGCGTAAAGATTTACCTGACCTCGTTTATATGAACGAAACCGATAAATTTGCAGCCATTATTGAAGATATTCGTGAAAGAACCGCCAATGGGCAACCTGTTCTTGTTGGTACAATTTCCATCGAAAAATCTGAATTAATTTCTAATGCACTGAAAAAAGCCAAAATTGCCCATAACGTCCTGAATGCAAAATTCCACGCAATGGAAGCGGATATCATTGCGAATGCGGGTCAAGCGAGCGCTGTAACTATCGCAACTAACATGGCAGGCCGTGGTACGGATATCATGTTAGGGGGAAGCTGGCAAACGGAAGTTGCTGCGTTAGAAGAGCCAACGCAAGAGCAAATTGATGAAATCAAAGCGAATTGGAAAGTGCGCCATGATGCGGTTTTAGCTGCGGGTGGTTTGCATATCATTGGTACAGAGCGCCATGAATCACGTCGTATCGACAACCAGTTACGTGGTCGTGCAGGTCGTCAAGGGGATGCGGGTTCTTCACGTTTTTACTTATCGATGGAAGATGCTCTGATGCGTATCTTCGCTTCTGATCGTGTGACTGGCATGATGAAAAAACTGGGTATGAAACCAGGAGAAGCGATTGAGCACCCATGGGTAACTAAAGCGATTGCTAACGCACAGCGTAAAGTTGAAAGCCGTAACTTTGATATTCGTAAACAATTACTTGAATATGATGATGTTGCGAGTGATCAACGTCGTGCTATTTATACTCAGCGTAATGAATTGCTCGACGGTGGTGATATTAAAGAAACGGTTGACAGCATTCGCGAAGATGTTTTTACCACCACGATGGATGCCTATATTCCACCTCAATCATTAGAGGAAATGTGGGATATTGATGGTTTGCATCAGCGTTTAGTTAATGACTTTGATCTTGATCTGCCAATGAAAGAATGGCTGGATAAAGAACCTGAATTGCATGAAGAAACTTTACGTGAACGTATCATGCAAAAAGCGGTTGAAATCTATGAGCGTAAAGAGGAAATTGTTGGTGCAGAAGCGATGCGTAACTTTGAAAAAGGTGTCATGTTACAAACACTAGATACCTTATGGAAAGAGCACTTGGCTTCAATGGATTACTTGCGCCAAGGCATTCACTTACGTGGTTATGCACAAAAAGACCCTAAACAAGAATATAAACGCGAATCCTTTAGTATGTTTGCTAATATGCTTGAAGCCTTGAAATATGAAGTTATCAGCACATTATCTAAGGTACAAGTTCGTTTACCTGAAGAGGTTGAAGCATTAGAGCAACAGCGTCGTGAAGAAGCTGAGCGTTTAGCGAAAAGACAACAATTAAGTCATGAAGCGGGCGCTGAATCTTTAATGACTGAAACCGAAGCTAACATAGCAACTCAAGGTCACAAAATTGGTCGTAACGACCCTTGTCCTTGTGGCTCAGGTAAAAAATACAAGCAATGCCATGGCCGTTTGAATTAAGTTACTATTAACTCATTAATATAAAAAAGGCGGGGTAACCCGCCTTTTTGACGAAAAGATTATGAAAAAAAAACATCTGCATATCTCGGCTGGAATTATTCGTAATTCCCAGCAAAAAATTTTTATTACTAAACGACCAGAAGGCACACATATGGCTGGCTTTTGGGAGTTTCCTGGCGGAAAGCTAGAACAAGGTGAATTACCTGAAGCTGCCTTGATTCGTGAGCTTGAGGAAGAAGTCGGGATTATTGCCACTCAGTATGAACAATTTCACCGTGTAGATCATGAGTTTGAAGATAGAATTATTACGCTTTATTTCTTTATTGTCTCTGCGTGGGATAATGAACCTTATGGAAAAGAAGGGCAGGATTCACGCTGGGTAGAACAAAAAGCATTGGTTGAGAATGAGTTCCCACCTGCAAACCGTGTTATTGTAGAGATGCTTATACAGTAATAATTTTTTAATACATTGAAAATAAAGTGGAAAATATACAAGTTTAAACAGAGGTTACATTTTCCACTTTATAAAAATATAAAGCTAGTTATCTGGTTGCTCACTCCAATCATCACTTTCAGAGATATCGCTCTGGCTTGCAATGCGTTTCTCTTCACTGGCCCATTCACCAAGATCAATGAGCTGGCAACGCTTGCTGCAAAAAGGCCTAAAAGGGCTGCTTTCATTCCAAATCACAACTTTTTGACAGGTTGGGCAGTTAACTTCAATAATTTCACTCATAAAACATTTCTCTACTTTAACAGCAAGATAATTCAAAACGGATCATATCAGGGAGTATACCATTCTCGCTATCGATATGCAGGAAACGTAAAGCAAAGCGTGTTTTGTGACCTGAAATTTGTGGGTAAATAAAGTTTTCTGCGGGCAATTTTATGCGCAGTAGCTCTTTACCTTCGACACTATCTTGATAAAAGCCATTAAATGACTCTTTAGTTTCAAACGTTCCTGATTGGCGAATTAATGACAGAACTGTTTTTAAAGCATCATTTAAAGGGTCGAGACTTTGAAGCCAGCCACTGATGGCTTTATCTCGTTCATTTTTTGGAATATTTAACCATAATTGTAATGTAGGTAAATCAAAACTACAGCAGCCACCGGGAATGCTTAGTCTTTGGCGAACCATGCTAATAATTTTATCTGTTCGTAAATGGTGACCAAAGCGAGGTGCAGACATTAAGTGAGATATTTTATCTGATAAATCAGTGAGTAATGAACTAATTAGTTGATTGTCCGCATTAGGGTCGCTAGCCCAATTTGATAAGCGAGTGCGTTGTTTTTCAAGCTCTTTAATAAGATCTGAACGGACTTCGCCTCTATCTAGAATTTCAATAAGTTCTGAGACTGAACGAAAAAATGCGATACCAGAAGAGTAGGAGGTGATATTGCTGAGCTCATAAATTTGAGATAAAAGAGTTTCAAGGCGCAACCAAGAACGGATCTTTTCATTCATTGGATATTCATAAGTGATTAAATTTGTAGTTGCTAGTTCGCCCATTTTAATTCCTATGGTTTTATTTTTGCTAGTGTTAAATATTTATTGTGAAGATTTGCTACCTTGTCTTGAATGCTGGTATCTTTAGTATGGTTTGTAATAACGTCATCAGCATAAGATAATCGTTTTTCACGGCTAACTTGTGCATTTAATATATTTTTGACCTGCTCGAGACTTATATTGTCTCTTTTTATTGTACGTTGAATTTGTTCTTCAGGGGTAACATCAACGACTAATACCCTATCTGCTAAATGAGAAATGTTGTTTTCGATTAATAAAGGAACAACCCATAAAACATAAGGATAATTGTCTTGGTAGAGCTGTTTTTGCGTCTCTTGCTGAATTAAGGGGTGAAGAAGTGTATTTAGCCATTTTTTTTCATTAGTGTTTGAGAAAATAATGTCTCTTAAAAGGCCTCGATTTAGCGTGCCATCTAAAGAAATAATCTCTTTACCAAAGTGTGACCTGATAGCGTCAAAAGCAGGGGTATTCGGCTCTACAACTTGGCGAGCTATTACATCAGCATCGACGATGGGGACACCAAATTTAGCAAAGTTGTTTGCAATGGTCGTCTTACCACTCCCAATTCCCCCTGTTAAAGCAACGATATAAGGCATAAATTTTTCGATCACTTATAGAAAATAAAAATAGATTACACTGAAATTATCCGTTTGTCTTCACTCAAATTAACTTGAATGAATATAGTTAAAAATACTTATATAACATGATTCTATATGGTTAGAGTATCTTAATAATATGAGATAGATATTATTAAAAAAATATCATCCAGTGACAACATTCCCTAGATTAAATATTGGAAGATACATAGCTAGCATAATGATGCCAATTAAGAGTGAAATAAATACAAGAAGGACAGGTTCCAAGTTTTTCACTTTTCTCTCTATATGGAGCATGTATTGTTCGGAGTAGAACTTAAATAGGTATCTTGTAAAATAATAGAGTTTACCTGATTCTTCAGCAACGGCGATTAATTGAACTGCTAAACTTGGGAATAAAACAGTCTCTTTCATTGCATTTGAAAGTGTCCCACCTTTAAGAACAGCAGAGAGAATATTTTCACAATCTTTTTTGTATTGCTTATTATTGATTGTTTGTATTGTACATTTTAAACAATCAATTAGTGGAAGGCCGATTTTATATGTGGATGATACTGTTAGAAAATACAAGCTTAGATAATGATAGGAGATTAAACTTTTGAATACTGGCAGTTGTGAAAAAAAATGTTGTAAGTGCTGATGCTTATTTATTTTTAGTGTAAATATTAGAAGAACGAAAATAACTGATAAAAAATATGTGAATTGTTCTTTTATAAAGTCGGATACGTAAAGCATAGCTTGTGTTAATAGAGGTAGCTCCTGTTGAAAGCTATCGTAAATTTCTTTAAATTGAGGAATGACATACAAAAACATAATACATAGTAACATACCTGAAAATAGACAGAGAGTGAGCGGATAACGTATTGCTTTTTTGAACAATGCAGAGATTTTTTCATTATGTTCTAACATAAAGCTAATCGTATTAAAATTTTCATCATATTTACCTGTCTTTTCTGCAACAATGATAAGGCTAATAATTGTACTGCTAAAAATTTGTGGATGATTCTTTAAAAAATCGGAAAAAAGCTCCCCTTTTTCGATATGTAGAATCAAATTTTTAATAAAGTGACGCCAAAAAGGAAGGTGGCAATTTTCTGAAAGTATTTTTAAGCTTTGTATTAGTGTTATCCCAGATGATGTTAAGGCACCTAGTTGATGAAAGAAATGTATTCGATAGTTAATACAGGCGTGATTTAAATTAAAAATCGCTTTAATTTTGATTTTCAATGGAATAAGGTTATTTTCAGTAATAATAAGAAAAGCTTTTTTTTTACTTTTAGCTAACAAGGTATCTTCAATTATTTGGTTGCGAGCATTGAGTGCAATATATGAATAAATGAACATTTCAAGCCCCCTCGTTGCCAACAATGGCGTAAATTTCTTGTAACGTTGTTTCCCCTGATTCAATGAGCTTGATACCTGCTTGAAAAAGACGTTCAAAATTTACAATATTACGACCTTGTTGCTCCTGTAAATCTTGAATTATTTGCTGGTCAATGTACTCATAAACAGCTGTTCTTCCCATAAAGCCAGAAAAACAGTGCTCACATCCCTTAGACCTCCATTCATTAATCGTTAACACTCTATTTAGCTGAGTTTTTGATGGTGTAGGTATTTTACATTTAGGACATAATTTACGTACTAATCTTTGAGCTATCACCATTTTTAAGCAAGACATTAATTGTTTTTTTTCTACGCCAAGCTGGATCATACGTTCTATAGCGCTTACAGTACAATTAGTATGCAATGTAGATAAAACTAAATGGCCAGTTTGCGCTGCACGAGTAGCAATTTGGGCGGTTTCTTCATCCCTTATTTCACCAATCATAATAATATCGGGATCTTGGCGTAATAGTGCTCTAAGAATAAAAGCAAAGCTAAGTTCGGATTTTTCATGAACCTGTATTTGATTAATTCCTTGCAAAGGAATTTCAATTGGGTCTTCTATTGTTGAAATATTCCGAGAAGATTGATTTAAAAATTCCAGGGCACTATATAAAGTCACTGTTTTGCCACTGCCTGTAGGGCCTGTCACTAAGATTAGACCCTGAGGCTGATTTAAGTATCTTTTTAATGAGTCAAGAAGGGAAGAGCACATCCCTATGTGCTCTAATGAATATTTTAATTGAGTATTAAGAATTCTTAATACGAGTTTCTCACCATATAAGGTGGGAATACTAGAAAGGCGTATGCTGTAATTTTGCCCATCAAAATACCAATTCATTTGTCCATCCTGTGGACGTCTTTTTTCCGCAATATTCATTTTGGAAAGTATTTTTAGCCGAGCAATGATTTCATTGTTAATTTCGTAGGGTGCTGAAGGAAGAAAGTAAAGTTTCCCATCAACACGAATCCTAATCTTTAACCCCTGTTTGGATGGCTCAAGATGAATATCTGATGAGCGTTTATGAACTGCGGTTTTAAGTAAATTCTCAACAAAATCAACCGCAGGGGATGTAATATTTAATGTCTCTGCTTCTTTAGGTTGGTAAGGGATATCCTCCTCTTTGATTTGATGTATTACACTATTGAAGTAATGATCAACCTTTTCTTTAGGCCAAATATCATAGCAAACAGGAACGCTAGCAATAAACTTTAGAGTTGCCATAAGATTATCATCAGGTTTTTTAACCGTGGCTATAGATAATCTTTTATGGTTATAATCCACGATAATAATATAGTGCTTATCACATAGTTTTTTTAGTTCTTTAAATATAAACTGGTTATCTTTCGTTATATTCATAATTACCCCTAATTAAAAACTAAACGTTTTTTCACATAAAGATTTTAAATTGGTATTGTCTTTTATTTCGCAAGCAACATTCCATTTAAATGGCGAGTTATTACCTGTGACAACAGGTGTTAGTGTAATATTAAGATCTGATAATGTTTTATCTCCACTCAGTTTCACAATACCTGATTTTACATCAATGGTTTTGATGTGTTTCCCTGAAATATTATTTGGAATATTATCGTTGCCACTATTACATTGAGATAGACTACCGAAATTGAAGTGGCATATTTCAATACTATTTTTGTAAGGTAAAATGGTTTGCAGGACATCGGTCATTGCAGCCTTTTGCATATAGCTTTGATAACCAGGAATAGCAATAACACCAAGTATAGATATTATTGCAATAACAACCATTATTTCGATAAGTGAAAATCCTTGTTGGCGCATGATAAAACCTCTGTTGTTAAGTGAGGTTTTATCATAAAGCTATTTTTCTCTATATTTTATTCATTGTAAATGATGTTGCGAAACGCTTTGTAGATAAATAAATGAATTTATGGTTTATTACATTTTTTATCGATCGGCTTCGCAAAATATAATTTAATTTTAATATTGGCCTTTTTTAATTTCTTTAATTAAAGGAAAATGGATGTATTAAGAATAATAAATATATAGCAATTAAAAAATAATTAATTTTCATTGCTATATATGATTAAACTAATTTTAAAGTAAGCTTCTATAATATTGCCAATCAAAAAATGGACCAGGATCGGTTTTACGTAAAGGGGCGATATCACTATGACCCGTAATATTATGGGCAATCAATGGATATTGAGTAATAAGTTGTTGGGTTAAAGTCGCGAGAGATTGGTACTGTGATTCAGTAAATGGCTCAAAATCAGTGCCTTCTAGCTCAATGCCAATTGAAAAATCATTGCATTTTTCTTTTCCTTGGTAGCTTGATTGCCCTGCATGCCAAGCACGTAAATGAAAAGGAACATATTGAATAATTGAGCCATCACGGCGAATTAAGCAATGAGCAGAAACGCGAAGGTGTTTTATTTCCTCAAAAAAAGGATGTTCTTGAGGATTCAAAACCCCCGTGAATAATTGATTAATATAAGGCCCACCAAATTGACCTGGAGGAAGGCTAATATTATGGATAACAAGCAAAGAGGGAGTAACACCATCAGGGCGTTGATCATGATGCGGTGAGGGGATATGAGTCACATTATTTAACCAACCATCATGTATTTTCATCTCGTGATCCATAGTATTCTATCTTCTTTTTGTCAGGGCTCGTTATCTTTGGATGGAAAGATTAGCATAGATACAATAAGACGAGAGCATATTTTGGAGAAAGAAATGGCTATACGGCGTTATGATGAACAGCAAAGACGCGGCATTCTATTAGAGCGATTAGCAGTTGATATCCCTTTTATGGTGACAGTTGCATTAAAAGAAGACCTTGGACAGGTTGTTGACTATAAAAGAGATATCACAGGGCAGCTACTTAGTGAAAGCGCGATTGCAACCGCCCGTATTATTACACGGGAAAACGGTATCTTTTGCGGTAAACAATGGTTAGAAGAAGTCTTTCTTCAATTAGGCGGGCTAGTTAAAATTGATTGGAAAGTGAAAGACGGTGATACCGTCACATCAAATCAAGTGTTATGTGAAATGCAGGGACCATCTCAAGTTTTATTAACAGGGGAGCGGACTGCGCTGAATTTTATCCAAACACTCTCTTCGGTTTCGACAGTAACTGCGATATATGTAAAAGAGATTGCAGGAACTCGTGCCAAGCTACTTGATACTCGCAAAACGATTCCTGGCCTAAGAACTGCATTGAAGTATGCTGTTCTTATGGGAGGGGGATTTAACCATCGTTTGGGATTGTCAGATGCCTATTTAATTAAAGAAAATCATATTATTTCAGCAGGTTCGGTGGATATGGCGGTTGAACTTGCCAGACAAGCACACCCTGAAGTACCTATTGAAATTGAAGTGGAAAGCCTAGATGAGTTACTTCTAGCGCTAAAAGCAGGCGCAGACATCATTATGTTAGATAACTTTACACCGACAATGATGAAAGAGGCTGTAGTGCTAACTGCAGGGAAGGCTGCGCTTGAAGTCTCAGGTAATGTGACACTAAAAACAATAAAAGAATTTGCAGAAACTGGCATTGATTTTATTTCAGTGGGTGCTTTGACTAAACATATTCAAGCGATGGACTTATCAATGCGTTTTGTTGAGAACCATTCCTAGGGCATCATTACGCTATCAAAGTTTGATATAAGAACTGTATTGCTCAATTTCATCATACAGTTCTTTTATTTCTCATTAAGTGATTTATATCAGTATTCATAAAGTGGAAGTATTGGCATATTATTTTTAAAAGCATCAATATTATTCTATAGAAAGCGGGCCAATTTGAGTTGAAGATGCGGTTAGAATTTAAGATAAGTGTAAATTCAGTTGTGATTTTAACATTTTTGAAACAAAAAAAGTGAGACGTTTAAGTATAATAGAGCAGCTAAGATTTTATTTGATTTTTAATTTGCTTTTAATGAATTTTTATTCATTAAAATGATTGCTTTTACGATTCAGTTTGTATTTTTAATCGGTAAATGATGTTTTTTATGTTAAAAATACTCTCACGACATTGGTTGTTTAGTTATCAAAACATGCTAAATTTTAAAATAAATTGTTAATATTTGCAGGATTTTATGATTTAGCGCAAGGTCTTTATGGACAGATAGTGAATACTTTGTTACTTTATTAGCCCATAAACAAATTGGTATTACCAATTAACACTGGGTAATACGTAATCAATAATTACTCACTTATGAATATGGCAGATTATGACTTACGGTAAAATTCGCCAACCAAAGTTATCAGATGTAATAGAGCAACGGCTTGAACATCTTATTTTCGAAGGGACATTGCGCCCTGGCGAAAAGCTGCCCCCTGAACGTGAACTCGCAAAACAGTTTGACGTATCTAGGCCATCAGTGCGTGAAGCAATTCAAACATTAGAAGCGAAAGGGCTTCTATCTCGTCGTCAAGGCGGCGGCACCTTCGTACAAAAGAAAATGTGGCAAAGCTTTAGTGATCCTTTAGCTCAGTTACTCGAAGGTAATCCCGAATCTCAATTTGATCTTCTTGAAACTCGTCATGCCCTTGAAGGTATTGCGGCCTATTATGCTGCACTCCGTGGTACTGAAGAAGATCTTGACCGTATTCGTCAAAGTTATGAACTTATCGAAACCGCGCAAAAAAGCGGCGAGTTAGATGCCGAGTCAGATGCGGTACTCCAATACCAACTCATTGTGACAGAAGCGGCTCACAACGTGGTTCTATTGCATTTATTGCGCTGCATGATCCCAATGTTAGAACAGAATATCCGTCAAAACTTTGAATTTTTGTATACCCGTAAAGAGATGTATAACGCGGTTAGCTCCCATAGAGCACAAATTTTTGCTGCAATAATGGCAAGAGAACCTGAAAAAGCGCGCGAAGCATCTCACCGTCACCTGTCTTTTATTGAAGATTTGCTATTGGATATTAGCCGAGAGCAAACTCGTAGAGAACGTTCTTTACGGCGGTTACAGCAACACCCTGATTTAACTTAGTAATATAGATCCTGACTGCTGCGTCTATATTATTGTGAATGCTCTAAAAGAGAGTTAAAGCGGCAACTACATCAGGGCCTATCTTCCCGCTGTTTTAGCAATATTGGGAAAATAGCGGGAAGATAGGCTCCACATAACCATATAAAATAGATAACAGATAAGGAATACACCATGTCAGATATGTTAAAAAATGACGTGGATCCGATTGAAACTCGCGACTGGCTACAGGCGATTGAATCGGTCATCCGTGAAGAAGGTGTTGATCGTGCTCAGTTTATTATCGAACAGGTATTAAGCGAAGCGCGTAAAGGCGGCGTAAGTATTGCTGCTGGTGCATCTGGTCGTTCTGATTACATCAACACAATTGCTGTTGAAGATGAGCCTGCATACCCTGGTAACATGGACTTAGAGCGCCGTATTCGCTCTGCAATTCGCTGGAACGCAGTAATGACTGTTCTGCGTGCGTCTAAAAAAGACTTAGAACTGGGCGGCCACATGGCTTCTTTCCAGTCATCAGCAACCTTGTATGAAGTCTGCTTCAACCACTTCTTCCGTGCTCATAACAATAATGATGGCGGAGACTTAGTATTCTTCCAAGGTCACATCTCTCCAGGTATCTATGCACGTGCTTTCTTAGAAGGGCGTTTAACTGAAGAGCAAATGAACAACTTCCGTCAAGAAATTGGTGGTAATGGCCTATCTTCATATCCGCACCCTAAATTGATGCCTGACTTCTGGCAATTCCCGACAGTATCAATGGGGCTGGGCCCAATCAATGCTATCTATCAAGCTAAGTTCCTGAAATACCTTGATAACCGTGGCCTGAAAGATACATCTGCGCAGCGCGTATATGCATTCTTAGGTGATGGTGAGATGGATGAGCCAGAATCTAAAGGTGCGATTACTATCGCAACACGCGATAAACTAGATAACTTAGTTTTCGTTATCAACTGTAACCTGCAACGTCTAGATGGCCCAGTAACAGGTAACGGAAAAATTGTTAACGAATTAGAAGGTATCTTTAACGGTGCTGGCTGGCAAGTTATCAAAGTTATGTGGGGTGACCGTTGGGACGAGCTGCTGCGTAAAGATACGAGCGGCAAACTTGTTCAGTTAATGAACGAAACTTTAGATGGTGACTACCAGACCTTTAAATCACGCGACGGCGCGTACGTTCGTGAACACTTCTTCAATCGTTACCCAGAAACTGCAGCATTAGTTAAAGATATGACTGATGATGAAATTTGGGCATTGAACCGTGGTGGTCACGATCCGAAGAAAGTCTATGCTGCATTTGCGAAAGCAAAAGAAACCAAAGGCAAACCAACTGTTATTTTAGCGCAAACCATTAAAGGTTATGGTATGGGCGAAACAGCTGAAGGTAAAAACATTGCGCACCAAGTGAAGAAAATGAACATGGACGGTGTTCGCCACTTCCGTGATCAATTCAATGTGCCAGTGGCTGATGAGCAAATCGAAAAACTGCCATACATTACTTTCGAAAAAGATTCCGAAGAGTACAAATACCTGCACGAGCGTCGCCAAGCGCTGGGTGGTTATTTGCCTGCTCGTCGTTCAACTTTTGATGAGAAACTGGAAATCCCTGCACTGGCAGATTTCAGCCAATTATTAGAAGAACAATCAAAAGAAATTTCGACCACAATTGCTTTCGTTCGTGCATTGAACGTGATGTTGAAAAACAACTCTATTAAAGAGCGTTTAGTGCCAATTATCGCTGACGAAGCGCGTACATTTGGTATGGAAGGTCTGTTCCGTCAAATCGGTATTTATAGCCCGAAAGGTCAGCAATATACACCGCAAGACAGAGAACAGGTTGCCTACTATAAAGAAGACTCGAAAGGTCAAATCCTGCAAGAAGGTATCAATGAGTTGGGCGCAGGTTCTTCTTGGTTAGCGGCTGCAACATCTTACAGTACTAACAACTTGCCGATGATCCCATTCTATATCTACTACTCAATGTTTGGTTTCCAACGTATTGGTGACTTAATGTGGGCAGCGGGTGACCAACAAGCACGTGGCTTCCTGATTGGTGGTACTTCAGGTCGTACAACGCTGAATGGTGAAGGCTTACAACACGAAGATGGTCACAGCCATATTCAATCACTGACTATTCCTAACTGTATTTCTTATGACCCTGCATTCGCTTATGAAGTTGCAGTGATTATGCAAAACGGTTTAGAGCGCATGTACGGTGAGAAACAAGAGAACGTGTACTACTACATCACGACTCTGAACGAAAACTACCACATGCCTGCAATGCCAGAAGGTGCAGAGGAAGGTATCCGTAAAGGTATCTACAAACTGGCTTCTGTTGAAGGTAGCAAAGGTAAAGTGCAGTTGTTAGGTTCAGGTTCAATGATGCGCCACGTTCGTGAAGCGGCAGATATTCTGTCTGCAGAGTATGGCATTGGTTCTGATGTTTACAGTGTAACCTCATTCACTGAATTGGCACGTGATGGTCAAGATTGTGAGCGTTGGAACATGCTGCACCCATCTGCAACACCACGCGTTCCATACATTGCACAAGTAATGAATGACGCACCAGCAGTTGCATCAACTGACTACATGAAACTGTTTGCTGAACAAGTTCGTACTTATGTACCTGCAAGTGATTACCGCGTACTGGGTACTGATGGTTTTGGTCGTTCTGACAGTCGTGAAAACCTGCGTCACCACTTCGAAGTGGATACCAGCTATGTCATCGTAGCAGCGTTAGGTGAATTAGCTAAACGTGGTGAGGTTGATGTTAAAGTCGTTGAAGAAGCGATTAAAAAATACAACATTAACCCAGAAAAAGTTAACCCACGTTTGGCATAAGAGGTAAATATCAATGTCTATTGAAATCCAAGTGCCAGATATCGGTGCTGATGAAGTTGAAGTCACCGAGGTGATGGTTAAAGTTGGTGATAAAGTAGAAGCAGAGCAATCGCTCATTACCGTTGAAGGTGATAAAGCTTCTATGGAAGTCCCATCACCACAAGCGGGTGTGGTAAAAGAAATTAAAATTGCGACAGGCGACAAAGTAAAAACTGGCTCGCTAATCATGGTCTTTGAAGCAGAAGCGGGTGCAGCAGCACCAGCTCCCGCACAAGCGCCAGCAGCCCCTGCGGCAGCACCAAGCGCAGCAGCGTCAAAAGACGTTGCTGTACCAGATATCGGTGGCGATGAAGTCGAAGTCACTGAAATCATGGTTAAAGTGGGTGACACCGTGACCGCAGAACAATCTTTAATTACTGTTGAAGGCGATAAAGCGTCAATGGAAGTCCCAGCGCCATTTGCTGGAACTGTTAAAGAAATCAAGATTGCGACAGGCGATAAAGTGAAAACTGGTTCGCTGATCATGGTCTTTGAAGTCGCAGGCGCAGCGCCAGCCGCTGCTCCAGTTGCACAAGCAGCACCAGCGGCTCCAGCAGCCTCTGCAATTAAAGACGTTAACGTGCCAGATATCGGCGGTGATGAAGTTGAAGTTACCGAAGTAATGGTTAAAGTGGGCGACACCGTTTCTGCTGAGCAATCAATCATTACGGTTGAAGGCGATAAAGCATCAATGGAAGTTCCTGCACCATTTGCTGGTACTGTTAAAGAAATCAAGATTGCGACAGGCGACAAAGTGAAAACTGGCTCGCTGATCATGACTTTTGAAGTTGCCGGTGCAGCACCAGCTGCGGCACCAGTTGCTCAAGCAGCGGCACCAGCACCTGCAGCGGCACCAGCTGCAAAAGCAGCTGATAGCAAAAATGAATTTGTTGAGAACGACGCATACATCCACGCAACACCGGTTATTCGCCGCTTAGCGCGTGAGTTCGGTGTTAACTTAGCGAAAGTAAAAGGTACTGGTCGTAAAGGCCGTATCCTGCGTGAAGACGTCCAAGCTTACGTGAAAGATGCAGTCAAACGTGCTGAGTCTCCAGCTGCAGCAGGTGGTGGTTTACCTGGTATGCTGCCATGGCCGAAAGTAGATTACAGCAAGTTTGGTGAAGTTGAAGAAGTCGAACTGGGTCGTATCCAAAAAATCTCTGGTGCAAACCTGAGCCGTAACTGGGTGATGATCCCACACGTTACGCTGATGGAAGAAGTGGATACCACTGAAGTTGAAGAATTCCGTAAGCAACAGAATAAAGAAGCAGAGAAGAAAAAACTGGACGTGAAAATCACGCCATTAGTTTTTGTCATGAAAGCAGTTGCCCGCGCCCTGGAAGAAATGCCGCGCTTTAACAGCTCGATTTCTGAAGATGCACAGCGTCTGTTCTTGAAAAAATATATCAATATCGGTATCGCGGTTGATACACCAAATGGCTTAGTTGTTCCTGTCTTTAAAGACGTTAACAAAAAAGGCATTTTAGAGTTATCTCGTGAACTGATGGAAGTTTCTAAGAAAGCGCGTGCAGGTAAACTGACTGCGGCTGATATGCAAGGCGGATGTTTCACCATCTCTAGCCTTGGTGGTATCGGTACAACTGGTTTTGCACCAATCGTGAACGCACCAGAAGTGGCTATTATGGGGCTGTCACGCTCTTCAATGAAACCTGTTTGGAACGGTAGCGAGTTTGTTCCTCGCCTGATCCTGCCTATGTCACTGTCCTTTGACCACCGTGTCATCGATGGGGCTGATGGAGCACGCTTCATCACCCTAGTAGGGCAATTAATGAGCGATATTCGCCGTTTAGTGATGTAAATAATAAGACCGGCTGATAGGCCGGTCTGTTTTATTTAGGCTGAGGCAGAATTTTTTGCTGCTGCTACGAAAGGTTGGGAGTTACATCACGAAATGAGCCTTTTCAGGGTGTTAACAATTCTGTAAACTGCTCTCGGTGTGTACTTTTCCAGTGGAAGATCGTTTATTCAGCAGTACCGCTGGACAAAACAAAAAGAGGTCATGATGAGTACTGAAATTAAAGCCCAAGTCGTTGTGCTTGGTGCAGGCCCTGCAGGTTATTCTGCGGCTTTCCGTTGCGCTGACTTAGGTTTAGAAACTGTTTTAGTTGAACGTTATTCAACCCTTGGTGGTGTTTGTTTAAACGTGGGTTGTATCCCTTCAAAAGCTTTATTGCATGTTGCAAAAGTGATCGAAGAAGCGAAAGCATTAGCAGAGCACGGTATCGTATTTGGTGAGCCAAAAACTGATATCTCTAAAGTTCGCTTATGGAAAGAAAAAGTCATTAATCAGCTGACGGGTGGTCTAGCTGGGATGGCGAAAGGTCGTAAAGTGACCGTCGTTAACGGTCTGGGTAAATTTACGGGTGCAAATACGCTGGTTGTTGAAGGCGAAAACGGTAGTACGACTATCAATTTCGATAACGCAATCATTGCAGCGGGCTCACGTCCAATTCAATTACCATTCATTCCTCATGAAGACCCACGTATTTGGGATTCAACCGATGCGTTAGAACTGAAAGAAGTTCCAGAGCGTCTTCTGGTTATGGGCGGTGGCATCATCGGTTTAGAAATGGGAACTGTGTACCATGCACTGGGTTCTCAAATCGATGTGGTTGAAATGTTTGACCAAGTCATCCCTGCGGCTGACAAAGATGTGGTTAAAGTATTCACCAAACAAATCAGCAAAAAATTCAACCTGCTGTTAGAAACGAAAGTTACCGCAGTTGAAGCGAAAGAAGACGGTATTTATGTGTCTATGGAAGGTAAAAAAGCTTCCGCAGAACCACAACGTTATGATGCTGTGTTAGTGGCTATCGGCCGTGTTCCTAACGGTAAAAACTTAGATGCAGGCAAAGCTGGCGTTGAAGTTGATGATCGCGGCTTTATCCACGTGGATAAACAAATGCGCACTAACGTTCCACACATTTTCGCTATCGGTGATATCGTTGGTCAACCAATGTTGGCTCACAAAGGTGTTCACGAAGGTCACGTTGCAGCAGAGGTTATCTCTGGTCTGAAACATTACTTTGACCCGAAAGTGATCCCATCAATCGCTTATACTGAGCCAGAAGTTGCATGGGTTGGTTTAACTGAAAAAGAAGCGAAAGAACAAAATATCAGCTACGAAGTTGCGACTTTCCCATGGGCTGCGTCAGGTCGTGCAATTGCATCTGACTGCTCAGAAGGTATGACTAAGCTGATTTTCGACAAGCAATCTAACCGTGTTATCGGTGGTGCGGTTGTCGGTGTGAACGGTGGTGAATTACTGGGCGAAATCGGCCTAGCAATTGAAATGGGCTGTGATGCTGAAGATTTAGCATTAACTATCCATGCTCACCCAACACTGTATGAATCAATCGGTATGGCTGCTGAGATTTACGAAGGTAGCATTACTGATTTACCAAACGCAAAAGCGAAAAAGAAAAAATAATTTTCTTTAATCGCATAGATAAACAGTATCTCTAGTATGCTGTTTATCACCAAAGCAAATT